>NZ_JBQQBS010000001.1:0-434414 GCF_052245395.1 Streptomyces sp. 4N124
GCCCCGACCCGATGAACTCCGTCCTGGGCAAGGTCAGACCCATTCTGGAGGCGTTCACCGCCGAGGACAGCGCCCTCTCGCTCGCCGAACTGGTGCGCCGCACGGGCGTGGCCAAGGCCACCGTGCACCGGCTCGCCCAGGAGCTGGTGGTGTGGGGGCTGCTGGAGCGGACGGGCTGCGACTACCGGCTCGGGCTGCGCCTGTTCGAGATAGGCCAGCGGGTGCACCGGCAGCGCATCCTGCGCGAGGTGGCCCAGCCGTATATGGAGGACCTCCTGCTGGCCACCCAGGAGACCATCCACTTCGCCATCCACGACAGCCTCGACGTGGTGTACCTGGAGAAGATCTTCCCGCACCGCGGTCTGAACGAGGAGTCCCGGGTGGCGGGCCGGCTGCCGCTGTACTGCACGGCCACCGGCAAGGCGATCCTGGCCTACTCTCCCGGCTCGCTCTTCGCCGAGGTGGTCAGGAGCGGGCTGAAGCCGTTCACCCGGCACACGGTCACCTCACCGGGGCGGCTGCGCGCCCAGCTGGAGCGCATCCGGGCGGAGGGCATCGCGACCGAGGCCGAGGAGGTCCGCCTCGGCTACACGAGCATGGCCGTACCGGTCTTCGGCAGCCAGTCCACGCTCGTCGGCGCGCTGTCCATCACCGCGCCCACCTACCGCATGGACCCCTCCGGGCACGCCACGGCGCTGCGCACCGCCGCCCTGGGAATCAGCCGGTCGCTGCGGTGAGCCGGCACAACCCGACCGCGGTACTGGACGAGGTGCTCTGCCGCGCCCGGAAGCTGATCGGGGAGTGGGAGAGCGAGGACTGCGGCGTGCTCGGCGTGAAGGACTTCTGCCGGTACGCCGCCGCACTCAACGACACGGACTACATCCGCCGGGCCCGTGCCCAGGAGGCGGCCGGGGAACCGGTCGCCGCCCCCGCCCTGTTCCTCGCCGGAACGCTGAGCTGGGAGGACGGCCCGGCCGAGGGCGAACTGCGCCCGGACGGGCTCGCACTGCGTGAATCGCCCTGCACACAGGGCCTGCCGGTACGCCAGGTGCACGGCGGCGAGTCGGTCCGGCTGGGCCGCCCCCCGGTCGCGGGCGCCCGCGTCACCGCCTCCCGCGCGGTCACCTCGGCCGATCACCGGCGCGGCCAGTCGGGCGAGTTCGTGCTGCTCGGGGTCACCACCCGCTTCACCGCGGAGGACGGAGAGGAACTGATGGCCGTGGACGAGACGATCGTCGTCCTGGACGGCGGGGGCGCCGCATGACGTCGGCTGCCGCCGAAGGGCAGGTCTGCCCACCGCGCGTGTACTCCCACAGCAGGGTGCAGCTGTTCCGGTTCAGCGCCGTGTCGTGGAACTCCCACCGCATCCACTACGACGCCGAGTTCGCCGCCTCGGAGGGCTTCTCGGACGTCGTCGTGCAGTCCACGCTGCACGGCGAGACGCTCAGCAGGTACGCGCTTCAGTGGGCCGGACCCGGAGCCCGCCTGGAGTCGGTGAGCTGGCGCAACCGGGCGACCGCCGTGGCCGGGGAGAAGCTCACCTGGACCGCGACGGTACGCACGACCGAGCCCTGCGACGCGGGAGTGCGGGTGACGCTCGACGTCTCGGTCCTCAAGGACGACGGCGCTCCCTGCGTCACAGGGCAGGTCGGACTCACGCAGCCCTGACTCACTTCGCGTGCTGCTCGTACCAGCCCTTCAGCAGCGACGTCCCCAGGTCCGGCGACTGCTTGATCAGTTTCTGGTCGAGGAGGAAGTCGACGATCTTCTTCGACTCGCCGACATCCGTGTCGTTGATGCCGCGGGCGGCGAAGGTGATCTCCGGCAGCACCTTCGCCGTCTCCGCCGCGGGGAGTTTCACCTGCTGGTTCGAGGCCTTCGCCGCGGCGGCGGGGTCGTCGGTGACGAGCTTGTCCGCGGCGGCCACCACCTTGAAGACCTTGCCGGCGACCTCCTCGTTGTCCTTGAGCCACTTCTGGTCGGTGAGCAGCCACTGCAGGTACTTCACCCCGAAGTCGCCGATGCGTCCGGCGACATGACCGCCCTCCGCGTCGCCCTTCGCCGCCCACGGCTCGAAGAGGATGTACGCGTCGATCGAGCCCCGCTGCAGCATGCCGGGGATCTCCGGCGGTGAACTCTGCGGGATCTTCACCGACTTCGGATCGATGCCGTTGTGGCGCAGATACTGGTGCGTCGCGTACAGCCCGAGCCCGCCGATCGACGCCATGGTCTTGATCTGCTTCGGGGAGTCGATGCCGTCGCGCAGGACGACCTTGAGGTAGCGATCGGAGGACTGGAAGACGCCCAGCGACCGCAGATCGGGGTTGGACGCCATCAGTGGCAGGGCGGTGGAGTCGGCGTTGGCCGAGATCTGCGCGGTGCCGGCGGACACGGCCTCGGCCGCGGCGGGACCGCCTTCGGTCTTCACGAGCTCGACGTTGACGCCCGCCTTCTCGAACATGCCTCGTTCCATGGCCAGGTAGAACGGCGCGTACGAGGCGTCGACGCCGAGGGCGACCCGTACCGTCGGCTTCCCTGCCGACGACACCCCCGCCGAGTCCGTCGAACCGGCCGTGCAGGCCGTGGTGAGGACCAGTGCCGCGCAGGCGGCGGTCATGGTGCTGAGCCTGATACCGAGCCGTGGTTCTCTGTCCCTACGCATGTGGGTCCTCCGCTGGCGGGAAATCGTCGGACGCCGACCATCCCAGCGCTTCCCGGGTCCGCATAAGCAAGGCGTCCTGCTCACCGGAACGGACTCGTTGGGTGGGATCGCGGCCGTCCATACGCTCCCAGGCCATGAGCGTTCTATCCGACGTGCCGGTGAGCACGGACTTCTCGCGCCGGATCGAGACCGACGTCCTGATCATCGGCGCCGGGCCCGCGGGCCTCTACGGCACCTACTACGCGGGCTTCCGCGGGCTGCGGGTCGCGGTCATGGACGTCCTGCCCCAGTGCGGCGGCCAGATCAGCGCCATGTACCCGGAGAAGCCCCTCTTCGACATCGCGGGGTTCCCGTCGGTGCGCGGCCGCGACCTGGTGGACAACCTGGTCGCCCAGGCCGAGCCGTACGGGCCCGTCTACCTGCTCGGCCACCGGGCGGTCGAGCTCTCTCACGACGCGGACGGACGCCCCGTCGTACGCAGCGACCAGGGCACCACGGTCCACGCCGGTGCCGTCGTGATCACCGGGGGAGTGGGCACGTTCACCCCGCGTCCCCTTCCGGCCGGCGACACCTTCCTCGGCCGTGGCCAGGTCTACTTCGTACCCAGCCCGGCCGACCACGCCGACCGGGACGTGGTGGTCGTCGGCGGCGGCGACAGCGCCTTCGACTGGGCGGCGACGCTCGCCCCGATCGCCCGGTCCGTCACACTCGTCCACCGCACCAGCCGGTTCCGGGCCCATGCCGCGACCGTGGAGAAGGTCCGCGCGCTCGGCATCGAGATCATCGTGGACTCCGAGGTGAGCGCGCTGCACGGCTCAGCGCACCTGGAGCAGGCGGAGATCCGGCACCGCGTCGACAGGACCACCCGGCTCCTCCCGGCGCAGACCGTCGTCGCCGCCCTGGGCTTCACCGCTGATCTGGGCCCACTCCAGAACTGGGGCCTGTCCCTCCAGGCCCGGCGCATCGCCGTGGACACCCGGATGGCCACCAACGTCCCCCGTGTGTTCGCCGCGGGCGACATCACCGACTACCCGGGCAAGGTGCGCCTCATCGCCGTCGGCTTCGGCGAGGTCGCCACCGCCGTGAACAACGCCGCCACCGTCATCGACCCCGAGGCCCCGCTGTTCCCGGGGCACTCGACCGAGAAGGAGAACTGAGATGGCGTACGTCATCGGGTCGGCCTGTGTCGACATCATGGACCGGTCCTGCGTCGAGGAATGCCCTGTCGACTGCATCTACGAAGGTGCCCGCAAGCTCTACATCAACCCGACGGAGTGCATCGACTGCGGTGCCTGCGAGGTCGCCTGCCCCGAGCAGGCGATCACCGTCGACCGGCGCGCCGAACCCGAACACCGGGAGGACAACCGGCAGTTCTTCGACGTGGTGCTGCCGGGCCGGACGGAACCGCTGGGAGCGCCGGGCGGCGCGAGCGGGGTGGGTGCCGTCGACGCCGAGTCACCCCTGATCGCGCGGGTGGGCTCATGACCGCCCCCGAGGTGCTCAAGGTCGCCGACACCCTGGTCGAAGCGTGTCGCACGGGTACGGCCTGCCCGCCCGTACGCGCGCTGCTGCCCGAGGGTGACATCGACGCCGCGTACGCGGTGCAGCGGGTGAACGTCGAGCGTGACGTGGCCGCCGGGCGTCGGATCGTCGGCCGGAAGATCGGCCTGACGTCGCCCGCCGTGCAGGCCCAACTCGGCGTGAACCAGCCCGACTTCGGGGCTCTCTTCGCCGACATGGCGGTCCCGGAGGGCGGTGAGGTGGCGGCCGGGCGGCTGCTTCAGCCCAAGGTGGAGGCGGAGGTCGCCCTGGTCCTGGGCGCGGATCTGCCGCACTCCGGGTGCACGGTGGCCGATGTGCTGCGCGCCACCGACTTCGCACTGCCCGCGCTGGAGATCGTGGACAGCCGGATCGCGGAGTGGGACATCACCATCGTCGACACGGTCGCCGACAACGCCTCCAGCGGCCTCTTCGTGCTCGGCGGCACCCCCGTACCGCTGACGGGCCTGGATCTGCGCGGCGTACGGATGACGATGACCCGCGGCGGCGAGCTGGTCTCCGAGGGCACCGGTGCCGACTGCCTGGGCGGTCCGCTGAACGCGGCGGTGTGGTTGGCCTCGACGCTGGCCGGGACGGGGGATCCGTTGCGGGCCGGGGATGTGGTGCTGACGGGGGCGCTGGGCCCGATGGCGGTCGCGGTGCCGGGCGACCGGTTCGAGGCGTGTATCAGTCAACTGGGCCGGGTGGCGGTCGAGTTCGCGATGGAGGGAGAGCGGCCGTGAGTATCCGTACCAAGGTGGCCGTCATCGGCTCGGGCAACATCGGCACCGACCTCATGATCAAGGTGCTGCGGCTGTCGGAGAGCCTGGAGATGGCGGCGATGGCCGGCATCGATCCGGACTCCGACGGTCTCGCCCGCGCCCGCCGGCTGAAGTTGGCCACCACGCATCAGGGCATCGACGGACTGGCCGCACTGGACGAGTTCGCGGATGTACGGATCGTCTTCGACGCCACGTCGGCGGGTGCCCATCGCCGTCATGACGAGGTGCTGCGCGGTCTCGGGCGCACAGTGGTCGACCTGACCCCGGCCGCCATCGGCCCGTACGTGGTGCCGCCGGTCAACGCGGACGCGCACCTGGACGCCGGAAACGTCAACATGGTCACCTGCGGCGGGCAGGCCACCATTCCCATCGTGGCTGCCGTCTCGGCCGTGACACCGGTCCACTACGGGGAGATCGTCGCGTCCATCGCCTCCCGCTCGGCGGGCCCCGGTACCCGGGCGAACATCGACGAGTTCACGGAGACCACCGCCTCCGCCATCGAGCACGTGGGGGGCGCGGCCCGGGGCAAGGCGATCATCGTCCTCAACCCCGCGGAACCGCCGCTGATCATGCGGGACACGGTGCACTGCCTCGTCTCCGACTGTGACGAGCAGGCCGTCACCGCGTCCGTCGAGGCGATGGTCGGACGGGTCCAGGCGTACGTACCCGGCTACCGGCTGAAGCAGAGGGTCCAGTTCGACAAGGTCGCCGCCGACGACCCGCTGCGCATGCTCGTGCCCGCCGACCCCGCTCCCGTGAAGGTCTCCGTGTTCCTGGAGGTGGAGGGCGCCGCCCACTACCTCCCGGCCTACGCCGGCAACCTCGACATCATGACCTCGGCCGCGCTGCGCACCGCGGAACGCCTGGCCGCACACCGGACGGAGGCGGCCAAGTGACCACCTTGTACGTGCAGGACGTGACCCTCCGCGACGGCATGCACGCCATCCGGCACCGTTACACCGTCGAGCAGGCCCGTACCATCGCCGCCGCCCTCGACGCGGCCGGAGTGGCCGCCATCGAGATCGCGCACGGCGACGGACTGTCCGGCTCCAGCGTCACCTACGGCGTCGGCGCCCACACCGACTGGGAGTGGATCGAGGTCGTCACCGACGCCGTCCGGCAGGCGATCCCGACCACCCTGCTGCTGCCCGGCATCGGCACCGTGGGCGACCTGAAGCGGGCGCACTCCCTGGGCATCCGCTCGGTGCGCATCGCCACCCACTGCACCGAGGCCGACATCTCCGCCCAGCACATCCACGCGGCCCGTGAGTTGGGCATGGACGTCGCCGGGTTCCTGATGATGTCCCACATGGCGGGGCCCGCCGAACTGGCCCGCCAGGCGGGGCTCATGGAGTCCTACGGCGCACACTGCGTGTACGTCACCGACTCCGGCGGCCGGCTCACCATGGACGGCGTCCGCGACCGCTTCCGCGCCTATCGCGACGTGCTCGACCCGGCAACGGAGTTGGGCATCCACGCCCACCACAACCTCGCACTGGGGGTGGCCAACACGGTCATCGCCGTCGAAAACGGCTGCACCCGCGTCGACGCCTCCCTGGCCGGACAGGGCGCCGGGGCCGGCAACTGCCCCCTGGAGGCGTTCATCGCCGTCGCCGACCTCATGGGCTGGCAGCACGGCTGCGATCTGTTCCCGCTCATGGACGCCGCGGACGACCTCGTACGACCCCTCCAGGACCGCCCCGTCCGCGTCGACCGCGAAACCCTCAGCCTGGGCTACGCCGGTGTGTACTCCAGCTTCCTGCGCCACGCCGAGACCGCCGCCGCCCGCTACGGCCTGGACACCCGCGCGATCCTCGTCGAGGTCGGACGCCGCGGCATGGTCGGCGGCCAGGAAGACATGATCACCGACATCGCCCTCGACCTGGCGGCGGCGGGGGAGCGGGCAGCGAAGGCAGGTCACCGATGACGTACACCCTGCACAAGGGCTATGTCCCCAGCCCCTTCGGGCAGTTGCACTATGCCGAATGCGGCATGGGCGAGCCCGTACTGATGCTCCACCAGACCCCGCGCTCGTGGACCGAATACCTTGACGTACTGCCCCTGGTCGGCGCCGAGCACCGGGCGATCGCCATGGACACCTTGGGCTTCGGCGCCTCCGCGAAACCTGACGGGCCGCACTCGGTCGAGCGGTATGCGGACGCCGCCGACGCGCTGATCGAGGCACTGGGGCTGGACCGCTTCCATCTCGTCGGGCACCACACGGGCGGGGTGATCGCAGTCGAACTCGCCGCCCGCCACCAGGACCGGGTCGCCGGCCTCCTGCTGTCCGCCACGCCCTTCATCGACGACGAGAAGCGGCGTACGGCGGCCACGCGCAAGCAGGTCGACCAGGTCGACCCGAAGCCCGACGGCTCGCACCTGCAGGAGCTGTGGAACCGGCGCCGCGGCTTCTACCAGGCAGGGGAGGAGGCCGCGCTCAACCGGTTCATGGTCGACGCGCTGACCGTCCTCGACCGGGTGGAGGACGGCCATGAGGCGGTGCGGCGCTATGTGATGGACGAACGTCTGCCTCACATCACGGCCCGGACCCTCGCGGTCTGCGCCCCTGGTGACCACTACTCCCTGCCCTCCCTGGAGAAGTTCGCCGCCGCCCTCGGCTGCGAGACCCGCGTCCTGTCCGGCGGCCATGTCCCGGCCCTGGAGCAACTGCCGGAGGAATTCTCGAAGGTCGTCCTGGAGTGGGTGGCGGCGGCGTAATACGGGCGGAATGCTAGGCAGGGGCCTTCGTGGCGAGGATGCGGTAGGCGTTGCTGTGGCGTGGCAGCAGTGGGCGGACAGTCAGGTCGAGCAGGAAGCCGGCCGGCAGCGCCGGCAGGGCGAGGAGCAGCGCGGCGGCCCATCGTGCGTGGTCGGTTGTGGTGGGTGGGCGAGGTACCCAGGGGCGGCGTGGGTCCTGGGCGAGGGTGGAAAGAAGCCGTTTGGCGGCCAGTAGAAAGTCCAGTCCAAGGTCGGCTCGTCTGTGCTCGACGGCCAGGATCGAGAGGCCGTTGGCGGCGAGGGCCTGTGTGAGGTTGCCGACGGGGAACATGTGCAGGTGCTGGGGTTGCACCCACTGTGACCAGTACTTGCCGAGGAGGCGGGCCCCGGCGCATTCGGGGTCGGGCACTTCGATGAGGAGGTGTCCCCCGGGAGGCAGGACGTGTGCGGCGGCGCGGATCTCGGCGATCGGGTCGATGGTGTGCTCGAGGTAGTGGTGCATGCTCACCACGTCGTAGCGGTGGGTGAGCGTGTCGGCGAGGTCGGGGAACGAGCCTTGGTGGGCGTCGTCGATCCAGCCACGGCGTTGGGCTTCTCGCACTCCGTCGCCGCGGTCCAGGCCCGCGAAGGTGGTCTGTGGCCAGATCTCCTTGGCGGTGTGGCAGAAATGCCCGTAGCCCGTGCCGACATCCAGCCAGGCGCGGGGCGTGGTGTAGGGCTGGAGCATGCGGGCGCGCCGCTGGTAGAGCTTGCGCATCAAGCTGAAACCGAACTCGACGCTCTTGGCACCGAGCCCGTCGTAGAGGTCCCGGTAGTAGAACTCGAGGCCGGAGGCGTTCAGTCGGGGGTTCTGGAATATGTGTCTGCAGTCACGGCACCGTTCCAGCGTGAACGAACCGGGCTTGGCTTGAATGAAGTCGGGGCTGGTCAGGTGGACTTGAAGGGTCGTTGAGCCGCACCAGGGGCAGTCAGGGCGGCGCGGCTCCAGAAAGCGGGCCGTTCCGTCGGCGAGGTCGGCCTGGTAGCTGGTTCTCAGGGCGGCTCGCGTGCTGGGCGTGGTCGTCACGGCGTCCTCGTCCTTTCCTGGGTCAGCGGACAGCCGGCGCCCAGGGCCTGTGGATGTCGGTGGGGAAGGGGCTCGTGTTCGTTCTTGGTGTTCTATCAGTGGTGCGCGCCGATGTCGGGGCCGAAGTCGGCCAGGCGGTTGGCAGGTTATGGACATCGAGGCCGGCGAAGGCTCACGTGGCGGAGGGCTCTTTGGCCAGCAGTGTCTGGGGGGCGTACCGCAGCACGGTCTCGACCGCCTCGTGGCCCAGACGCCGACGCAACCGCGGCACGAACTCCCTGCCGAGCACGTCCATGCCCGGCCCGCCACCGTAGGCGGTGAGCGAGGACTTGCGTCCGACGTCGGTCCCCAAGCAGATCTGGCCCAGCTTGCCGGCCTCGGCCATGCGCTCGATGAGGTCGAGGAGAGCCGAGTCCGGCCGGTATTTGATCCGCCCGATCGTGTCGTAGACGAGGTACGCGCCCCGGGCGATGAGGTCGAGGTGGAGTTCCGGGTCGGGGTTGCGGTCGGTGTGGGCCAACAGGACCCGTCCGGCCGGGACGCCGTGCTTGTCCAGGACGGCCCGATACAGAACGAGCCGCGCCCCTCCGAGCGGTCCGAGCACACCGCGCAACAGCAGTGGTGGCGCACGGCCGTCATCTACGAGGTGTACGTCCGCAGCTTCCTCGACAGCACCGGGGACGGCATCGGCGACCTGGCCGGTGTCCGTGCGGGCCTGCCGTACCTCAAGCGACTCGGCGTCGACGGCATCTGGCTCAACCCGTTCTACCCCTCGCCGCAGTACGACCACGGCTACGACGTCGCCGACTACTGCGACGTGGACCCGGTCTACGGAGACCTGGCGGAGTTCGGACACCTGGTGGACGACGCGCACCGCCTGGGGTTCAAGGTGCTCATCGACATCGTCCCCAACCACTGTTCCAGCAAGCACCCTTGGTTCCTCCAGGCCCTGGCCGAAGGCCCGGACGGCCCGGCCAGATCCCGCTTCCACTTCGCCGAGGGCCGCGGCACGGCCGGCGAACTGCCGCCCAACAACTGGCACTCCATGTTCGGCGGACCTGCCTGGACCCGGGTCACCGAGCCCGACGGGACACCGGGCCAGTGGTACCTGCACCTGTTCGGGCCGGAGCAGCCCGATCTGAACTGGCGCAACACCGAAGTCGGCGGCTACTTCGAGCAGGTGCTGCGGTTCTGGCTGGACCGTGGTGTCGACGGGTTCCGTATCGACGTGGCCACCGGCCTCTTCAAGCATCCCGAACTGCCGGACTCCCCGGACCCGGCGGCCGACGCGCGGGCCCGCGACACGGTCAATCCCCTGGCGTGGAACCAGCCCGAGACGCACGGTGTCTGGCGCACCTGGCGCGCCATCTGCGAGGAGTACACCGCACGCGACGGCACCGACCGGCTGCTCGTCGGAGAGGTGTCCGTACGCACCCCGGCCGAGCAGGCCGCCTATGTCCGCCCGGACGAACTCCACCAGGCGTTCTTCTTCCACATGTTGACGGCCCCGTGGGACGCCGCCACCTTCCGCCGGGTCATCCAGGACGCCCTGCGGGGCATCGCCGACACCGGCTCGACCATCACCTGGGTGCTCAACAACCACGACCAGATCCGCACCGTCACCCGCTACGCGGCCGCGGCCCGTGCTCGCGCCGCCGCGCTGCTGATGCTCTCGCTGCCCGGCGCGGCCTACGTCTACCAGGGCGAGGAGCTCGGCCTGCCGGAGGTCGTCGACCTGCCGGACGAGGTGCTCACCGACCCGATCTTCTTCCGCAGCGGCAGCCGTGTGGGAATCCGCGACGGTTGCCGCGTACCCCTGCCGTGGTCGGGGCACTTGTCCCCGTTCGGTTTCACCTCGGGCGAAGGCGTCGCCCAGCCATGGCTGCCCCAGCCCGCCTGGTTCGCCGAGCACACCACCGAACGGCTCATGGCCGACCCCGGTTCCTTCTGGCACCTCTACCACGACGCGCTTCGGCTGCGTGCGAGCCTGCCGTCGCTCGGCAACGGGACGCTGCGCTGGCTGGAGTCTCCGCCGCAGGTCCTGGCCTTCGTACGCGGTGACGGGCTGGTGTGCGCCGTCAACTTCGGCGACGTCCCTTGTCCCGCCCCGGCCCCCGGCGCGCCGCTGCTCGCGAGCGGTCCCTGCCCGCCCGGGACACTCCCCGGCTCCACCGCCGCCTGGTGGGCGGCCGACGGCCTCACGGGCTGAATCCGCCGTCCCTCGCCACATGTCCCTTCCGCCTTTCCGCGTTTTCACAAAGGAGTGACCCGATGAATGGCAGAGCGGCAGCACTGACGGCCGTGGCCGTCCTGATGATGGGGGCCGCCGCGTGCGGCTCCTCGGACAACGACGCCGCCGGCACCCCGGCGACCACCGGTGCCGAAGAGGCCTCCACGCTGAAGCTGCCCCAACTCGACGGGCAGGAGCTGCAGGTGGCCGGCGTCTGGACGGGCGCCGAGCAGAAGAACTTCCTCAAGGTACTGGCCCGGTTCGACGAGCTGACAGGAGCGAAGACCACCTTCGTGCCCACCGGTGACAACGTGTCGACCTTCGTCGGCAGCAAGATCCAGGGCGGCTCTCCGCCGGACGTGGCTCTGCTGCCACAGCCCGGCGTGCTCCAGCAGTTCGCCAAAACTGGCTGGCTCAAGCCGCTCCAGCCTGACGTGACCAAGGAGTTGGACCAGAACTACAGCCAGGCCTGGCGCGACCTGGGCACGTACCAGGACAAGCAGTACGGCGTGTTCTTCAAGGTCACCAACAAGTCCCTGTTCTGGTACAACACCGCGGTCTGGGAACAGGCCGGACTGACCGACACCCCCACCACCTGGGAGCAGTTGCTCAAGGACGCTCAGACGCTCTCCGACTCGGGCACTCCTCCGTTCTCCATAGGCGGCGCCGACGGCTGGCTCGTCACCGACTGGTTCGAGAACATCTACCTCAGCCAGGCAGGCCCGGCCATGTACGACAAGTTGACGAAGCATCAGATCAAGTGGACCGACCCCTCGGTGACCAAGGCGCTGACCACGCTGGGCCAGATCTTCGGCAGGCCCGATCTGATGGCCGGAGGCACGCGGGGCACGCTGCAGACCGACTTCCCCACCTCGGTCGGCCAGGTCTTCGCCAAGCCGCCCAAGGCCGCGCTGGTCTACGAGGGCGAGTTCATCGCGACCAACATCACCCAGGAGACCACGGCCAAGGTCGGCACCGACGCCAAGGTCTTCCCGTTCCCTGCCGTGGAGGGCGGTAAGGCACCGGTGCTGAGCAGCGGCGATGTCGCGGTCGCCCTCAAGGACGGCGAAGGCGCACGGGCGCTGATGCGCTTCCTCGCGTCCCCGGAGGCAGGAGCGATCGCTGTTCAGCAGGGCGGTTTCCTGTCACCGAACAAGGCAGTCGGCTTCTCCGACTACCGCGACGACACCGTACGGAACATCGCGAAGAACCTGATCAAGGCCGGGGACGACATCCGGTTCGACATGTCCGATCAGGCACCGGCCGCCTTCGGCGGAACGAAGGGGCAAGGAGAGTGGAAGGACCTACAGGACTTCCTCGCCAAGCCTTCCGACGTCGCGGGCGCGCAGAAGCAGCTCGAAGCGGACGCCGCGAAGGCGTTCGCCAAGGCGGGCTGAGGCAGTCGCCATGTCACAGACCCTTTCTCCGCCGTCCCCCGCCGCCCCCGCGGCGGCGGGGGCACCCGCCCGCCGCGCCAGGACACCCCTGGGCCGTAAGTGGATCGCCGCGTTCTTCCTGCTGCCCGCGCTGATCCTGCTCGGTGCGCTCGTGGTGTATCCGATCGTGTGGTCGGTGATACGCAGCCTCTTCGGCCCCGACGGCTTCACCGACTTCGTCGGGCTGTCCAACTACACCGGCATCTTCACCGACCACCAGACCCTCGTCGCCATCAAGAACAACGCGATCTGGGTCGTGGTCGCACCCGTCGCGGCCACCGGACTCGGCCTGATCTTCGCCGTGCTCACCGAGCGGATCCGCTGGGGCACCGCGTTCAAACTGGTCGTCTTCATGCCGATGGCCATCTCCATGCTGGCCGCCGGCATCATCTTCCGGCTCGTCTACGACCAGGACCCGGGCAAGGGCGTGGCCAACGCGGTGGCGACCGGTGTCCACGACACCTTCTTCAAGGCATCGGCGTACCCCGGGGCCCATCCGAGAGTGGCAGGCCCCGGCAGCACCCTGACAGGCCCGGTCGGCGGCCCCTACACCGGCAAACCCGTCAGCCCCGGTGACGGTCCGGCCGCGCTGGCTCTGGTCGGAGTGCAGCCCAATACCCTGACCGGCGCTGCGCAGGCCGCCGCACCGGGTTCGTGCCCCTCGGGCGCCTTGTGCGGCACGGTCTGGCTGGACTTCCAGCCGGGCGGCGGCACCCCCGGGAAGATCGACCGGGGAGAGAAGGCGCTGGCCGGCGTTCGGGTCGAGGCTGTGCGCGACGGGCGAGCCGTCGCCACGGCAACCGCGTCCAAGGACGGCACATTCGCTCTGCCCGCCGACCGTATCGGCACCTCGCCGCTTCAACTCCGCCTGCCCGCGACGAACTTCACCGCCCAGTACGCGGGCGTCAACTGGCTCGGTCCGACCCTCGTCACGTGGTCGATCATCGGCGCCTACGTGTGGATGTGGACCGGCTTCGCCATGGTGCTGATCGCTGCCGGACTGGCCGGGATCCCCCGGGAACTGCTGGAGGCCGCACGCGTCGACGGCGCGAGGGAGTGGCAGGTCTTCCGCCGCATCACGGTGCCGCTCCTGGCGCCGGTGCTGGGAGTCGTACTGGTCACGCTGGTGATCAACGTGCTGAAGATCTTCGACCTGGTGTACGTCATCGCACCCGGTGCCAGCCAGCAGGACGCCAACGTGCTTGCCCTGCAGCTCTACCTGTCCTCCTTCGGCGGCGGCAATGACCAGGGCACCGGCAGCGCGCTCGCCGTACTCCTGCTCGCCCTGGTCGCGCCGGTCATGTTCCTCAACATCAAGCGGTTCCGAAAGGAGAAGTCACGGTGACAACCCTTCAGACCGCCCGGGCCGCGAAGACCACCCGGACTACCCGGGCCGCCTCCGGCCGCACGGGACCGGGCACTGCCGCCCGTGCGGCACGTCGGCTCGCCGGCGGATCCACACGGCTCGTTCTGCTGGCTGTCGCCCTGTTCTGGCTGCTGCCCACGGTCGGTCTGCTGCTGTCCTCGCTGCGCGGGCCGCTGGACATCCAGGCGTCCGGCTGGTGGACGGTCCTCACCAAGCCCGCGCAGCTGACCCCGCACAACTACACCAACCTGCTGGACAACTCGGCGATCACGGATTCGTTCCTGAACAGTCTGCTGATCACCGTCCCTGCCACGCTGCTGGTCGTGGTCGTCGGCTCACTCGCCGGATATGTCTTCGCGTGGGTCGAATTTCCGGGCCGGGACTGGGTTTTCCTGCTGATCGTCGGCCTGCTCGTGGTCCCTCTCCAGGTCGCGCTGGTGCCCATCACCAGTCTGTTCGGGAAGCTCGGGATCTTCGGCAGCATCGTCAGCGTCGTCCTCTTCCACGTCGCTTTCGGTCTGCCGTTCGCGATCTTCCTGCTACGGAACTTCTTCGCGGCCATCCCACGCGAACTGCTGGAGGCCGCCCGCCTCGACGGGGCGGGCGAGGTGTGGCTCTTCCTCCGAGTGGTGGTTCCGCTGGGAGGGCCCGCGATAGCTTCGCTCGGCATCTTCCAGTTCCTGTGGGTCTGGAACGACATGCTCGTCGCGCTCATCTTCGCCGACCCCGGCTCGGCCCCACTCACCGTGGCCCTGCAACAGCAGACCCGCCAGTTCGGCACCAACATCGACGTGCTGTCCTCCGGCGCCTTCCTCTCCATGATCATCCCGCTGGTGGTCTTCTTCGCCTTCCAGCGGCAGTTCGTCAACGGCGTCATGGCGGGAGCACTGAAGTAACCGAGTGCGATCCAGATCTCGGGAGGCGCCATACGTTCGCCCACGTGTGGCACACGAACTCCTTTACCCGGTACCGGCAGATTCTTCGGCTGCTGGTGGTACTGGCCCCCCAGTGCTACGGCGAGGTGGGCAGGTGCGGGGAGCGGAGCACGAGCAGGGTGATCTCGCTGGGGGCGAATACGCGGAACGGCGGGCCCCAGAAGCCGGTGCCGCGGCTGGTGTAGAGGAGGGTGCGGGCGCCGTGGTGGCTGAGGCCGGCGAGGGCGGGCTGGTCGATGCGGACCAGGTGGTGGAAGGGCCATATCTGGCCGCCGTGGGTGTGGCCGGAGAGTTGGAGGTCGACGCCGCCGGCTGCCGCCCGGTCGACGAACTTGGGCTGGTGTGCCAGGAGCAGGACGGGTAGGTCGGGGTCGGCTCCGTTCAAGGCTCCGGCGAGGTGGGCGCCGTGGCCTGCCAGGCCGGAGGACTCGGCGGTGACGTCATCCACGCCGGCGACCACGAGGGTGTCGCCTCCGCGTTCGAGCAGCAGATGGCGGTTGCGCAGCGGCTCCCAGCCCAGTTCGTCCATCAGGTCGACCCAGCCCTGGGCCTCGCTGTAGTACTCGTGGTTGCCGGTGACGTAGACCCGGGCCCGGGTGGCCCGCACGGTAGCGAGCGGGGCGGCCTGGGCGCGGCGGCGTTCGGCCGTGCCGTCCGCGATGTCGCCGGTGTGGCAGACCAGGTCGGCTTCCAGCGTGTTCACCGTCTCGCACACCCGCGCCGACCAGCGAGCGCGATCGAGTGGGCCGTAGTGGGTGTCGGTGATGAGGACGACGCGGGTGCCGTCCAACCCGGCACCCAGCCGTGGGAGTTGTACGTCGAGGCGGCGCACGCGCGGCACGCGGCGGGCCTCGGCGTACCCCCAGGCGAGCAGTACGGCGGAGATGCCGAGGACGGCCCACGTGACGATTCGGGCCCGGTCCTGACTCTCGCCGACGCCGGCCACGGTCAGGGCGAGCCACAAGGGGACGCCGAGCAGAATGGACCAGGTGAACAGAACCCAGCTGGTGCCCAGCAGGGTGTCACCGACGATCGCCGCCCGGTCCTGCTGGCGCCGGCCATGGCCGCGCCCCATCGCGAGCGGCATACCAAGGAGGCCGAGGGCGAACAGGGCGGTACCGACCAGCGTGACGGGCAGCGGCCAGTGCTGGCCGGCGTGCAGGAGCACCCAGCAGGGCACGGCCCACAGCAGGACGGGGGCGATCAGGGGGATGTAGCGCATCAGGCGGCGCAGTCGGCTCCGCCGCGGAGCTTGCGCTTCGCTGTCGGCGGGTCGGGTGTCGCTGGTGTCGGTCACGCTGCCCCTCTCTGACCAGGCTGCCCTCTCGCGCACTGTATCCGGTCGTCCTCGGGCCGGCCGGACGGGCGTTCATGGGTGCGGCCCCGTGGGGCGAGCTGACCGGCGCCGAGCGTGAGCGATCCGACCACCGAATCGGTGCACTTCCGCGGTAAGGGCAGTAGGGACCGGCGAGGCGCTTTCGGGCCGAGTACGGCGCGGGCGGTCCGCGCTTGAGGCGGCAGGGCCCGCTATCCCCGGGTGAGTTCGAGCACGGTTGCCATGTCGCTGAAGGGGAGCAGTTTGTCGCCGATGATCTGATGGGGCTCGCTGCCCTTGCCGGCGATCAGGACGATGTCGTCCGGGCCCGCGGCGGAGAGAGCGAAGGCGACGGCCTGACGGCGGTCGGTGAACCGTTCGAACGGTGTGCCGGTCGCCGCGATGCCGGGGGCGATCTGGTCCAGGATGGCCTGGGGGTCTTCGCCTCGGGGGTTGTCCGAGGTGAGGACGCACAGATCGGAGTGGGTTCCGGCGATCCTGCCCATGTCCGTCCGCTTGGTGGTGTCCCGGTCCCCGCCGCAGCCGAAGACGGTGATGACCTGGCCGCGTGCGAAGTCGCGGATGGTGGTGAGGACCTTGTCCAGGGAGTCCGGTGAGTGCGCGTAGTCCACGATCACCGACGTGCCGCGCGGCGTCTGGAAGCGCTCGAACCGACCCGGGATCACGGGCATCCGGTCGAGGGCGGCGACCAGCCTGCCCAGATCGTGGCCCAGAAGGTGGCAGGCCGCCACGGTGGCCAGCGCGTTGGCCACCGAGAAGCGGCCCGGGACGGGGATCGCCGCCGGATACTTGCGGCCGTCGTGGTGCAGGATGAAACGCGTGCCGAAAGCGTCCACGGAGAGGTCGGTGGCCCGGTAGTCCGCCTCGGCGTCCAAGGCGTACGTGGTCACCGCGCCCGGCATCATCGCCTGGATCCCGGCGCCCACCGGGTCGTCGGCGTTGACCACAGCGTGCCTGCACAAGCCCTGGAACAGACGCAGCTTGGCGTCCCGGTAGTTCGCCATCGTTCCGTGATCGTCCAGGTGATCCTGCGTCAGGTTGGTGAACACGCCGACGTCGATGAATGTACGGTCCACCCGGTGTGTCAGCAGCGCCATGGACGTGGCTTCCAGTACCGCGCTGCCGACTCCGCGGTCGCGCATGCACCCCAGCAGGTACTGCAGGTCCGGCGACTCCGGCGTGGTCAGTACCGACCTCGGCATCGGGATCAGCTCGTCGCCGATCCGGCTGCCGGCGGTCCCGATGACCCCCACCTTCGCGCCCTCGGAGATCCGCAGGACGGACTCGACCATGTACGAGACCGACGTCTTGCCGTTGGTACCGGTGATCGCCACCATGTCCATCTGCCGCCCCGGCTCACCGAAATAGCGGGAGGCGACGACCGCGGCCGCTGTCCGGGTGTCCGGCACCCGTACGACGCACACCTCCGGTGCCGACTCCCACACCGACGCCTCCGGTGCCGGCGTCGCGGCGTCGACGAGTACCGCCGCCGCGCCGCATGCGAGGGCAGGTGCCACCGAGTCGGGGCCGCCTGCACGGTGGCCGGGCACGGCGATGAACAGCGAACCCGGCGTCACCCGGTCGGCGTCGAAGGTGGTTCCCGCGGTGATCGCCGTCCTTGCCGGGTCACCCTGCAGAACGTGGTGCTCCTGCCCGGCCAGCAACTCGCTCAGCTTCACAGTGATCCCTTCGAAGTGGCTCGGGCCGTCGTGCGGCCGTCGCCAGGCGGCAGCCCCGGCGGTGCGCCGGAAGCTGCGGTGGTGCCGTTGAGCGGGTGCGCAGGTGTCGCGGACGCGTCCGGTCAGAACCGGATCCGGCGGCTCAGGCCGGCAGCAGCAGTCCTGCCGTGTTGCCTGCGGTGTGTTTGCGAGGAAAGCGAGCCGAGCGAGGCCAGGGCCTGGCCCCGGTGAGGGCGCGGAGAATCGCTAGCCGTGGCCGTGCAGCGCGATGCGGCCGCTGTCGGGCGCCTCATTGTCAGCTGCGGTCGCCGGGCCTGCGGCAGCCGATCCCATGGCAGCCGGGCACAGCCGACAGGCAGCCCGCTGCAGGCTGTCCCTCACGGCACGTGTGCGACTCATGTGCCGAGTGTACGTCCGCCCGAGCGGCCCGAAGGCCACGCTCGGCGCGCCACCGAGCGCGCACGAGGCGGGTACCTCCTCGTCCGGCGCCCTCGGTGGCCCCGGCAGCGGTGCAGCGGGCGGCACGGAGGGGTGATCGAGGGCATTCCGTTCATGGCGGTGGGCGTCGTCAGCACGACGCCCACCGCTCGGTACTCGGACTCAGCTGCACTTACGTCCGGTGTTGATGCACTGGACCGCCTTGTTCATCAGCTTCGCGTCGAAGACGTTGATGAAGTCACCGTGGTCGGTGACCGGCTTGTGCTGCTGTTCGGGGAAGCTGTCCAGCGAGAAGAACGGACGGGTCTTGCCGTTGTCCCTGACGCTGGGCGCGTCCACGTCGTACACCAGACGCTGCACCAACTGGGGAATGGCCTTGAAGCCGGTCGGGCAGTTGCCGGCTGCGTCAGCGAAGGCCACGTGCGTACGGTGGTTGGCGCTGTCGATGTTCCTGCCGTCCCAGCAGCTCTGGAACTTGAAGGTGCGCACCACGTCGCTGCCTGACGGGCAGAGGGGGTACTTGTCCTTCAACTGCACCTTGTTCTCGAAGCCGGTGCAGCTCCATGAGGCGTTGGCGTTGGCCGTGCCGTTGACGAACGCCTTGGCGTCACCGGTGATGATGCGCAGGAACTGGGGCATCGCCACCACCTTGCCGCGAGGGCTGCCCACGAAGTTCAAGGTGGCCTTCTTGGCCGTCAGAATCCGGCCCGTGTTGCCCTCGGCGCCGCCGCCCTGCTTGTCGGCGTCGAACTCCTTGGTGCCGTCCTGCAGGCGGAGCACCGGCCAGTAGTAGGACGACTTGTCGCCCTTGTTCTGGCAGCTGGTCCCGGCCTTGGCGAAGTCCTGGTCGCTCGAGAAGGCGTCGTTGTCCTGGTTGCCGATGTAATCGTGCACGTGGTGTGCGCCGTTGGTGACACCGGGCGCGACGATGACGTTGTCGCTGTTGTACAGCTTGTTGGCGTTCACCCCGCACTTGCTGACGAAGACACCCTTTGAGGCCCTCGCCGACTTGGCCGGCGTGCGCACATTGGGCTTCACCTTGGTGATGTCCACGAAGTCGGCGGCGACGGGTCCGTTGCCGGTCCCGCCGGCGTTGGTGTTGTTGCCGCCTTGACCGGCGGTGGGCTGACCGGTGGGCTCGCTGCCGGTGGCGCGCAGCGTGCAGGCCGCCAAGGCGTCGAGGCCCTGCGGCTTGGCGGCCACCCGGCCGATGGCGATGGCGATCCGGTCGATCGTCGCCTTCCGCTTGTCCTTCAGCGGACCCACGATCGCGTTCTGGGCGAAGTTGGGGTCCTGCTGAATCGCCTTCTGGGAGGTGGAAAGGCGCTGGTATGCCTCGGATATCTGCTTGTCGAGGAGTGCCAGTTCCTTGTCGACCTGGGCCTTCGCCTTGGCGGGCACTGATGTCAACTGCTGGCCGACGTCGGGGCAGTCAATGGTGGAGGTGCCGGCCGCGAGCGCCTGGTTCTGGGTGGAGCCCTTCGACGCGCTGGTTTCGTCGGCCGAGGCGTAGAGGTTGACCGCCACTAGCCCACCGGCCCCTATGGCCAGTGCGGCCGCCGCGCCTACCGCCCGGCGGGCAGTCTTCGATCTTCTTCGCGTGTTGCGTCTCATCAGGCCTCTCAAGGACATCTCCGGAGCCGGCAGGACTTCCGGCATGGGGGAAGCGCATCCTCAGATACGAATGTGCGGCCCGAATACTCAGCGGATTCTCAGGTTCGTAGGTTCCTCCATCCGTAAACAGTGCATGAGGGCCCAATCCGGGCCGGGGCAGCTTTCAGTAATGGTTGTCACGGGCAACAGGTCACCCAGGACGGTTACGGTGAGTTCGACGCGCGGGCGGCGGCGCGGGGGCTGTTCGTCGACTGACTGGGTCGGGCCGCCTCATCCGCAACAGCAGCACCGGCCCGCCGGGGTCATCGCCCCACGGTCGAGCCGGTGCTGCTCACGATCCGTTCGTTCAGCGGGTGACCAGCAGCCCCCGGCCGCGCAGCACCCGCCGCTCCACTGGGCTGAAGATCAGCAGGTCGATGGCGATGCCGACGAGCAGGATCAGGAAGATGGCCAGGAACACCTGCGACATGCTGGAGTTGTTCCGCCCGTTTTCCAGCAACTGGCCGAGCCCGACGCCCAGATCGGGCGAGGAGGCGATGATCTCGGCAGCCATCAGCGACCGCCAGGAGAACGCCCAACCCTGCTTCAGGCCGGCCAGGTAGCCGGGTAGCGCACCCGGCATCACGATGTGCCAGGCCCCGCGCAGTCCGGTCGCGCCCAGTGTCCGCCCGGCACGCAGGAACAGCGGGGGGATCTGGTCGATGCCCGCGACGAGGCCGTTGGCGATGGACGGGACCGCGCCGAGCAGGATCACGGCGTACATCATCGAGTTGTTGAGGCCCAGCCAGAGCACGGCGGGTGGCACCCAGGCCACGGACGGCAGTGACTGCAGACCGGACAGGATGGGGCCGATGGCCGCCCGGACGAACTTCACCCGGGCGACCAGCAGGCCTAGCGGCGTGCCGATGGCGAGTGCCATCAGGAAGCCGAGCAGGCCGCGCGAGACGCTGGTCCAGATGTAGTCGAGCAGTGTGCCCTGCCGCCAGGCGTCGGTAACCTCGTCCCACACCGCGGACGGCGAGGGCAACTTGTAGGCGGCGACGACCTCCGCCCACACCAGCAGCTGCCAGACCACCAGCACCAGTGCGACGGCCGTGATGGGCGGCAGCACCTTGCGTATCAGTGTCTCGCGCAGCGATGTACGGCCGGCCTGGACCGAGTCCAGCGCGTCGAGCCCTGCCTCCAATCCCGCCAGGTCCGATGAGTCCTGGGGCTCCCCGGCTGCCGGGGAGCCGTCCTTGTTGATGTCGACGCCGGGGTCAGTGCTGGCCATGACGGCGGATCTCCCTACGCAGTTCGTCGGTGATCTCGACGGACAGCTCGGCGACCGCGCTGTCCTCGATACGGCGCGGCTGCGGAATGCCGACGGTCCACTCCCGGGCGATCCGTCCCGGCCGCGAGGACAGGAGCACCACCCGCTGCGCCAGCTTCACCGCCTCCCGCACGTTGTGTGTCACGAACAGCACCGACAAGCCCGTCTCGCCCCAGATACGGGTCAGTTCGTCGTGCAGTACGTCACGGGTGATCGCGTCCAGCGCTGCGAACGGCTCGTCCATCAGCAGCAGCCGGCTGTCCTGGGCCAGCGCACGGGCCAGTGCGACGCGCTGCCGCATACCGCCCGACAGCTCGTGCACCCGCTTGCCGTAGGACCCCTGCAGCCGTACCAGTTCCAGCAGCCGTTCCGCCTCCTGACGGCGCTCCGGCTTGGCGACGCCGCGCAGCTTCAGCGCCAGCTCGATGTTCTTGCCCGCGGTCAACCACGGGAACAGCGCGTGTTCCTGGAACATCAGGGCGGGCCGGCCGTCCGTGTCGATCGAGCCGGCGGACGGCAGGTCCAGTCCCGCGACCAGGTTGAGCAGTGTGGACTTGCCGCAGCCGGAGGCTCCCAGGAGGGTGACGAACTCGCCGGGCGCCACATCGAGCGTGATGTCGTCCAGCACGAGCTGCTGTCCGCCGGGCGTGCCCGGCGCGGGGAAGGACTTCGAGACATGCTCCATGCGGGCGGCGTGCGTTGCCGCCGTGGCGTCTTCGGCAGCCTTGACGATCGTGGTGGCCATGGTCCTCGCCTCCTGGGAACTCATCGGATCCGGTGGGTCGTTACTCGGCGCCGAGACCGGCGTCGGCGACCTCGTCCTTGCCCTCGGCCTTGAGGACCTTGTTCAGCGGTGCGAGGTCGTAGATGCCCTTCAGGTCGGGCTCCTCCAGCAGACCGGCCTTGACGGCGTGTTCCGCCTGGGCGTCGAGGGTGGAGGCCAGCGGGTCGTCGAGGAAGGTGATGGACTCCCAGGCAGGGTCGATGACTTCGGCGGGCAACGCCTTGCCCGACAACTTCTCCAGCGCCGTGTTGGCGGACGCCTTGGCCTTCTCCGGGTTGGCGTTGATCCACTCGTTGGTCTTCACGGAGCCGCGCAGCACGGCTTCGACGATGTCCGGATGCTCCTTGAGGAAGTCCTGCCGCACGATGATGTTCGTGATCACGAACTTCTTGTCCGGCCACAGATCGGACTCGTCGAGCAGCACCTCGGCGCCCTCGGAGACCAGCTTGGACGCGGTCGGCTCCGGCACCCAGGCGCCGTCGATGGAGCCGGACTTGTAGGCGTCCGGGGTGATCTTGTTGTCCGTACGGATCACGGAGACATCGCCCTTGCCGCTTTCCGCGTCGACCTTCCAGCCCTTCTCCGCGATCCAGTTGAGGAACGCCACGTCCTGCGTGTTGCCGAGCTGCGGCGTGGCGATCTTCTTGCCCTTGAGGTCGTCCAGGGACTTGATCTTGTCCGGGTTGACGACGAGCTTCACGCCGCCGGAGGCGGAACCGCTGATGATGCGCAGGTTCTTGCCGTTCGACTTGGCGTAGCCGTTGATGGAGGGGGAGGGGCCGATCCAGCCGATGTCGATGGATTTGGCGTTCAGTGCCTCGATCTCGGAAGGTCCGGCGTTGAAGGTCGACGGCTTGATCTTGGTGCCGCCGAGCTCCTTCTGGAGCAGGCCCTCCTGGACGCCCACCAGAGCGGTGGCGTGCGTGAGGTTGGGGAAGTAGCCGATCTTCACTTCGTCGGCGGACAGCTTCTTGGCGTCCGCCGCGACCTCGGTCTGCTTGTCGTCATCAGTGGACTCGGAACCGTAGCCGCATGCGGTCAGCAGCAGGGGGAGCGCCGCGATGACGGCGAACGTGCGCAGGATGGTGTGCGGTCTTGCGGCAGACACGGAGGTGTCCTCTCAGGGAATGGGTTGATCAGGGAGATGCGGAAGGCGCGAGGCGTAGGGCCCATGGCTCGGCGACGCTCGCCGCCCGCTGACGGGGAGGCGTGGGTGGCGGCGCGGCCCACAGGATGTCCTGCGGACGGTCTCAGACGGGCCGACAGATGGCGCTGGATGTGCGCCCGAGGTCGATGTGGCGACGCGAGGTCAGGAGGGGGAGCGGCCGGACTGCACGGTTGAGCGTTCTCATGGCCACCCCGCACATTCCTAGTTTTCCCATCAGGTTGATAGGGATCGTGGCAGAAGGCGGCGCCCGCCCCAAGGGGGTGTTCATATGATGGACGCGGCCGTCTCGATTATTGGAATGCCTGTGCGGATGCCCAGCGTGTCAGGGGTTTACCCAGGCTCCCGGAGCGTCCGTCAACGCGGATACGGGGGCGGGCAGTTGGGCCGATGCGACGTCGGCGAGCGACACGCCATCGAGGATCTCGCGCACGTTGGACCGCAGCGCGATCCACAGGGGGAGCAGTGACTGGGCGGGGCCGGTGTAGGACAGGTCCGGCGGGCGGACCCCGCGTACCGAGACCAGTGGTCCGTCCACGACGCGGATGACGTCGGCGATGCTGATGGACTCCGCGGGCCTGGCCAGCCGGTAGCCGCCGTTGCCGCCGCGCTGGCTGAGCACGAGACCGCCCCGGCGCATGTCGTTCAGGATGCTTTCGAGGAACTTGTGCGGGATGTCCTGGGCGTCGGCGATGGCCTCGGCCTTCAGCGGCCCGTCATCCCGTGACGCGGCGAGCTGCAGCGCGGCACGTACCGCGTAATCCGCCCTGGCTGAGATCCGCATGCGCACAGTATCCCTCAAGGCTTCGGCCGGCCTTCGCTTCGAGCAGGCCGCCGGGCAGGAGCAGGTGCCCCTGCCCGGCAGCCGAGGGACTCAGGCCGCGGCGGGGGTGTAATGGGAGGCGTCGTCACCCTCGATGACATGGCTGAGGGTGCCGTCGACGCCGACGGGGACGTCGCCCGCGACAGTCGCCCGGTGCAGCAGGCGCGGCAGGTCGCCGTAGTCGTCCGGGGCGTAGTGCTGGGTGATGCGGTTGTCGAACAGGACCAGGTCGCCCGGCGTCCAGGCCACCCGCACGATGTTCTCCGGGCGGGTGACGTACGACTGGAAGATGCGCAGCAGGTCCCGGGACTCGGAAGGGCCGAGGCCGACGATGCTCTGGGCGAAGCCGCCGATGAACAGCCCCCGTTCCCCGGTCTCGGGATGGACGCGGACCACCGGGTGGGCGGTGCGGTACCTCCGGGAGACGAACCGCTTGCGGTACTCGGCCGCCTTGTCGCTCTTCGGGGCGGCGTAGTCGTAGTCGTTGGTGTGCACCGCCCACAGCTTGTCCGCCAGCTCCCGCAGCGGCTCGGGCAGATCCCGGTACGCGGCGGCCGAGTTGGCGATGAGCGTGTTGCCGCCGTAGGGCGGGACCACGATGCCGCGCAGCGTGGACGCCTTCGGGGGCGTACGGACGAAGGTGACATCGGTGTGCCACTGGTTGGCGCGGATCCCCTCGTCGCCGTCGACCGGCAGGATGTTCGGCTGCCCGTCGACGGAGGGGACCGTCGGATGCGCGGTGGTCAGCTCACCGAAGAGGGAGGCGAAGCGGAGCTGGCCCGCGTCGTCGAGGTGCTGGTCGCGGAAGACGAGCGCCTTGTGTTCCAGGAGTGCCGAGTTGATCTCGGTGACGACGGCGGGGGTGAGGCCGGTGGAGAGGTCCACGCCGAGGATCTCGGCGCCGATACGGCCGCCGATCCTGCGGATGTCGAAGTCGGTGCTGGTGGTCATGCGCGGGTGTCCTTTCGAGGGGTGATCAGCTGGTATGTGATCGTCGGGTGGTCATGAAGTGATGGGCGGTGAGGTTCCCTTGGTCCCCGGCGGGCTGAGGGGAGGGCCGATGGCCCGCAGCGCGCCGGGGGTGCGGCCCCGTCCCCAGCCGATGTGCCGGCGGTAGCTGCCGAGCAGCCCCGTACTGTCCAGGTGGTCCTCGTCCCGGGCGGCTGAGTCGTCGGGCAGCGGTCGGGTCAGGGGCGCGACGAACAGGGCGTCGGCCGGGCAGTTCGCCTCGCACTGGAAGCAGGTCTGGCAGTCGTCGCGGCGGGCGAGAACCGGGATGCCGTCCTCGCCTCGGTCGAAGACGTTGGTCGGGCAGACCTTGATGCACTTGTCGCAGGTGATGCAGCGTTCCGCCGAGACCAGTTCGATCATGAAGCCACCTCCAGGGGTACGGCTGACGTGGCCGGCGCATTCGTCAGGGGCTCGACTCGGGTCCACACCCGGTCCAGACCGCCCGTCGTGATGCGGTGGCGCCGGCCGGGGTCCTGCGCGGGGAAGTCGAGCCGTTTGGCCATGCCGCGGGTCTCGGTACGGGCCAGTGCGGCCGCGTACATCCAGCGGGCGTGTGCCGCCATGGCCGCCGCCTGCCTCGCCCGTATGGTGTCCCCGCCCTCGGCGCGCAGGGAGGCGCGCGACTGCTCCCAGAGGCTGTCGAGGACCTCCAGCGAGGCGGTGAGCCGGTCGCCGTGGCGCAGGTAGTTCTTCTCGTACGGCAGCACCTCGGCCCGGACCGCGGTGACGACCTCGCGGAAGGCTTCGGCCGGACCCGGTGTCCCGGTGGGCCGGAGCCCGGCCCCGCCGGCGGCTACCAGGCGCCTCGTGACGGCGCGTACGCCGAGCGAGCGGGCGTGGCGGGCCGCGCCCTGACCCGCCCAGCTCCCCGAGGAGATGGCCCAGGCGGCGTTGTGGCTGCCGCCGCCGGTGAAGCCGCCGCAGATCAGCTCACGGGTCGCCGCGTCCCCGGCCGCGTACAGCCCTGGGACGGTGGTGGAGCAGTCGTCGCCGGTGATGCGGATGCCGCCGGTGCCGCGCACGGTGCCCTCGGCGAGGAGGGTGATGGCGAAGCGCTGGGTGAAGGGGTCGATGCCGAGCCGGTCGAAAGTGAGGAAGAAGTTCGGCTGGGCCAGCCGCATGGCCTGCCGGGCCGCCTCGTCCGCCCGGTCGAGGCGGCAGTACACCTTCTCGCTGAGCAGGGCCTTCGCGATCACGGACCGGCCGCCCTGGCTGGCCGCGCCCTCCAGGACCGTGCCGTCCTCGTGGTAGAAGGTCGCGAAGGAGTAGAACGCGGTCTTGGTGACGGAGGTTCCCTCGGGAGCGATGCCGTACGCGTTGGAGAACTCCATCCCGGACATCTCCGCGCCCGCCTCCGCGGCGAACAGCGCGCCGTCGCCGGTGTTGACGTTGCAGCCCAGAGCACCGCTGAGGAACGCGCAGCCGCCCGTGGCCAGTACGACCGCCCCGGCGCGCACCCGGTACGGCTGACCGGCCTGGCGCCGATGCCCCCGGGCCCCGGCGACCGCCCCGGAGGGATCGGTGAGCAACTCGGTGACCGGGCTGTGGTCGAGGACGCGCGCCCCGGCCCGCTGCACGCGGATCCGCATCCTGCGCATGTACTCCGGCCCCTGGAGGCCGTTCCTGAGCTGCTTTCCGTCCGGTCCCGTCGGGAAGGGATAGCGCCCTGCCGCCGCCAGTTCGTTCATCCCGGCGTACGTCTGGTCCAGCACCCGCGCCATCCAGCGCCGGTCGGCAAGGTAACCGCCGAGTCCCTCCCTGCTCGCCATGGCGGCCTCGCGCGCGGCGGGCTCCGGGGGGACGTACCAGACGCCCGTTCCGGCGGAGG
The DNA here is from genome assembly GCF_052245395.1 of Streptomyces sp. 4N124. Classification (NCBI taxonomy): domain Bacteria; kingdom Bacillati; phylum Actinomycetota; class Actinomycetes; order Kitasatosporales; family Streptomycetaceae; genus Streptomyces; species Streptomyces sp. 4N124. The sequence goes on from NZ_JBQQBS010000001.1 coordinate 26,725, forward strand.
CGGTGGCGCCGCTGGTGCCGCAGTAGCCCTTGTCGGCGAGGACGACGTCCGCTCCGTCCTGGGCCGCCTTGAGCGCGGCCCAAGTGGCGGCGGGGCCGCCGCCGACCACCAGGACGTCCGTGGTGAGGTCGAGACCGTTCATACGGCCACCTCCTCTCCCGCGGCTGTCGCGGTCAGCCGGTTGGCGGGGCGGGCCAGACCGTAGTTCTCGCGCAGGGTGCGGCCGGTGTACTCGGTACGGAACAGCCCGCGCCGCTGCAGGATGGGTACGACGTGGTCGACGAAGTCCTCCAGGCCGCCCGGCAGATGGGGCGGCATGATGTTGAAGCCGTCGGCGGCGCCCTCGGTGAACCACTCCTCGATCTCGTCGGCCATCTGCTCAGGAGTGCCGGCGAAGACGCGGTGGCCGCGTCCGGCGCCGAGGCGGGCGATGAGCTCGCGCAGGGTGAGGCCGTCGCGGCGGGCGAGTTCGGCGACGAGTGCGAAGCGGCTCTTGTTGCCGTTGATGTCCCGCTCCTCCGGCAGCTCGGGCAGCGGCCCGTCCAGCGGCAGTCCGGTCAGATCGGTGCCGAGCATGCCGGACAGCTGGGCGAGCCCGTACTCCGGAACCTGAAGGTCCGTCAGCTCCTGCTCCAGTGCGCGAGCTTCGGCCTCCGTGGAGCCGATGACGGGCGCGATACCGGGGAGCACCAGCAGCTGGTCTCCGGTGCGGCCGTGGCGGGCGAGCCGGGACTTGAGGTCCTTGTAGAAGGCCTGACCGTCGGCGAGGGTCTGCTGGGCGGTGAAGACGGCCTCGGCGTACTGGGCGGCGAACTCCTTGCCGTCCTCCGACGAACCGGCCTGCACCAGCAGCGGGTAGCCCTGTGGGGTGCGCGGCACGTTCAGCGGGCCCTGCACCCCGAAGTACTCTCCGCGGTGGTTGATCTCGCGCACCTTGTCGGTGTCGGCGTAGACGCCGCGCGCACGGTCGAGCAGGATCGCGTCGTCCTCCCAGCTGTCCCACAGCTTGGTGGCGACCTCGACGAACTCCCGCGCCCGCTCGTAGCGCAGCCCGTGCTCCAGGTGCTCGTCCTGCCCGAAGTTGCGGGCCTCGTTCACGGTGCCGGAGGTGACGATGTTCCAGCCGGCCCGGCCGCCGCTGATGTGGTCCAGGGAGGCGAACTTGCGGGCGGTGTGGAAGGGCTCGTTGAAGGTGGTGGAGACGGTGGCGATCAGGCCCACGTGCTCGGTGACCGCCGCCAGGGCCGACAGCAGGGTGAGCGGTTCGAAGCCGCCGAGCGCGTTGTGGCGGACCTTCCCCCACAGGGCGAGCCCGTCGGCGAGGAAGACGGAGTCGAGCAGGCCGCGCTCGGCGGTGCGTGCGAGGTGCTGGAAGTAGCGCAGATCGGTGACGCGTTCGGGCTGGGTGCGCGGGTGTCGCCAGGCGGCGTCGTGGTGGCCCGCGTTCATCAGGAAGGCGTTGAGATGCAGCTGACGGGGTCTGGGCGCGGTCATGGGGTTCCTCGGATCGGGGGCAGCGAGAGCAGCGGGTGACAGGAGGTGGCGAGGGCGGTGCGGTGGCGGGCAGGTCAGCCGCCCGCGGGTACGCGCCAGGAGCTGAGTCGTCGCTCGACGGTCACCAGGAACTGGTTGAAGACCACGCCGATGGCGGAGATCGTGATGATGCCCGCGTACATCTGCGGGATCGCGAAGTTGTACTGCGAGGCGTTGATCAGATAGCCGAGTCCCGCCTTGGCACCGATCATCTCGGCGGCGACCAGCACCAGGATCGACACCGCTCCTGCCAGCCGGATGCCGGTGAACATCACCGGTACCGAGGCCGGCAGGATGACCTTCTGGAACAGCCGGGGCGCGGACAGGTCCATGGATTTCGCCAGCTTCAGCAGGGTCGGGTCGACGTTGCGGACCGCGCTGATGGTGTTGAGCAGGATGGGCCAGGTGCACGCGTACACCACGATGGAGATCTTCGAGGTCTCTCCGATGCCCAGCAGCAGGACGAACACCGGCAGCAGGGCCAGCGCCGCGGTGTTGCGGAACACCTCCAGGAGCGGTCCGAGAAGGTCGGCGACCGGCCGGTACCAGCCGATCAGCAGCCCGAGCGGTACGGCGACGGCCACGGCGATACCGAATCCGCTGAACGAACGCGCCAGGCTGGCGCGCGCGTTGTCGGCGAGCTGACCGTCTGCGGCGAGCCCCCACCAGGCGTCGGCGACCTCACTGAACGGCGGCAGGAAGGTCCGGTCCACCAGACCGGCTCGTGGCGCGATCTCCCACAGCAGGAGTAGAGCCACGATGGCCGCGGACTTGGTCGCCCCCTTCAGCAGCAGGTACGGCAGCCGGCGGACCGTCCGCAGTGCCGTCCGGCGGACGCGGGCCGTGAGGGAGGGAGCCCGGCGCGCTTCCGGGGGCGATAAGGCGGCGCGCGGGGAAGCGGTGGACGAGGCGGGCTCAGTGGACGTGACGGGCTCAGTGGACTTGGCGGACTTGGTGAGGAAAGGCGCCCGGACGGTTTCTGTCGTGTTCGTCGCGTCGGTCGTGGAGCTCATACGGAGGCCTCCTCCTTCTCCAACTGCTGGGCTCTGGCCACCTCGTCGTGCAGCAGCGACCAGATCTCGTGGCGGTGACGTGCGAACTCGGGACTGGAGCGGAGGTCGTCCGTCGCCGTACGGGGGCCGAGGGCGACCGGCACGATCTGCTTGATCCGGCCGGGCCTGGACGTCATGACGGCGACGCGCTGTCCCAGGTAGACGGCCTCGTCGATGCCGTGCGTGATGAACACGACGGTCTTGCCGGTGCGCTGCCAGATGCGCAGCAGTTCGTCCTGCAGCGACTCCCGGGTCTGGGCGTCCAACGCGGCGAACGGCTCGTCCATCAGGAGCACATCGGGGTCGTAGGCGAGGCTGCGGGCGATCGCCACTCGCTGTCGCATCCCGCCCGACAGCTCATGCGGGTGGCGGTCCTCGAACCCGGTCAGGCCGACCAGATCCAGGAACTCCCGGGCGCGCGCGGCCCGTTGACGCCGTGGGACGCCGGTGGCCTCCAGGCCGAACTCGACGTTGCCCTGCGCCGTGCGCCACGGCAGCAGCGTGTACTGCTGGAACACGATGCCGCGGTCCAGTCCGGGCCCCGTGACGGGTTCGCCGTCCAGCAGGATCCGCCCGCCGGTGGGCGGGGTGAGGCCGCCGAGCAGCTCCAGCAGCGTCGACTTTCCGCAGCCGCTGGGACCGACCAGGACGACGAACTCGCCGTCAACAATCTCCAGGTCGATAGCGTCGAGGGCGGTGAACCGGGTGGCCTGCCCGGCCCTCGTCCGGTCCTTGATGGTGAAGTCCTTCCGTACGTCCTCGAACACGATCTTGGGCGTTGTGGATTGCGTGGTGGCTTCCGGCATGGGATCAGCTCCCGCTCTTGGCGGAGGAGGACTTCTTGTAGGCGTTGAACTCATTGGTGTAGAGATCCGACAGCGTGACCTGGCCCTTTTTGATATCGCCCCGCTCGGCCAGCCAGTCGATCCACAGCCGGAGTTCCTTGCCGGTGATCCGGCCCGCCGTCTCCGCGACGCCGTAGGACCGCCAGAACCGCAGCGGTGCGGTGTCCTCGTTGCGGCCGCGCTTCTTCACGATCTCCGTCATCCGGTCGACGACTTCCTCGTGCGGAGTGGCACGGGACCACTCGATGGCCCGCCCCACGGCGGTGACGAAGGTCCGGGCCGTGTCGGGGTTCTGCTTCAGGAAACGGTCCGTCATGACGTACGTGCCGGCGCTGAACGCGCCGAGCAACTGGTAGTCAGTGAACAGCGGGCGGATGCCGCCGGTCTCCAGGGCCTTGTCGCGCAGGATGCCGCCGAGTACGGCCACTTCGATCTGCTTCTGGCGCAGGGACTGCTCGGTGTTGACCGGAGGCACCACGAGCGGCTCGACCTTGTCGATGTCCGCCTGGGACAGACCGCCCCGCTGAAGGTAGATGTCGAGCATGGCCTCGGAGTGGGCTCCGAGCGTGTTCATCCCGACCTTCTTGCCGATCAGGTCCCGGGCCGAGCGGATCGGGCTGTCCTTGAGGACGTAGAAGCCGTTGTAGGCGTACTTGTCGGCGCCGTAGTAACTGATGACGGCCTTGATGGGAGCGTTGTTGGCGGCCAGCTTGACCACCGCGCCGTTGAACGCGCCGCCGAAGTCGACCTGACCCGTGGCCGCGGACTGGATGTCCTGCGGTCCGCTGATCGTGTTGCCGACCCACTCCAGCTTCACGTCCTCCAGGTAGCCGAGATCATCGGCCAGTTCGGGCAACGTGACCTGACCGGCCCAGCCTTGATATCTCAGCGTCTTGGTCTGGTCTTTGGCCGCCGGTGCTCCGGACGCGGTCGTGCCGCAGCTCACCGACACCGCCGAAAGACCGACCAGGGTGAGGAAGTGACGTCGTGTCGATGCCGTCGTGGCCATGGAAGGGTCCTGTTCAGGAAACGGGGAAAGGAAAAGGCAGACGTCGAACGGCGGAAGAGACCTCAGCAGAAATGGCTATGAGGACACGGCAGACGTCTGTTGAAAACAGCGGCTTGCGCAGAAGCCGGCTGTGAAATGGAGCGAAGAGGAGCTGTGCCTGTCAGCGGGTGCGGCGGCCGACGGCACAGATGGCGCTGGCCTGACGTCGCAGATCGACGTGCAGGCGCGCGGCGAGGATCTCGGACTTGCTCACAGCCAAGAGAGTTGCAGTGAAATTCAGCCAGGTCAATGTCGCCCGCGTATGCGACTTGTATTCTCAACAGTCCGACATGCGAATGAAGCGCGGCGTTCACAATTCTCTGGATGGGCGGTGGCGTGGTGACCGCCGTTTTGCGCCGCCACCTCCGTCAACGCAGTGACTGCACGGCGTAGAGGGCGCCGAGGATGGCGGCCAGGGCGCCGAGCAGGAGACGCAGCGCCGTCTCGGGCAGATGAGGTTGCAGGTGTGCGCCGAGGTACCCGCCGACCAGTCCGCCGAGGCCGCAGGCCAGGCCGAGGTACCAGTCAGGGGCGATGTCACCGGAACCGGTCAGGGACAGCAGCCCAAAGGCCGCGGCACCGGCCACGGAGGTGGCGAACGTGGCGGCAAGGGCAGCCGGTGCCACCCGAGTGACGGGCATGCCCCGGCCGACCAGTATCGGGCCGAGGATGGATCCGCCACCGATCCCGTAGATCCCGCCCACGACTCCGACGACCAGAGCCAGTCCGGTGATGGCCCGAGGGGAGGGTTCTGCGACCGGGGTCCGCCGGGCCGGCCGTAGCGTGCGCCCGATGAGCCACAGGCCCAGCGGCATCAGCAGAGCGGCGACCAGGAGGCGGAAGACGGTCGCCCCCGGGATGGCGAAGACCCGTACCACGGCGCCGATGACCACCCCGGGCAGAGTGCCCGGCACCAGGCGGCGCGTCAGCGGACCGTACAGCAGGCCCTCGCGGCGGTAGCGCAGCAGGGCGCCGGGCCCGGCCACCACGTTGAACAGCAGATTGGTGGGCGTGACCGCTGGGCTGGGCACCCCGAATACGCTCAACTGCACCGGCAGCAGGAACACCGCACCCGAAACCCCGACCGGCGCGGTCACCACCGCAATCAACAGGCCGGCGGCCAGACCTGCCAGCCCCGCTGACCATGTCACGGCAGCCCCCTGATGCGAACGTCCGCCCAGTATCGCGGCAGTGGTCCCGCTGCCTCCGGGTCAGGCGGGCAGGGCGAATGGAGGGTGGGCGCCGTTGAGGAAGTAGTCCCCGACATCGCGGAGCCGGTGGGTGGCGGGCTCGTACAAGGCATGGGTCCGGGCGTTGCGCCAGAAGCGGTCGAAGCCCAGCCGCGCGGAGGTGGAGCGGGCGCCGATGATGTCCAGGGCGCGGGTGGTGGACTCCTGCGCTGCCCGGGCCGCGGCGGTTTCGGCCATGGCCACGAGGGCGGAGATGTCAGCGGACTCGTCGTAGGTGAGGTCTCCGCCGCGATCGAGGCCGCCCCGCACGGCTTCCAGTGCCTGATCGGTGAGTGCCGACGCGGAGCGGGTGAGGACGGTGAGTTCTCCGTAGGCGGTCTGCACCTGCGGGTCGTGCGGGGTACCGGCCGGCCAGGCGGGGTGCCAGGGTGCGTGGCCCGTCCTGCTGTACTCACGGGTTTCGGAGAGCACTCCCTCGGCCATGCCGAGAAGGAGCTGGGCGGAGAAGAGACGCGCGACCGGAGCTGCCAGGGCGGCCCGGGGCGACAGCAGGTCCTCGTCCGCGGAAAGGGAGCCGAGCACGTCGTCGGCGCCCACCCGTACGTCGTCGAACTCCACGCTGCCGCCCGCTGCGAGCCGCTGGCCGAAGGTGTCGGCATCGCCGTCGATCACCACACCGCGACGGGCGGGATCCACCACGACGGCGAGCGGTTCACCGGTGTCCTCCCGTACGGCGCGCACGGCGAGACGATCGGCGACCAGGACCCCCGTGGTGTAGCTCTGCCGACCGTTGAGCACCAGTCCCTTGGAGGTCCTGGCCACCATCAGAGGCGGCTCCTGGCGCGCGAAACCGCCGCCCCAGCACCATTGTTCAGCCGCGGACCGCTCCTCTGTCTGCGCGGCGAGAGCGGGCTCGGCGAAGAACCGGGCGCTCCACGACAGGAAGTAGTGACAGCCGAGCAGTTGACCGATCGCGCCGTCGGCCGTGGCGATCTCCCGGACGACGGCGTAAGCCGTGGGCCAGTCCGCGCCGCCTCCCTGGGACTCGGCGGGCGTCAGGAGCGTCAGCAGTCCCGCCTCGCGCAGCCGGGACACCTCGTCGATCGGGGCCTTGCCCGCCTGCTCCCTGGCCACGGTGTCCGTGGCCAGGTCGTCCGCCGCCTCGCGGGCCACGCGCAGCCAGTGCGCATGGCCGGGCCCGGTCCGGTCGGACGGCGAGGTGGGGCGCGACGGCGCGGAGGCAAGGCCCATGGACGGATCTCCTCAAGGTCGGCCGCGGTGTGCGGCGTTGGGGCTCTCCTGCTGGTCGGGCACGTACTTGTAGCCCACGCGCCGGACGGTGACGATGCGGTGCCGGTGAGCTTCGCCCAGCTTGCGGCGCAGGCGGGCGATGTGGACATCCACGGTGCGGCCGTCGCCGATGTGGTCGTAGCCCCAGACGGCGGCCACCAGCCGATCACGCGTCTGCACCCGCTGGGGATGCTGAACGAGATGTGCCAGCAGCTGGAACTCCAGGTAGGTGAGGTCGAGTTCGCGTCCGTCGACCTCGGCGACATGTCGCGCCGGATCGATGCTGACGACGTCGTCCGCCGTCCGCCGGACAGGGGCCGAGCCTGTGGTGGCGACCGGTCGGATCTCGGGCCGTGGCCTGTCCTTGGCGAAGAGCTCGGTGGGATCGGTGCCCTCGGGGACGAGCACGAGGTAGCCGACGAGCGGCGCGGAAGCGTGTCCCTGGGTGTCGCTCTGAACGGCATCGCCCACCAGGCGAAGACGGGGTGTGTCGGAGAGCGACGGATCGTGCGGGGTGGCCTGGGCCGGAAGTGCCGTGGTCATGGTGGTTGTCCCTCAGAAGTGTGTCGGCCATCAGGCGCAGTGGGTGGATGCGCCTGATCGCCTGGGAAAGGCGGGGGCGGAGTGGCACGGGCGACGGTGCGAGTCGCGTGCCTTACGCGCGGCAGCAGGCGGCACTGACGACGTGACCAAAGTCGACATGCCGACGACGAACGAGTCGTTGCTGCTTACGGGACATGTTCATCATCCTGGGCACTCCCGGCGGACGCAGTCAAGACTTCCCTAGTATTTCCATAGGAAAAGTAGGGAAGTTCTCACACTCTGAGAGGCCGGCCGTCCACCGGAGACGTAGCCGTCTCAGCCTCGGTGGCGCTCAGGGCGCGCAGGAGCGCGCGGGCGACCGCGTCGTTCTGGCGGAAGGCCGGCGCGTTGGTGCGCGGGCGGGCGAAGGCGGCGACGGCCCGGCTGTTGGTGGGGGCGCCGAGGGCGATACGGCGGGGATGGGGCCTGTCGAGGGACGGGTCGATGACGTGGCCGTCCGCGGGGGAGACCGCGAGCAGGCCGGAGCGGTGGGTGTGGGTGGGATCGGCGATGACCTCCTCGGCGAGTGCGCCTTCCCGATACAGGCCTCCCAGGAGTGGGTCCTCGGTGCGGGCCAGGGAGGGGCCCGGCAGGTACGCCTCGATCAGGGCCGTGGCGTGGGTGGTGTGGCCGGAGACGGTGGGGCTGGTCGCGGTGAAGGTGCCGGCGGACTCATCGGTGCCGATCCGGACGTCGGCGCCGAGGAAGTGGACGATGCCGGCCCGGGACAGCGCGAGGAGTTGGCGCAGGCGGAAGCCGGGCGGGCCGGAGGCGAGGAAGCTGAAGAAGCCGTGCCACCAGCCGTCGAGGTCGTCGGCGACCGAGCGGGCGGTGAGACGACCGGAGGCGACGAGACGGGGCAGTTGGCCGTAGACGGAGAGCAGGGCGAGGAATGCGCCGAGGTCGGCGCTGAACTCCGGGTTCTCGCGGCGGGTGACGTCCTGAGCGATGTGGTCGCGCAGGTGGTCCTGGAAGGCGTCCGGTGTGGGGAAGGCGAGGCCGTCCAGCGGGTGGTCCAGGGCTTCGAAGTCGAGCCTGTCCGCCGGGTCGGGTACGGCCGTGGCGACGAGGGCGGCCATCTCGTCGTCGTACCAGTCCAGGCGGTCGTACGCGGCGACGAAGTCCGGCCAAGGGAGGACGGTTCGCTCGGGGTGGGCGTGGAAGAGCTCGTGGTAGTGGCCGAAGCCGATCTCCTTCGCCATGAGCGGCCACACATCGCGCCGCAGTTCCAGCGGACCGTCCCCGGCGAGCAGCCCGTCGACCGCCTCGGGGCCGAAGTGGCGCGGCAGCGGTGGCCGGGGGCCCTGGAGTCGGTAGCGGGTCTTGGAGTGGTACGGCACTCCGCGCCGCGATCCGACGTGCAGGACGGGCTCGCGGCCGGACGGGAGGTAGGTGAGGGCGCCGTCGGCCTCGGTGCGGTATCTGCCGCCGCGGCCCTCGGTGAACAGGGTCATCAGGTCGATGAATGCCAGCCCGAAGCCGCGCAGGATGACGTGCTCGCCGGATCGCAGTGCGGACAGGTCGGCGTCGGCGGAGAACTCGGGCGGGAGGTGGAAGCGGCCGTGACGGAGGGCGAAGGCAGCGTGGTTGCGGTGCTCGGCGTCGGGAGTGGAGCCGATGTGTCCCTGGGCGAGGACCACCAGGTCGGCGGTGAGCGGAGTGGTGCGGTCGGCCAGGTGCACGTGTTGCGGGCCGACGGGGGGTCCGGTGACGGCGGTGGCGGTGGTGCTGTGCCACTCGACGGTGACCGAGGGTGGCAGCTCGGTCAGCGCCCTGCGGAACACCCAGTCCAGGTAGGCGCTTTGGGCACGGCGGGTGGGGAAGTCGGCCGCGTCGAGCGCGCGCAGCTCGGCGAGCACCTCCGGGTCGGCGGGTTCGGCGTACGGGGCGTGGCGCGGGCCCCGGCCCGAGAACTGGGCGGCCCATTCGGCCAGCGAGGGGCCTGGCCGTACCGGGCCGTCGATGGTGGACGACTCGTCGGTGAACATGGTGACGTCCTCGGCCATGGAGTTCATCCGCAGCAGCGCCGACTGCTCGTGGCGCCAGACGCGTCCCGGGCCGGGCGGATGCGGGTCGACCAGATGGATGCGCAACTGCCGTGCGCCGTCCCACAGTTCGGGCGCGTTGGCGGCGATACGCTCCAGCAGGCCCGTGGCGCGCGGTCCCGCGCCGACGACGACCAGGACGGCCGTGGCAGGGGCGGTGCTCACCGGTCACCGCCGGTCACCGGGCGGGCGTCGGCGGCCGTCGCCGCGCTCAGCCGGTGGCGTACGGCGGTCAGGTGGCCGCGCAGCCGCTGCAGGGGAGTGGGCGGCAGGGCGCGGGAGTTGCCGCGGGCGTAGTACCGCTCGACATAGAACTGGCCCGCGCTGAGCACCGTGGTGACCGCGATGTACCACAGAGTGGCGACCATCAGCAGCGGGATGACCTGGTAGGTCTGGTTGTAGATCAGCTGCACCGAGTACAGCAGGTCGTGCACGGCCAGCACGCTCACGATGCTGGTGCCCTTGAGGGTGCCGATCAGCATGTTCCCGGCGGTCGGCACGATGGAGCGCATCGCCTGGGGGACGACGATCCGGCGCAGGGTGCGCCGTCTGCTCAGACCGAGTGCCTGGGCGGCCTCCGTCTGCCCGGACTCGACAGAGAGGATGCCGCCGCGCACCACCTCGGCGGCGTAGGCGGTCTCGTGCAGGGTCAGGCCGATGACGGCGGTGAGGGTGGGACCGAGCAGATTGACCGTCTTCACGGTGAGGAACTGCGGGCCGAACGGGATGCCGAGGCCGAGCGTCGGATACAGGGCGCCGATGTTGAACCAGAACAACAGCTGCACCAGCAGTGGCGTGGACCGGAAGATCCACACATAGCCCCAACTCAGGGTGCGCAGCACCGGATTGGCGGAGAGCCGCATGACCGCGAGTACGGTGCCGAGCAGAAAGCCGAGCACCATCACCACGGCCGTCAGCCACAGGGAGAGCAGCAGTCCGTCGAGCACGGCGGCGGTGGTGAAGTACTGGCCGACCACGGCCCATTGGAAAGCCTGGTTGCGGACGACGGAGTTGAGCACCATCGCGAAGAGCAGCAGTGCGACGGCGGCGGTCAGCCACCGGCCGGCGTGCCGGCGCGGCACGATCCGCGGCAGGTCAGGACCGGGGGTGCTCGCCCGTTTCGGGGGTTGCGTCGCAGGGGCCGGCGTGATGTCGGAAGGCGTGACCATCGAGAGGCTCTCCGGGGGAGGGGATCGCAGGCGTGGGTGACCACCCGGGGCACTCGCAGGGAGGCGCAACAGCACAGGCGTTGCGTACCGTGCGGCCGGGGTTCGGCGTCGTCACGTTCGCCGCGTCCCTCAACGCGGTCGGAGGGGCTGCCGCGCATCGCGGACCCGATCCGCCGTCGATCGTATGTGCCCATGGCATCTATGTGTCAACAGCGCGCAGGGAGGCGCTGGTCGAGGCGGTCCGGTATCCGGGCGCTGCTTGACGGGCGCCACGATGTACTGCTCAAGTAGTCGCATGAATGCCCAGCAGCGCTTGGTCACGCGCGATCACATCGACTTCGGTCGAGTGTGGTCCGCAGCGTGTTGCGCCTGACTCGGCAGCGGGCCCTCTGACCGGCCCTTCCCTCCCTCGGTGACCCCGTCGCGGGCCGAGCTCTCTCTTCACGCGCGCTGCCGCACCTCTGCTTCTCCCGACGCTCGACGTCGTCACGCCTGCACCGACCCGTCTGCCTGACGGCCCGTCATTCATGCCTCCACGCAAGGCCATTCCGCCATGCCTGCGTGCGGTCGCTTCCGAAAGGCCATGCCCATGCCCGTGGAGTTCCTCGGCATCGCCGCCACCAACGACGGCTCCGAAACCACGCCGCGCTCCGGCGCCGCGTTCGACAAGGACTACACACTCCGGCTCGCCCGGGCGCACGAGGACCACGGCTGGGACCGGGTGCTGTTCGCCTACGGCTCCGGATCGCCCGACCCCGCACCGGCCGCCGCGTACATCGCGAGCAGGCTGGAGCGCCTGCAGATCCTGCTCGCCCACCGGCCCAACGTCTCCTACCCCACGTTCGCCGCCAAGACCTTCGCGACCCTCGACCAGATCAGCGAGGGCCGTTTGACCGTGCACTTCATCACCGGCGGCAGCGACCACGAGCAGGGCCGCGAAGGTGACACCCTCACCAAGGACGAGCGCTACGCCCGCACCCGGGAGTACATCCGGGTCGTCAAGAAGATCTGGACCACCCACGAACCCTTCGACCACGAGGGCGAGCACTACCGCTTCCACGATTTCGTCAGCGACGTCTTCCCCGTCCAACAGCCCCGCCCGAACGTCTCGTTCGGCGGCTCGTCCGCTGCCGCGTACACCGCCGGCGGCGCCGAGGCCGACATCTACTGCCTGTGGGGCGAGCCGCTCGCGAAGACCGCCGAGCAGATCGAGAACGTCAAGGCCGCCGCGAAGGCCGCGGGCCGCACGGGCGTTCCGCGCATCCAGGTCGCCTTCCGCCCGATCATCGCCCCGACCGAGGAACTGGCCTGGGAGAAGGCCCACCGCACGGTCGGCGCGATCAAGGCCCGCAAGGAGCGCGGCGAGGCGATCACCAAACGCCACAACGGACACGCACAACCGCAGAACACGGGCTCGCAGCGCCTGCTCGCCATCGCCGAGGAAGGCGAGCGCTACGACCGCGCCCTGTGGACCCCGACCGCCGCCGCCACCGGCGGCGCGGGCAACTCCAACGCCCTGGTCGGCACCCCGGAAACGGTCGCCCAGGCGCTGCTCGACTACTACGACCTCGGCGTCGACATCCTCTCCGCCCGCGGCTACGACCTGCTGGGCGACGCCATCGACTTCGGCCGGTACGTCATCCCGATCGTCCGCGAGGAGGTCGCCAAGCGCGACGCCGAGCGGGCGGCCCGCGGGACGCAGACCCTGGCGGCGGTGAACGGATGACCTCCGCCCCCGAGTTGACGGTCCTTCAGGTGCCTGTCTCGGATCCGCGGGTGAGACCTCTGCTGCGCGAGCTCGGCCAGGAGTACTCGACGCGGTACGGCAAGGACGCGCACGCCGAGATCTCCCGCTACCCCGACGAGGAGTTCACCGAGCCGTACGGCGGCCTGCTCCTCCTGCTGCTGGAACGCGGCGAACCCGTCGCAGGCGGCGCTTTCCGCCGGTACGACGCGACGACCGCCGAACTGAAGCGGATCTGGACCCACTCCGCCCACCGCCGACGCGGTCTCGCCCGGCGCGTCGTCGCCGAACTGGAACGCGAGGCGGGCACACGCGGCTACCGGCGGATCTACCTGACCACCGGACCACGCCAGCCCGAGGCCCGCGGCCTGTACCTGGCCACCGGCTACACGCCGCTGTTCGACACCGAGGCCGACCCGGAAACCATCGGCCCGCTGGCCTTCGAGAAGCACCTGACCACCGAAGCGCCCACGGGAAAGGCCCGCGAGCTGTGAACGTCCACGGCATCAGACCACGCCTGCGCACCGTCGCCGCCCTCACGTTGTTGCCTCTCGTGGCGCTGACCGCCTGCGGCTCGGGCGACACCGACGGCTCGGCGGCCGTGGGCGCCCAGGCATCTGCCGCGCCGACCGACGACCCGGTCGCCGCCATACGCACGGTGGACTCGGTCGCATCCCTGCTGCCCGCCGACGTCCGCAAGGCGGGCACGCTGCGGGTCGGCAGCTCGATCGGGTTCCCGCCCGGCGCGTACTACCCCAACGGCGCGGACAAGGCCCCCGAAGGCCAGGACATCGACCTCGCCGACGCGGTCGCCAAGGTGCTCGGCGTCAAGCTGGAGCGGCAGGACGCCTCCTTCGAGACGATCCTGCCCGCCCTGGGCAGCGGCAAGTACGACGTCGGCACCGGCAACTTCGGCGTCACCAGCGAGCGGCTCAAGACCATCGACTTCGTCACCTACATCAACGACGGCCAGGGCTTCGCGGTGAAGAAGGGCAACACCGCGCTCAAGTCGAAGGTCACCGACCTCACCCAGCTGTGCGGGCTGACCATCGGCACCGGGGCGGGCACCACCTTCGAGGCGACCCTCACCGCGCAGAAGGGGGTGTGCGCCAAGGCGGGCAAGAAGCCGTACGACGTGAAGGTGTACTCGGAGAACGCCGCGACCCTCACCGCGCTCCAGCAGAGCCGTATCGACGTGATCATGTCGACCATCAACGGCCTGCGCTACCAGGCGGCTCAACCCGCCTCCCAGACCACCTTTCTGGGCGAGTTCCACCGTCTCGACGTCGGCTTCGCCTTCAAGAAGGGCTCTCCGCTCACCAAGGCCTTCCAGGCAGCCGTCAACGAGCTGATCAAGGATGGCTCCTACGCCCGGATCCTCAAGAAGTGGGGCACGTCCGCCTCCGCGATCGACACGTCGCGGGTCAACCCGCCCGAGCACGCATAAGAGTTGAGCAGGAACACACGATGGCATCCACCACCGACACCGCGCCGCCCGGCGCGGCCACCCCGGGCACCGGCCCCGAAGCCCCGCCCGCCCCGGACGATCCGGCCTCGCTCAAGGTCGTACCCACCCGCCACTACGCCCGCTGGGCGGCGGCCGTCGCCGTGATCGTGCTGGTCGCCCAGTTCGTGCACGGGCTGGCCACCAACCCCGTCTGGGAGTGGAACGTCTTCCGCGACTACGTCTTCTCCGAGACGATCGTCCAGGCAGTGTGGGTGACCCTTCAGCTCACCGCCTACGCCACCGTCCTCGGCTTCCTCCTCGGCACCGTGCTCGCCTTCATGCGGCTGTCGCACAGCCCGGTGCTGCAGACCGTCGCCTGGACCTACATCTGGATCTTCCGGTCCATCCCGATGATCGTCCAGCTGGTGTTCTGGTTCAACCTGAGTGCGCTGTACGAGGAGTTGGGCATCGGCATCCCCTTCGGCCCGGTGTTCTGGTCCGTCGACAGCAACAGCATCATCGGCACCATGGGGGCGGCGATCATCGGGCTGACGCTGCACCAGGCCGCCTACGCCGCCGAGGTCGTCCGCGGCGGCATCATCGCCGTCGACCACGGACAGCTGGAGGCAGCGGCCGCACTGGGCATCCCCCGGCTGCGGCAGATCCGCCGGATCGTGCTGCCGCAGGCCATGCGCGCCATCCTGCCCACGGCCGGCAACGAGATCATCGGCCTGCTCAAGGGCACCTCGGTGGTCTACGTGATGTCGATCGGCGAGCTGTTCTACCAAGTGCAGGTGATCTACGGCCGCAACGGCCGGGTGATCCCGCTGCTGCTGGTCGCCACCGCCTGGTACGTCGTCCTCACCTCCCTGCTGTCGGTCGCCCAGTACTACGTCGAGCGCCGCTACGCCCGGGGCGCCAACCGCACCCCGCCGCCCACCCCGCTCCAGCGCGCCCGCCGCTTCGTACGCGACCTCCGGGCCGCGGCCGCCCAGCGCACCCAGCCCGTCGTACCCCTCAAGCCCTTGGGAGACAGCCGATGAGCGAGGTGATGGTGGACGTCCACGGCGTCCACAAGAGCTTCGGCCCGTTGGAGGTGCTGCGTGGTGTCGACCTGAAGGTCCGGACCGGCGAAGTCACCGTGATCCTCGGCCCGTCCGGCTCCGGCAAGTCCACGCTGCTGCGCACCATCAACCACCTGGAGAAGGTCAACCGCGGCTGGATCAGCATCGACGGCGAACTCATCGGCTACCGCCGCTCCGGCGACAGACTGCACGAGCTGAAGGAGAAGGACGTTCTCAGGCAGCGCACCCACATCGGGTTCGTCTTCCAGAACTTCAATCTCTTCCCGCACCTGACCGTGCTGGACAACCTCATCGAGGCACCCGTCTCCGCGCTGCGCCGCCCACGCAAGGAGGCGGAGGAGACAGCCCGCCGGCTCCTCGACCGGGTCGGCCTCGCCGACAAGACCGACGCCTACCCGCGGCAGCTCTCCGGCGGCCAGCAGCAGCGCGTGGCCATCGCCCGCGCGCTCGCCCTCTCACCGAAGGTGCTGCTCTTCGACGAGCCCACCTCGGCCCTGGACCCGGAGCTGGTGGGTGAAGTCCTCGACGTCATCAAGGACCTGGCCGGCACCGGAACCACCATGATCGTCGTGACCCATGAGATCGGCTTCGCCCGCGAGGTCGCCGACACCGTGGTGTTCATGGACGACGGAGTCGTCGTGGAGCAGGGCCCGCCCGCGGCCGTCCTGGACAAGCCGCACCACGAGCGCACCCGCGCCTTCCTCTCCAAGGTCCTCTGACCACCCCTCACCACCTTCCCGCAAGCAAGGAGCACGACCATGTCCACCTCGATCACCCGCCGCACCGCCGCAGCCGCGCTGGGACTGACCGCCGCCCTCGTCCTCGCCGCGTGCAGCAACCCTGACGACGGCGGTACGACCGAGGTCGCAGCCGCGTCGGGCGGCAAGACGAAGATCAACATCAGCCCCGACCAGGACCGCATCACCACCGACAAGGTCGATTCCATAGCCGCCGAGGTCCCGGAGGAGATCCGCAAGAGAGGCACCCTGGAGATCGTCGACTCGTCCGGCTCCGCGGCGCCCCTGACCTTCTACGCCACCGACAACAAGACCGTCATCGGCGTCGAGCCGGACCTCGCCTCTCTGGTGGCCGACGTGCTGGACCTCAAGCTGCACATCAACACCGTCTCCTGGGAGAACATCTTCGTCGGCCTGGACAGCGCCAAGTACGACGTCGGCTTCAGCAACATCACCGTCACCGAGGAGCGCAAGGAGAAGTACGACTTCGCCACCTACCGCGAGGACAACCTGGGCTTCGAGGCGAAGAAGGGCAGCGGACTGAAGGTCACCGGGCCCGAGGACGTGGCGGGCAGGACGGTCGCCGTGGGCAGCGGCACCAACCAGGAGAAGCTGCTGATCGAGTGGAGCAAGGAGAACGAGAAGGCCGGCCGCAAGCCGGTGAACATCAAGTACTACCAGAACGACAGCGACACCTACCTCGCTCTCCAGTCCGGCCGCATCGACCTGTACCTCGGCCCCAATCCGACCGCCGCCTACCACGCGGCCACCACCGGCAGGACCGAGGTCGTCGGCACCTACTCGGGCGCCGGCTCCACCCTCCAGGGCCTCATCGCGGCCACCACCAAGAAGGACAGCGGCCTGGTCAAGCCGCTCGCCGACGCCCTCAACCACGTCATCGAGAACGGCACTTACGCGAAGGTGCTGAAGCGCTGGGGCCTGTCCGACGAGGCCGTGACCAAGTCCGAGATCAACCCGCCCGGCCTGCCCAAGACCAACAAGTAGGCGGGGAGGACGCGCACATGCCACCCCAACTCCACCTCTCCGTCGCACTCGACGCCGTCGACGACCCCTCCGCCGCCCACTGGGCGCAGCTCGTCGGCCTGGCCGAGCAGGGCGCCCTGGACTTCGTCACCGTCGGCGAATCCCGGACGCCACCGCCCGACGACAGCGCCGACCGACTCGACGCGGTGGCCGTACTGACCCGCGTCGCGCCCCTGACCAACAGGATCGGCCTGGTTCCGACGGTGACCACCACCCATGCCGAGCCCTTCCACACCACCACCACCGCCCTGGCCGGCCTCGACGACGTCAGCGAGGGCCGGGTCGGCTGGCTGGTCGACGTCTCCAGCAGCGAGGCCGGGGCGGCAGGCGCCACGGAAGTCTCCGTGCAGAGCCCTTCCACGTTCCCTTACCCACCGCAGGGGCGACCGCCCGTCGCCGTCGCCCTCGACGTGCACGACTCGGACGGGCAGTGGGAACTGGCCGCGAGCCACGCCGACGTCGTACTCCTGGACGCCGACCAGCCATCCACGGCCTGGCTCGCCCGCGAGGCGCTGCTGCGCCACGTGGCAGAGGCCGGACGCGACCCGGAGGCGCTGCGGGTGCTGGTCCGCGTCGCGGTCGATCTCGGGGGCGGCACCGGGCCCGGAGCCCTCCCGCCCGCCGAACTGCGCTTCACCGGCGCTGCCGCGGACCTTGCCGGACTGCTCGCCGACTGGCACGCCGCCACCGGCGTCGACGGCTTCCACCTCCTCCCGACCTCCGCCCCAGCCGATCTGCCCGCCCTGGTCCACGACCTCGTACCGGCGCTGCGCGAACGCCGCCTGTTCCGCGCCGACTACACCGGCCGCACCCTGCGCGACCACCTCGGCCTGCCCCGCCCGGCTGCCGACCACTACGCCCGAGACACCGAGACGGCTCGATGACGCACCGCACGTCCGCGAAGGAGTACGCGTGAACCCGATCAGAACCCGCCATCCCGTCCGCCCCGTCCTGGTGGCGCTGGGCTCGGCCGTCCTGCTGGCCGCCTCCCTCACCGTCCCGTCCACCGCGGCTGCCGCGGTGGAGGAGCAGCCGCGTTCGTCCGTGGCGCTCGACTGGTACGACACGACAGCGGCCACCATCGCGGCGGGCGGCGCCCCGACGCAGATCACGAACAGCCGGACCTGGGCCGTCAGTTGGCTCGCGGCGGCCCGAGCCACCCGGCAGGTGCCGTCGGGCGTGGAGCGGGGCGACTTCCAGGACGCGGCCCTGGCGTCCGCCGTACACGAGGCTCTGGTGGCGCTGGTCCCCTCCCGCGCTCAGGAACTGGACGCCGCTCTGCGCACGACGCTGGAGGGCGTTCCCGACGGACCGGCCGAGTCGAAGGGTGTGGCGGCCGGTGCCCGCCAGGCCCGGCTGGTGCTCGCCGCACGCGAGGGTGACGGCCTCGACCCGGCCTCGGTCGACGCGCCGTTCACCGTCCCGCCGGCGGCTCCTGGAGTGTGGCAGCCGACCCCGCCCGCCCATGCCCCGGCCGCGCAGTACGGCAACCGGATCGCCCGTCCCTTCCTGCTGGACAGTCCCGACCAGTTCCGGCTGCCCGCACCGCCCGCCCTGGACTCCGCGCGTTACCGCGCCGACCTGGCCGAAGTCCGTGCGTACGGTGCGGTGAACAGCACCGTACGCACGGAGCGGCAGACCGAGACCGCAACCTTCTGGCTCGGTTCCTCTCTGACGCTGTACACCGGGCCGCTGCGCGTGGCCCTCGCCCGGTCACCGCATTCCAGCGCCGGACAGGCCGGGCTGGTGGCCCTGTTCCACGTCGCCCTGGTGGACACGCAGATCGCCACCTCCGACACCAAGTACGCCCATCTGCGGTGGCGTCCGGTCACGGCCATCCGTACCGGTTCGATCGATCCCGACCCCGCATGGACGCCGCTGCACACCACGCCGGCCCATCCCGACTACCCCAGCGGCCACAACACGTACGCGGGCGCCGCGGAAGCGGTCCTCTCGGCGCTCGTCGGGCCGCGCACGGCGCCTTTTGAGCTGACCAGCCCCACCGCTCCCGGGGTGACCCGCACGTACACGGCCTGGAGCCGGCTGTCCCAGGAGAACGTGGATGCCCGCGTGTACTCCGGCATCCACACCCGCTCGGCCGACGAGGCCGGTCTGGTCCTCGGCGAACGGGTCGCGACGCACGCCCTGCGCAACGCCGCGCGCCTGTTCGGCACGCTGTGAGCGGCCATCTCAAGCGCGTGGCCGGCGCGCTCTGTTGTTCCTGACCCGTTCCTTCACCGCCGTGGCCCTCTCCTGTGTGAGGGGCCGGCGTTCTCGTCGCGGACTTCCTGGAAGGCACCCACTCGTGTCGTCAACACACCCTTCTTCCCTGCACCTTGCCGTCGCTCTGGACGGCACCGGCTGGCATCCGGCCTCCTGGCGTGAGTCGGTGGCCCGCCCCCAGGACCTGCTCACCGCCGCCTATTGGGCGGAGCTGGTCGCCGAGGCCGAGCGCGGCCTGCTCGACTTCGTGACCATCGAGGACGGCCTCGGCCCGCAGTCCTCCCACTTCCTGGACCCGGACGAGCGCACCGACCAGGTCCGTGGCCGCCCCGACGCCGTCCTCATCGCCTCCCGGGTCGCACCGCTGACCCGGCACATAGGCCTGGTCCCGACGGTGGTCGCCACCCACACGGAGCCGTTCCACATCTCCAAGGCGATCGCCACCCTCGACTACGTCAGCGGCGGCCGCTCCGGCCTGCGCGTGCAGATCACCGCCCGCCCGAACGAGGCCGCGCACTTCGGCCGCCGGACCATCGCGCGCATCGAGGCCTACGACAGCCCGGACACCCGGGAGCTGGTCGCCGACCTCTTCGACGAGGCGGCCGACTACGTGGAGGTGGTGCGCCGCCTGTGGGACAGCTGGGAGGACGACGCCGAGATCCGGGACGCCGCCACCGGCCGCTTCATCGACCGCGACAAGCTGCACTACATCGACTTCGAGGGCAGGCACTTCAGCGTCAGAGGCCCCTCCATCACGCCCCGCCCGCCACAGGGCCAGCCGATCGTCAGCGCCCTCGCCCACGACACCATCCCCTACCGGCTCGTGGCCCGCGCCGCCGACATCGGCTACGTCACCCCGTTTGACGCCGACGAGGCCCGCGCGATCGTCGACCGGATCCGCGCCGAGCAGAACGCCGTGGGGCGAGCCGCCGAGTCTCTCCATGTCTTCGGCGATCTGTTGGTCTTCCTCGACGACGACCCGGCCGCCGCGACCGCCCGCCGGGAACGGCTCGACGCGCTCGCGGGACAGCCGTACACCAGTGACGCCCTCACCTTCACCGGCACACCCTCCGAACTCGCCGATCTGCTACAGGAGTTGCACGGCGCCGGGCTGACCGGCTTCCGGCTGCGCCCCGCCGTCGCCGGCCACGACCTCCCGGCGATCACCCGCGGTCTGGTCCCCGAACTCCAGCGCCGTGGCGCCTTCCGCCGTGCCTACGAGTCCGACACCCTGCGCGGCCTGCTGGGCCTGGCCCGCCCCGCCAACCGCTACGCCGCTGTCACCGCCTGAGCCGGAGGGACGACCACGACCATGAGCAAGCCGCTGAAGCAGATCCACCTGGCCGCCCACTTCCCCGGCGTCAACAACACCACCGTGTGGAGCGACCCGAGGGCCGGCAGCCACATCGAGTTCAGCTCCTTCGCGCACTTCGCGCGGACCGCCGAACGCGCCAAGTTCGACTTCCTGTTCCTCGCCGAGGGACTCAGGCTCCGCGAACAGGGTGGCAAGATCTACGACCTGGACGTCGTCGGCCGCCCCGACACCTTCACCATCCTCGCCGCGCTCGCCGCCGTCACCGAGCACCTCGGGCTGACCGGCACCATCAACTCCACCTTCAACGAGCCCTACGAGGTCGCCCGCCAGTTCGCCAGCCTCGACCACCTCTCCGGCGGTCGCTCCGCGTGGAACGTCGTCACCTCCTGGGACGCCTTCACCGGCGAGAACTTCCGCCGCGGCGGTTTCCTGCCGCAGGAGGAGCGCTACTCCCGCGCCAAGGAGTTCCTGGCCACGGCGAACGAACTCTTCGACTCCTGGCACGGCGACGAGATCCTCGCCGACCAGGAGACCGGCACTTTCCTGCGGGACGCCAAGGCGGGCGCCTTCGTCCACACCGGGCAACACTTCGACATCCACGGGCAGTTCAACGTTCCCCGCTCGCCGCAGGGTCGCCCGGTGATCTTCCAGGCCGGTGACTCCGAAGAGGGCCGGGAGTTCGCCGCCTCCAGTGCCGACGCGATCTTCAGCCGGTACGCCACGCTGGAGGCGGGGCAGGCCTTCTACACGGACCTCAAGAACCGCCTTGCCAAGTACGGCCGCCGCCCCGACCAGTTGCTGATTCTGCCGGCAGCCACCTTCACGCTCGCAGACACGGACGCCGAGGCGGAGGAGCTGGCCAAGGTGGTGCGCCGGCAGCAGGTCAGCGGCGCCACCGCCCTCAAGCACCTGGAGTTCGTCTGGAACCGGGACCTGTCCTCCTACGACCCGGACGGGCCGCTCCCCGACATCGACCCGGACGTCAGCGACAGCCACATCTCCAAGGGCCGCGCCCAGGTCCGCATGTACCGGGACCCGCTGGCCACCGCCCGCGAGTGGCGTGAACTGGCCACCGCCAACAACTGGTCGATCCGCGACCTGGTGATCGAGACCGGCAACCGGCAGAACTTCATCGGTTCGGCGGAGACGATCGCCCGCACCATCAACGAGTTCGTGCAGGCCGACGCGAGCGACGGCTTCATCCTCGTCCCGCACATCACCCCGGGCGGCCTGGACGAGTTCGCCGACAAGGTCGTCCCGCTGCTCCAGGAACAGGGCGTGTTCCGCACGGAGTACGAGGGCCCGACCCTGCGCCACCACCTCGGCCTGGCCCACCCGGACGACGTCCGCGACGAGCAGGCGGCGTCGTGAAGTTCCTCGCCATCACCCTGATCGTGCACCGCCCGGACCCGATCACCGGCGTGCAGAAGACGACCCGGGACCGCTTTCGCGAGGTCCTCGACAACGCCCTGCTCGCCGAGGAACTGGGCTTCGACGGCTTCGGCGTGGGCGAGCGGCACGAGCGGCCCTTCATCTCCTCCTCGCCGACCGTCGTCCTCAGCCACATCGCGGCACTGACCCGGCGCATCCGTCTGTTCACCGCCGTGACCACGCTCAGCCTTCTCGACCCGGTGCGCGCGTACGAGGACTACGCCACCCTCGACCACCTCTCCGAGGGCCGCCTGGAGCTGATCATCGGCAAGGGCAACGGCGCCGCGCAGCGTGAGCTGTTCCACGTCACTCCCGAGGACCAGTGGGACCGCAACGCCGAGAGCTATGAGGTGTTCCGGCAGATCTGGCGGCAGGACAAGGTGACCGCGGCGACCCGCTTCCGCCCGCCGTTGACGGACGCCGAGGTGTGGCCCCGGCCCTACCAGCAGCCCATCCGGGTCTGGCACGGCAGCGCCACCAGCAAGGAGTCGGTGGACCTGGCCGCCCGCTATGGCGACCCGCTGTTCTCGGCGAACGTCACCAACCCCATCGAGCCGTACGCCGAGTTGATCAGGTACTACCGCGAGCGCTGGGAGTTCTACGGCCACGACCCGGCGCAGATCGCAGTCGGCGCCGGTACGGCCGGGCTGCTCGTGACCCGCACCTCCCAGGAAGCGATCGAGGTGTACCGGCCGATCTTCGAGGCGACGCTGGCGTTCCAGAGGCAGTTCGGCCTGCCGGTGGTCTTCGAGAGCGTGGAGGACTTCGCCGAGCGCAGCTCCGCCCTGATCGGCAGCCCGCAGCAGATCGTCGACAAGGTGCAGCGCTACCACGAGCGGTTCGGGCACACCGTGCTCCATCTGCACGCGGACGCGAACGGGCTGACGGATGCGCAGCACCGCGCCTCGCTCCAGCTCTTCCAGTCCGACGTCGCCCCCGTGCTACGGCGGGACATCCCGGACCCACCCTTCGCCTGGGAACCCGTCCTGTCCGTCACCGAGGAGCCCGCCCATGCCTGACATCCCCCTCAGCGTCCTCGACCTCGTGCCGATACCGTCCGGCTCGACGGCCGCCGACGCCCTGCGCAACTCCATCGACCTGGCACAACAGGCGGAGCGCTTCGGATACGCCCGCTACTGGTTCGCCGAGCACCACCTCAACCCGGGTGTCGCGGGCACGTCCCCCGCGGTCGTCCTCGCGCTCACCGCCTCCGCCACCTCCACGATCCGGCTCGGCTCCGGCGCCGTACAGCTCGGCCACCGCACCGCGCTCAGCACGGTCGAGGAGTTCGGCCTGATCGACGCCCTGCACCCCGGCCGCTTCGACCTCGGCCTTGGACGCTCGGGCGGCCGCCCGCCGGGACAACAGACCGCAGCCCCTCCGACCGCGACCCCCATCGTGGACGGCCGGGCCCCGAACGGCCTTCTCATCCCGCCCCGCTTCCCCTTCGAACGCCTCCTCGGCTCACCCCGGATCGCCCTCCAGCGCAAGCTGCTCCTGCTGCCCGGCGCCGAGTCACAGGACTACGCCGAGCAGATCGACGACATCCTCGCCCTGCTGGCCGGCACCTACCGGTCCCCGGAGGGGGTCGAGGCGCACGTCGTGCCGGGCGAGGGAGCCGATGTCGAGGTGTGGATCCTGGGCAGCAGCGGCGGCCAGAGCGCCGAGGTCGCGGGCGCGCGAGGGCTGCGGTTCGCCGCGAACTACCACGTCAGCCCGGCCACGGTCCTGGAGGCCGTGGACGGCTACCGGGCCTTCTTCCAGCCCTCCGACTTCCTCGACAAGCCCTACGTCAGCGTCTCGGCCGACGTGGTCGTGGCGGAGGACGACCAGACGGCCCGCGAACTCGCCACCGGCTACGCGGCCTGGGTCCGCAGCATCCGCACCGCCGAGGGCGCCATCGAGTTCCCGACGCCGGAGCAGGCTCGGGCCATCGAGTGGCGTGACGACGACACGGACCTGGTGCGGGACCGCGTGGACACACAGTTCGTCGGCTCACCGGGACGGGTGGCCGACCGCCTGGCGCAGCTCCAAGAGGCCACCGGTGCCGACGAGTTGCTCATCACGACGATCACCCACGACCACGCCGACCGGGTGAGGTCGTACGAGCTGCTCGCGCAGGAGTGGAGCCGGAGGTGATCAGACCGTCGCCGCGGCCTTGACGGCGGGGGAGACCTGCGCGCGCAGCTCGGCGAACTCGCGGGAGCTGCGCAGTTCCTCGGCGTCGACGTCGCCGCGAGGCAGGCGGATCGGGCGGATCCCTGGCGATCAGGTCGTCCGAGACGACGGCCAGCACGTGCAGAAGAGAGCCCAACGACTCCTCCACGCTCCGTCCTGCGGTGTCCACCACCGCACGCTCGCGGTGCCACGGCTCGTACTCCCGCTCGACGTTCCCAACCGGGCATCGGCAGATCCGGGATGTCGACCGATCGTGAGTCCACGCGCCGCACGCTGCGTCGCGCCACGCGTCCCGAGTCACCGCAAGGGGGTTCACCGACTCGGCGACCACGGACAGCCCTTGACGCAGATGCTCCTCGGCGTCCAGCACGTTCATGATGTGCGGCAGCAGTTCGCGGCCCTCAGTTCCTCGGCGGCGCGTCGCAGCGAGCCCAACCGCGTGACGGCGGCGAGGTATTCAAGCTGTTCGATACGTACCACCAGGAAACTGCCGTTCGCCGCACACCGGATTCAAGGGAATCCCTGTGACAACCTCGTGAATCCCGACTCTCAGCATGTGGAATGACATCCGGGCATTCTTGACCCGCCGGACTGCCCACTGCTTTGATCGAAGACATGAAGCGACAGGACCTCACGCGGCGACGCCACGTCGACCTCGCGCGTGTCTCCAGCTCCTTCTGTCGCTGTCGGGTCTGAACGCGCCCGAGGGAAACCCTCGCACCTGCGCCGATTCTCCCTTCGCGAATTCCACCGCCGACCGTCTTGCGTGCTGATTTCGGTCTCTCGCACGCGCCTTTTCGCATGCGCGGGCATGTGGCAGGACTCCAGCTTCGAGGACCTCGTCCAGTACAACGACGGCTTCCGTACCGGTCTGATCGGCACCCCTGAGCAGATCCCCATCCGCATCCGACACGACCCTGAAAGGTCCTCGCATGGCCATCGTCCTGTCCGTCTCCGGAAGCCCCTCCGCGACCTCCCGCACCGCCCGACTGCTGCGCCACCTGGACGACCGGCTCAGGGCCCATGGGCACGACGTCATCCCGCTCGACGTCCGTACGCTCCCGCCCGAGGCCCTGCTGCACGCCGACTTCAGGCATCCGGCGATCGTCGAGGCCACCGCCCTGGTCGAGCGGGCGGACGGGGTCGTGATCGGGACCCCCGTCTACAAGGCCGCCTACTCCGGGCTGCTGAAGTCACTGCTCGACCTGCTCCCGCAGTACGCGCTGGCGGGCAAGACCGTCCTGCCGCTCGCCACCGGCGGCACCACCGCTCACGTCCTGGCCATCGACTACGCCCTGCGCCCCGTGCTGAACTCCATGGGCCCCGCACACATCACGCCCGGCTGGTTCACGCTCGACAAGGACATCACCGTGGCCGACGACGGCACCCTGACCGTCGCGCCGGGCCCCGCCGAGGCACTGGCCCAGGTCACCGACCAGTTCTCGCTCGCCCTCGGTGGCCGCCCGGCCGAACTGGCCGCGGCTATGTGACGACGGCGAAGTGCTCAGGGCCGGGCAGCCGTTTCAGGACGGTGGCGAGCCGGATCTCGCGGGTGGCAGAGGGCAGGGCACTGGCCATGCGGAGACTCCTGGTCGGGGCGTGGCGGGGCCGGCCCCGCCGCTTGTCGCTCACGCCGCTGCCCTCAGCGGTCGACGTTCGCTGAGTGCGGCGGAGAACTGGTCGACGACGAGGTCCAGGGCCTCCCTCGTGTCCGGCTCCACGACGATGCCGCCGTCCTGCCGTACGTCGATGTGCTTGTCCAGGACGAACCAGCCGGGCGTGATGTGTGCGGGGCCCATGGAGGCGAGGACCGGGCGCAGGGCGTAGTCGATGGCCAGGACGTGGGCGGTGGTGCCGCCGGTGGCCAGCGGCAGGACCGTCTTGTCCTTCAGCGCGTACTGCGGCAGTAGGTCGAGCAGCGACTTGAGCAGCCCGGAGTAGGCGGCCTTGTAGACGGGGGTTCCGACGACGACGCCGTCGGCCTGAGCGAAGAGTGCGCATGCCTCGACGATCGCCGGATGACCGAAGTCGGCGTGCAGCAGGGCCTCTGGCGGGAGCATGCGTACGTCCAAGGGGATCACCTGGTGTCCTTGCGCTGTGAGCCGGGTGTCGAGGTCGCGCAGGAGGCGGGCGGTGCGGGAGGTGGGGGAGGGGCTTCCGGAAACGGAGAGAACGGTGGCCATGAGGGTCTCCTTCAGAGGGCTTTGCCCGGGTTGAGGATGTGGCGCGGGTCGAAGGCCGCCTTGATGCGCTGCTGCAACGCGTGCTGTTCCGGGCCGAGTTCGTCCGCGAGCCATCGCCGCTTGAGGGTGCCCACGCCGTGCTCCCCGGTGAGGGTGCCGCCCATGCGCAGTGCGGCGGTGAAGATGTCGCCGGCCGCTTGCCAGGCCGCGTCCGGGATGCCGGGCGTGTCGGGGTCGAGGACGAGGATGGGATGGAGGTTTCCGTCTGCGGCGTGGGCGAAGGTGAAGATCCGTACGTCGTGGTGCTCGGCGATGGTCGTGATCTCGCGTACTGCGGCGGCCAGTTGTGTCCTGGGCACCGCGATGTCCTCGATCAGCACCCGGCCCAGCCGTTCCAGGGCGGGCAGCGCATGCCTGCGGGCCGCCAGCAGCCGGTCCGCCTCCGCCGGGTCGGTGGTGGTCTCGACCGATGTCGCACGTCCGTGCAGCAGCCGTGCCGCCAGTTCCGCCTCGGCCGCAGCCGCGCGTCCGTCGCACTGCACCAGCAGCAACGCTCCACCACGGGACCGCAGATCGGTGCCCTGCGCGTCGTCCACGGCGCCGAGCACCGGCCCGTCCAGCAACTCCGCCATGGAAGGCTCCAGCCGGGCGGCGGTCAGCGCCGTCACGGCCTCGGCGCCCTCGGCGAAGGTGTCGAAGTAGGCGGCGACGGTGGCTGTCGACTCCGGCAGCGGGCGCAGTCGTAGCGTGGCTGCGGTGATCACGCCCAGGGTGCCCTCGGAGCCGGTGAGCAGGGCCGTGAGGTCGTAGCCGGTGACCCCTTTGACCGTCCGTCGGCCGGTCCGAAGCCGCGTGCCGTCCGCGAGGACCACATCGAGGCCCAGTACGGCGTCGCGCGTCACCCCGTACTTGGCGCAGCGCAGCCCGCCCGCGTTGGTGGCGATGTTGCCGCCCACGGTGGAGATCGCCGCGCTCGCCGGGTCAGGCGCGTAGCGCAGCCCGAACTCGCCTGCGGCGCGGTCGAGTTCGGCGGTGATGACGCCCGGTTCGACGACGGCGACCTGGTCGTGCGGGTCCAGTTCGAGGATCCGGTTCATCCGGGAAAGGTCCAGTACGACCGTGCCCGTGCCGGCGTTCGCGCCGCCGGACAGGCCGGTCCCGGCCCCGCGCGGCACCACCGGCACTCGCAGTGCGTGCGCATGGCGCAGTGCCGTCCGCACGTGCTCGGCGTTCGCCGCGTGTACGACGGCCAGGGGCTCGCCGTCCGGGCGGCTGCCGGAGCGGTCGGTGGCGTACGGGGCGGTGGCCTCGGGTCCGGTGGTGAGCGCGTCCTCCGGCAGGTCGCGGCTCAGAGCGGTCAACAGGGCGTCGGCGGTGCGCGATTGGGTGATGGTCATCCGGTGCCCTCCAGTGCACGGCCGCCGACAGCGAGCAGCGCGACGTCCTCCTGCGGAGCGTGCACCGGGGCGCACTGGACGTCGCGGAAGTGGCGCTCCAGGGGGTTGTCGCGGCTCAGCCCCGGATTGCCCAGCAGCCGTACCGCGAGCCCGACCGCCTCTACGGCGTGCCGGTCGGCCAGGATCCGGGCGCCCAGGGCCAGTTCGGGGGCGTACGTCTCGTCAGCGGCGTCCACCCGCTCCGCGCCGCCGAACACCAGCTGCTCGGCGGAGTCCAGCCGCACGGCGATCTCGCCGGCGACCCGGCGGAAGCGTTCCGTACGGGCGACCGGGTGGCCGAGGTTGGCGGGGACCCGTTCGTGGGCGAAGCGGTGGAAGTAACGCTGGGCCGCGCGGGCCACGCCCAGGTACAGGGCGGCGAGCGGGAGATGGAGAGCGGCGGCCGCGCGGTTGTCCTGCTCGGCGCCGGGACCGTGTGCGGCGATGTCGACCACGTTCCCGGCAGGGATCTCCACCTCGTCCAGCGCGATGTCGTGGCTGCCGCTGGCCCGCAGACCCAGGTGGTCCCAGGAGTGGGTGATCTCGATGCCGGGGGAGGTGCCGGGCACGGCGAACGTGCCGACTCGTGGCGTGGGTTCGTCCGTGGTCGCCCACACCAGCAGCCAGTCGAGCCCCTCCACGCCGGTGGCGAACCGCTTGCGCCCGGTGATGGACCAGCCGGTCGCCGTGCGCCGGGCCACCGTCGCGGGCAGCCCACCGCGCGCGGGGGAGCCGAGCTCGGGCTCCACCCGCACGTGGTTGAGCAGCACCGGGCGCTGTGCGGCTGCGGCCAGCACCTGCCCGTACAACTCCTCGGGCCAGTGCGGTCGTACGGCTTGGCGGTGGTGGATGGTCAGGTTCATCGCCGCGATGAGGGCCACCGAGGGGTCGCCCTCGCCCAGGGTGTGCAGGATGCGGGCGGTGGCGGCGACTCCGAGGCCCGGCCCGCCGTAGCGCTCGGCGACGGTGGCGGTGAGCAGCCCCGCCTCGTGCGCGGCCCGGATCCCGTCGGAGGGGAAGGCGCCCGTGCGGTCGTATGCGGCGGCCGTGGCGGCGAGCCGGTCCGTCACCGAGGCGAGGGCGGCGAGATCGGGCACGGGCAGCCGAAGAGCGGTCGTCATGAGGAAAGGGCCTTCCGCAGCGGGGAGTTGAGGCGGTCGGTCCAGAAGGCGGAGACCTCAAGCGGCTGCTTCAGGGCGCCGAGGTCCCGGAACGCGTCGGCGACTTCCTGCTGGGACGCTGTCGCCTGAGCGGTCACCACCTGCACCTCGGTCTCCCGCTGTGCCTCGCCCTCCTCGAACTCCTCCAGCGCCTCCTCCACCGGCTGGTGCGTGGCGGCGGCGACGACCTTCGCGTACTCCTTCTCGTGCCCGTCGCGGGCGTACGCGTACGCCTGGTCGATACGAGTGAGCAGGTCGGCCAGTGCCTCGCGTTCGGCCGCGCTGTCGAGCGTGTCGTCGGAGGCGGTCCACAGGAAGTTCCCGGAGAGGATGTCCGCGCCGGAGCCGATCGTGCGGGCGCCCTGCTGATGGGCGGCGATGATCGCGTTGCCGTAGCCGGCGAAGGCGTCGATCGAGCCGCCGTTGAGCGCGGCCAGCGCCTTGTCGGGCTCCAGCGGGGCGGCGGTGATGTCGTCCCAGCCGAGTCCGGCCTGCTTGAGCAGTTCGTAGAGGAAGTAGTGGGCGGTGGTGTTCTTGACGTAGCCGACCTTCTTGCCCTTCAGCTGCGTGATCGAGGTGACCTTGGAGCCCTGGGGGGCCACGACCTCCTGGTTGAGGGTGTTGCCGCGCTGAACGGCGACTACCTTGAAGTTGGGCCTGCCGTCGGCGGCGGCGAAGACCGGCGGGATCTCGCTGGAGCTGGCCACGTCGAGCGCCCCGGCCCGGACGGCCTCCAGCTGCTTGTCGCCGCCCTGGAAGAGGCTCCATCGCACCTGGTACGGAGTGTCGTCGAGATGGGCGAACTGCAGCAGGGCCTCCTCGCGCTTCCAGCCCGTCGCGCCCACGCGCAGCGTGACCGTATCGCCGCCGTCCTCCGCGCCCGCGGGGCCACCGCAGGCGCTGAGGACGACGATGAGGAGCCCGGCGAGGGCGAGCGCGCGTCCGGCCCGACTCACGCGGCCGCTCCCGTGGCGGCGCGGTGCGCCAGTTCCTGGCGGACCAGGGGGAGGACGTGACGGGCGTAGTCGATGGCGTCGTTGAGGGGGTCGTAGCCGCGGATGGACAGCAGCTCGCAGCCGATGTCGACGTAGTCGAGCAGCGCCTTGGCGACCGTCTCCGGTGAGCCGACGAGCGCGGTGGAGGCGCCGGCGGCATTGGTGGCTGCGGCGGGGGCGGTCCACAGGCAGCGGTCGTGCACCTCGCCGCGCTCGGCGACGGCGAGCAGCCGCTGCGAGCCGACGTTGGCCGGGGTGCCCTGGCCAAGTGCCGGGTAATGGCGGTGCTTGGCGCGCTCGGCGTGGTTGGTCGTGATGGAGCCCAGGATGCGGTGGGCCTTCTCCCAGGCCAGTTCGTCGGTGGGGGCGATGATCGGGCGGAAGGAGACCCAGATACGGGGGTGGGGCCGGCCGGCGGCGTCCGCGTGTGCGTTGACCGCGGCGATCTGCTCGGCGGTCTCCTTCAGTGGCTCGCCCCACAGCCCGAAGATGTCGCCCTGCTGCCCGCCCACCCGGTACGCGTCCTCGGAGGAGCCGCCCACCGAGATCGGGACGGTGCCGTTGTAGGGGGTGACGTCGGAGCGGAACCCCTCGAAGCGGTAGTACGGGCCCTCGTGGGAGATCGGCCCTTCGGCCGCCCACACCTCGCGCAGGATCCGGATGTACTCGTCAGAACGCGCGTACCGCTCGCTCTTGCTCAGGTAGTCACCCTCGCGGCGCTGCTCCTCGTCGCTGCCGCCCGAGATGATGTGCACCACCAGGCGCCCCTTACTGATCCGGTCCAGCGTGGCCAGGGCTCGGGCCGCGTGGGTCGGGAAGATCACGCCGGGGCGGTGGGCGAGGACGGGCTTGATGCGCTCGGTGTGGTGGGCCACGAACTGCGCCAGCTGCAGCGCGTCGGGAGAGGCCGAGTGGTAGGTGACGAGGGTGTAGTCGAATCCGCCGTCGTCCAGGGCACGGGCGTAGCGGCGGGCGTAGTCGACGTCGATGCCCGTGCCCGCGGTGGGGTCGCCCTCGGTGGCGGGGTTGGGGTGGACGGCGCTGATGAACTCGACCGGCATGGCGGGGCTCACTCCTTGATCAGGCTGGGGTCGACGTGGTCGGCGACGGTCGGGTTCGGGGTGAGGACGCCGATGCCGTGCATGGTGTCGCCGACCTTCTGCACGGCATCGACGACCTGCGAACTGACCGGCAGCAGCTCGCTGTTGGCCTGACTCACCAGCGTTTTCGCGACCTCGGCGGAGGCGCCGTTGTTCTGCTGGATGGCCTTGGCGTAGTCGCCGGGGTGTTTCTGCGACCAGGCGAGGGCCGTGTCCAGGCGGCGCAAGTAGTCCGCGATCGCGGCCTTCTTGCCCTTGTCGCCCAGTGCCTTCTCGGAGGCGCCGATGAAGCCGTAGCCGCTCACGCGCCCGTCGGCGCCGTTGACGAGGAGCCGGCCGCCCTGCTGCTCGGCGACGGCCTTGTAGACCCCGAAGGTGGCCCAGACCTCGACCTTGCCCGAGGTGAACGCGGCCTGGGCGTCCGTGGGCAGCAGGTACTGCACCTCGACGTCGTCGTAGCTCAGCCCCGCCTGCTGGAGCACGTGCGCCAGCAGGTACTCGGCGATGGACCCCTTGGCCGAGGAGACCACGACCTTCTTGCCCTTGAGATCCTTGACGCTCTTCACCGACGAGTCCTCGCGGACCACGATCCCGGTGTGGGTGCCGTCGTTGTGCAGCGCGCCCACCGCCTTGATGGGCACACCGCCGGACAGCGCCTGAAGTGTGGGGAGATCGGCGGCGTACGAGGTGTCCGCGGCGCCCGCCTGCACGGCCTGGAAGAGGGGTGCGGCACCCTCGAACTCGGCCCACTTCACGTTGTACGACGTCCCCTTGAGGGCGCCGGAGGCGTTGAGCAGGGTCTGCAGGTTTTTCGCCTGGTCGCCGATGGTCAGGGTCACGCGCGACGAGGAGCCGCCGGACGCGGCCTCGCTGTTGCCGCCGCAGGCGGCGGTGGCGAGGAGCGCGGTGAGGACGAGTGCGGAGCTCAGCGCGCGGCTGATGCGGTGGACGGGGTTCATGCGGGTGCCTCTTCCAGGGGATGTGCCGAGGCGTCGTGGACGCCCAGGCGGCGCAGCAGTTCGCCGCGGAGTCGTACGAAGGCGGGGGAGCCGAGGTCGCGCGGTCGCTCCAGGCCGACTTCGGCCTCGTACGCGATCCGCCCGCCGTCCATCACCAGGACCCGGTCGGCCAGCAGCAGCGCCTCCTCCACGTCGTGCGTGACGAGCAGCACCGAGCAGCCGTGCCGCTGCCACAGATCGGCGACCAGCCGCTGTGCCCTGACACGGGTGAGGGCGTCCAGCGCGCCGAACGGCTCGTCCAGCAGGAGCAGTTCGGGTTCACGGACCAGGGCGCGGGCCAGCGAGACGCGCTGGGCCTGGCCGCCGGACAGGGTCTTGGGCCAGCGGTCCGCGTACTCCTCGATGCCGACCTCGGCGAGGTAGCGCTCGGCGAGCGTCCGGTCGGGGGAGCCGGGCAGGCCGAGTACGACGTTGCGCCACGCGCGCAGCCAGGGCATCAGCCGCGGCGACTGGAAGGCCACCGAGCGGCGTTCCGGCACGGACACCTCGCCCTCGGTCTCGCTGTCGAGCCCGGCGAGGATCTTCAGCAGCGTCGACTTGCCGCAGCCGCTGTGGCCGAGCAGGGCGACGAACTCGCCCTGGCGGATGGTGAGATCGAGCCCGTCGATGACGGTCTTGTCGTCGAAGGCGCGGGTCAGCCCGTGAACCTCCACACTCGCGGTCATCTCCGTCACGCTCCTTCGCCGTCGAACGAGGCCCGCCAGGTCAGCAGCCGCCGCGACAGCAGCCGCACGGCGAAGTCGCACAGCAGCCCCAATACCGCGTAGACGGCGAGGCACAGGACGATGACGTCGGTCTGGAAGTACTGCTGGGCGTTGCTCATCAGATAGCCGATGCCGGCGTCCGCGTTGACCTGCTCGGCGAAGACCAGCGCGAGCCAGGCGGTGGACAGGGCGTACCGCAGCCCCACCAGCGCTCCGGGCAGCGCGGACGGCAGGATCACGTACCGGATCAGGCCGATGCGGCCGAGGCCCACCATCCGCCCGGCTTCGATGAGTTGGGCGTCGGCGGAGCGGATGCCGCCGTAGATGTTGAAGTACAGCGGGTAGGTGACGCCGAGCGCGACCAGGGCGATCTTCGGGGTCTCGTCGATGCCGAACCAGACGATGAACAGCGGGATCAGGCCCACCCAGGGGATGGCCCGGAACATGCCCATCGACGCGTCGATGACGTCCTCGCCCAGCCGGAACAGTCCCGCGGTGAGCGACAGCGCGAGCGCGACGGCCGCGCCGATGAGGAACCCGATCGCGGCCCGGCGGCCCGACGCGGCGATGGCCTGCGGCAGTTCACCCGTCCCGGACAGGTCGACGGCCCGCTGCACGACGTCGACGGGGGAGGCGAGGACGGACTCCGGGAGCACACCGGTGCTGCTCGCCAGGAACCACACCGCCAGCAGCCCGACCGGCCCGGCGGCTCGGCGAACGCTGCGCGGCACGCGGAGGGCGGGGCGCCGACGTTGAGGTGCGGGGCGCTTGCTCTTCGTGAGGGTCGGAGCGGGTGGCGTCGTCCGCGCTGGTGTGTGCGTCGGCGGAGACGTTCCGGAGACGGCGGTGTTCGGGGAGGGCATGGGTGGCCTCTCGGGGAGGAGACGGGACGGTGTTCGGGGAAGACGGGGATTCAGTACGGCCGTTCGCCCAGCACGGCCGGGCGGTCGGGGTCGGCGGACCAGGCGGACCAGGAACCGGGGTAGAGCGCTGCGGGGATGCCCGCGTGGGCTAGCGCCGCGATCTGGTGGGCGGCCGTGACGCCGGACCCGCAGTAGACCCCCACCTCGGTCGCGTCATCGGCGCCCAGCGCCGTGAACCGCACGGCGAGTTCCTCCACGTCGCGGAAGGTCCCGTCGGAGTGGAGGTTGTCGCCCGTGGGTGCGGACAGCGCACCGGGGATGTGCCCGGCACGCGGATCGACCGGCTCGCTCTCGCCCCGGTACCGCTCGGCGGCGCGGGCGTCCAACAGCACACCGTCCCGGGCGACTTCGGTCGCGGCGTCGGCATCCAGCACCGGCAGCCGTCCCGGAGTGAGCACGATGTCGCCCGGCGCGGGGGCCTCGGGCTCTCCGGATTCCGTCGGCAGCCCGGCCGCGCGCCAGGCGCCCAGCGCCCCGTCGAGCAGCGTCACCCGCTCGACTCCCGCCCAGCGCAGCAGCCACCAGGCGCGGGCGGCGGCGGTGTTGCCGTTGTCGTCGTACACGACGACCGGGCGGCCCGCGGTGAGGCCCCAGCGGCGCGCGGACGCCTGCAACTCGGCGGGGTCGGGGAGGGGATGGCGGCCGCCCTGAGGGCTGGGCGGGGCGGCGAGCTCGGTGTCGAGGTCGACGTAGACGGCGCCCGGGATGTGTTCCTTGAGGTAGTGCCCGCGCCCGTGCGGATCGCCGAGCCGCCACCGCACGTCGAGGACGGCAGGGCTCGGATCACCGCTGTGCAGCAGGGAGCGCAGTTCGGCCACACCGGTCAGCACCCGGGCGGTCATGCGAGGTCCTCCCGCACGGCGATGGGCGCGAGGTCCGGGGAGAGCCGCAGCCGCTCCAGGAACAGCACGATCGTGGCGGCGGCCGTGCGATGGGTGACGTCGTTGAGGGCGTCGTGCCGGGTCCCGGCCAGGCTCACCAGCTCCACGCCGGGCAGCGCGCGGTAGACGCGGTGGGCGTCCGGGAGCGGGCTGACCGGGTCGTCGGCGCCGTGCAGGGCGAGGACGGGGACGGAGATGCCGTCCAGGGCAGGCAGTTCGGCAAGCGTGTCCGTGAGAGCGCCGCGCCGGAACGCCGTGTCGGAGGTGAGCCTGCCCCGGTGGGTGGGGCAGGACGTGCGGGCGTCGAGTTCGGTCTCCCAGTCGGGTGTCGCAGCGACGGCGTTCGATGCGGTGGGCAGCCCGGCGAGGAGCAGCGCGTCCAGGCCTGGTGTGTCACGTGCGGCGAGCCGTGCCGCGTACAGGGCCCCGGTGTCGGACCCGACCAGTACCCGGGGGCCGGGCAGCGTCTCGTCGCGCAGCAGCTTGGCGGCCTCGTCGAGGACGGCTTCCGGGTCGGGGGAGGGATCTGTGAGGGCCCGTACGCGGTACCCGTCGGCGGCGATGCGGCGGCCGAACCGCTCGTACACGCCGCCGTGTTCGCCGCGGCCGGGGAGGAGGACGAGGGTGCCGCGCGGGGCGATTCCTGTTGGTTCGTCCCAGGCGTGGACAGGCTGAGAAGAGCTCATGGCGACTCGATTCATCGGAGGGCTCAGGGGGTTGGCGGGACGCACCTGTGCCGCGGGCGGGGGGAGAGAAGGTGACGCGCACATGCGTCGAGGGCCCGCACAGCCGCCGGGCGTACGGGATCAGCTCAAGAACCGGTTCGGCTCACCAGGGATGTGCGCGTGGGCAGATCAGCGACAGCGCATGGTGACGGCGCGGCCGAGGTCGACCACCCGTCGCTGCGTCAGCCGGATGCCCGCACCGCAGCACACCGCTGACCCGACGGCCGTCGGCCGGAGTCCGGTGCTGAGGGGGCGCGGCCCGCAGGCCGGTGCGTTGGCTGTACGCGGCATGCGCCCAGCATGCAGGAGGCGAAAGCCGTACGTCCAACGACGATTCGCCATCAAAACCGATCACGATCCTTAATCAATCGGTGTTAGCCTGCGCCCATGCGACCGGTCCTGGACATCGTGGCGCTGCGCAGCCTGATCGCCGTCGCCGACTACGGCGGCTTCCACCGCGCCGCCGGCGTGCTCGCACTCAGCCAGTCCGCCGTCAGCCAGCACGTACGGCGGCTGGAGAAGACGCTCGGCCGTCCCGTCGTCGAACGCGACGGCCGCAAGACCCGGTTCACCACCCATGGCGCTCAACTGCTGGCGGAGGCGCGGCTGGTCGTCGCGGCGCACGACGCGTCCGTACGCAGGTTGCTGGGTGAGGACGGCCCGGGCGCCCTGACCGTCGTCATCGGCGCCACCGAGCACGGTGCCGACCAGATCCTCCCGGTGCTCACCGAGGCGGTACGGGAGGTGCTGCCGAGTGCCGAGGTCCGGGTGCGGATCGACCGCTCGGCGCGACTGACCGACGCGGTCGACCGTGGCGAGCTCGACCTCGCTGTCTATGTCACCGAGGCGACCGCCGCGGCCGGCACCCCCGTGGGTGGACTGCCGCTGCGCTGGTACGCCGCCCCCGGCTGGAAGTCGCCCGTCGCCCCCGTCCCGCTGCCGCTGGTCGCCATCAACGAACCGTGCGTCATCCGCCGCCGCGCCCTCACCGCGCTGGCCGCCGACCACACCCCGGCCACCGTCGTCGCCGAGGCCGGATATCTCGCGGGCGTCCTGGACGCGGCGCGCGCCGGACTGGGCGCCGCGCTGCTCGCCGTGCCCGGTGGCCAGCACCCCGAGGGGCTGACCCCGGTCGAGGGCTTGCCCACGGTTTCACCGGTGCGGCTCAGCGCGCGCCCCCGGCATGGTGCGGACCCGTCGCTGACCGGTGCAGCCGTGGAGGCGGTCCGCGCACTGCTCGCCGCCTGCGAGACGGGCCGCGCGGCCTGACCGCACCAGAGGGCCGAGGGGCGCTCTCACCCCCACACCCGCGACAACCGGCTCGACCCCGACCGGCGCTTCACCAACGCACATCCGCAACCACCGCCCCGTGCTCACCGACAAATTGCGCCGAATAGGCCCGGAGTGCGGCCCAGTTGGTAGGCCGGCCACGCCTCGGGGTTGCCGGTGCCGGCGGCTCGGAGACCCTCCGTCATCGCAGGTCAGAAGGTATGCCCTCGCCGCCAAGGCGGTTGTGGGAGGTGAACGATCTGTGATTCCGGCTTCAAAGGTTCAGCACAAATTACACACGTCCCTCTCTCCAGACGGGGTCCGATGGTCTAGATTGACCTTGCTTCACATGCGGGACACGAGCCGACAAATGATGATCTATAGGTTTGCCGCTACGGACGACGCAGTCGCGTCTCCGGCGTCAGACGTGGGGATGATCAATTCGTGGAACCCGAGAGGGACTTTGGGTGCGGGGAGCACCCGAGGTTTCGACGGGTTTCCGCGCACCTCGAGAGGCCGGCAGGACGTACAAGTCTGCTGCCGCCGGGGCGGGTTGATCACGTAGCGCTGCAGTAGCCGGGATGTCATGCGCGGGGCAGGAGCCGCCCGCGGGGAGGGAACAGCGCGGCGGGGGGCGGGGGGCCTCCCGAGGGGAGGAAGCGTGCGGTAGGCGGGGGCCTCCCTGGGGGAGGAACGGTGTTTGGCGACCACGTCGTACCACTGGGGACCGGGGGGGTTCTGTGCGGCAGGGGGGATTAATCGACCCGTTTTCGTCGGCGCGCGGGGGTCTGGCGAGTGGGGCAATCAGCCAGACCGCGATCGACTGGGAGCAGCGGTACAGACGTGCCGTGATCACCAGCGACACCGTGGCCACCGCCTTGGTGGTGGCGGCGATCGGCAACTTCTTCGGGGTCCGGGACGCGGCCGACTGGCATGAGAAGTGGGGAATTCTCGCATTCGGCACCCAGCTGCTGGTGCTGGGAGCGTTGGCGGTGAGCCGGTCGTGGGCTCCGGCCGTGCTCGGCCAGGGTGCCGAGGAATTCCGCCGGCTCGGACGTGCGCTGTTCGCGGCGACCGTCGTACTGGCACTCGGCGGGATAGCCCTCACCTCGCGCAACATCAAGCTGTGGATCTTCGTCGCGATCCCCGCGATCGCGCTCGTCACCATGACCGCCCGGTATCTGCTCCGCCTCCGGCTGCACAGACAGCGGAACGAAGGACGGTGCCTGAGACCGGTGCTCGCTGCCGGGAGTCCGGCCACCGTGCGCGACCTGATCAACCGAACTCGCAAGTTCCCGCACCTCGGTTGGCGGGTGGAGGCGGTGTGCACGCCGGACGGACTCGGGCTCGACGGAGACCACCTGGACGGAGTGCCGATAGTCGGCCGACTGGCGGATGTCGCGGTCCACGTCCGCCGCGACGGCTACCGTGTCGTCGCGGTCACAGCGGACCCGCACTGGTCACCGGACCGGCTGCAGCGGCTGGCCTGGAACCTCGAAGGCAGCGACGCCGAGATGATCGTGGCCCCCGTGCTGATGGAGGTGGCCGGCCCGCGGCTGCACGTCGACGCGGTGCTCGGGATCCCGCTGCTGCGGGTCAGCATGCCGACCTTCACCGGGGGGCGCCGGGCGGTCAAAGAGGTCGCCGATCGGCTGGGCGCGGCGGTCCTGCTCGTGCTGTTCGCGCCGCTGATGGTGCTCGTCGGGCTGCTCGTGGCGGCGGACAGCCGGGGCGGGGTCTTCTACCGCCAGCGCAGGGTCGGCAAGGACGGCCGCGAGTTCACGATGTTCAAGTTCCGCACCATGGTCGCCGGGGCGCACGGGGCACGTGCCGCGCTGGCCGACCGCAACGAGGGTGCGGGGCTGCTGTTCAAGCTCCGCCGGGATCCGCGGGTGACCCGGGTGGGAGCAGTGCTGCGCCGGTACTCGATCGACGAGCTCCCGCAGCTTTTCAACGTGCTCTCCGGATCGATGTCGCTCGTCGGTCCGCGGCCTCCGCTGCCGGAGGAGTCCGCCGCGTACGGCCCGGACATCCGGCGGCGGCTGCTGGTCAAGCCCGGGCTCACCGGCCTGTGGCAGATCAGCGGACGCAGCGACCTGCCATGGGAAGAGGCGGTCCGCCTCGACCTGCGGTACGTGGAGGACTGGTCGCTGGCCCTGGACGCGGTGATCTTGTGGAAGACGCTGCGTGCGGTGCTGCACGGGCAGGGGGCGTATTGATGCGCGGGGGTTGTCGTTCGGTGCGTGCGCGGACCGCAGGCCAAAAGGGCCTGCCCGGGGGGAGGGACGGATCATGAAGGTCAGCGTTTTCGGGCTCGGCTACGTGGGCTGTGTGTCGGCCGCGTGCCTGGCCAGCATGGGGCACGAGGTCATCGGTGTGGACGTGAACCAGGTGAAGGTCGACCTGGTCAACGACGGCAAGGCCCCGGTGGTCGAGGAGCGGATCGGCGAGCTCATCGCGGAGGTCGTGCGGACCGGAGCCTTGCACGCCACCAGCGATGTCCGCGAGGCGATCATGGGCAGCGAGGTGTCGCTGATCTGCGTGGGCACGCCTTCGGAGCCCAACGGCAGCCTGTGCACCACGTACTTGGAACGGGTCACCGAGCAGATCGGTGCCGCGCTGGCTGAGCGGGGCGGGCGGCACACCGTCGTGTTCCGCAGCACCATGCTGCCGGGCACCTGCCTGAACCTGCTGGTACCGATCCTGGAGAAGTACGTCGGCGGCACGGCCGGGGTGGACATCGGGGTCGCGGTCAACCCGGAGTTCCTGCGCGAGGGCACGAGCGTGCGGGACTTCTTCGACCCGCCCAAGACCGTCATCGGCGAGCTCGACCCGGCAAGCGGCGACGCGGTGATGGCCCTGTACGACGGCCTGCCCGGCGAGGTGTTCCGGGTGCCGGTCCCGACGGCCGAGGCGATCAAGTACGCGGACAACGCGTTCCACGGCCTCAAGATCGGCTTCGCGAACGAACTGGGCGCGGTGTGCCAGGCGCTCGGGGTGGACTCGCACCAGGTGATGGACGTGTTCCTGGCCGACCGCAAGCTGAACATCAGCCCCGCCTACCTGCGGCCCGGCTTCGCCTTCGGCGGCTCCTGCCTGCCCAAGGACCTGCGCAGCCTGGTCCACGCGGCGCAGCGGGCCGACATCTCGGTGCCCATCCTCGCCCATGTGCTGCCCTCCAACTCCGCGCATCTGCAACGCGCGGTGGAGCTGGTCGAGCGCACCGGCAAGCGCCGGGTGGGCCTGTTCGGGCTGTCCTTCAAACCGGGCACCGACGACCTCCGCGAGAGCCCGCTCGTCGAGCTGGCGGAGAGACTCTTCGGCAAGGGGTACGACCTCAAGATCTACGACGCCAACGTGAGCCTCTCCCGGCTGATCGGCGCGAACCGCGAGTACATCGAGACCCGGCTGCCGCACCTCGCGCAGCTGCTCGCGAGCTCCGTCGACGAGGTGCTCGAGCATGCCGAGGTGTGCCTGGTCGGAACCAGGGATCCGGCGGTGCTGTCGGCGCTGCCCCATGGCGACGGCCCGGTGATCGTCGATCTCATCCACCTTCCCGACGCCGAGGCGCGGCGGGCCGAACCGGGGTACGTGGGCCTTGCTTGGTGACACATCGTTCGATGACATATCCGGCGGCGACCGGGCGGACCGGCGCGCGCTGATTCTGGTGGAGAACCTGTCGGTGCCGTTCGACCGGCGGGTGTGGCAGGAGTGCACGACGCTGCGCGACGCGGGCTGGGAGGTGCACGTCATCTGTCCCCGCGGGGAGAAGCGGGACACGGAGCCGGAGGCGGTGATCGACGGGGTGCGGATCCACCGCTACCCGTTGCGCGCGGCCACCGGAGGACCGGCCGGCTACCTCAGGGAGTACGGATCGGCGTTGTGGCACACGGCACGGCTGGCCCGCAAGGTCGGCCCGGTCGACGTGGTCCACGCCTGCAACCCGCCCGACCTGCTGTTCCTGCCCGCGCTGTGGCTGAAGCGGCGCGGCGCGCGATTCGTCTTCGACCAGCACGACCTGGTACCCGAGCTGTACCTCTCCCGGTTCGACCGCGGCGAGGATCTGCTCTACCGCGCCGTGTGCGCGCTGGAACGGCGGACCTACCGGGCCGCGGACATCGTCCTCGCCACGAACGAGAGCTACCGGGACGTCGCGATGCGCCGTGGCGGCCGGAGGCCGGAGGACGTTTTCGTGGTGCGCAGCGCGCCCCAGACCGACCGGTTCCAACCGGTGCCGCCCGAGCCGGAGTTGAAGCGCGGCAAGCCTCATCTGCTGTGCTACCTCGGCGTCATGGGCCCTCAGGACGGCGTCGACTACGCCCTGCGGGCCCTGGCGAAGCTGCGCGACGAGTTCGGGCGGACCGACTGGCACGCGGTGTTCGTCGGTTCCGGCGACGCCTTCGACGCGATGGTGGAGCTGTCCGGGCAGCTCGGGCTCTCCGAACAGGTGCAGTTCACCGGGCGCGTCCCGGACGCCGACCTGGTGCGCTACCTGTCCACCGCGGACGTGTGCCTTTCTCCCGATCCGCGCAATCCGCTCAACGACGTGTCGACCATGAACAAGGTCCTGGAGTACATGGCGATGGGCCGGCCGATCGTCTCCTTCGACCTGAAGGAGGCGCGCGTCTCCGCCGGTGACGCCGCCGTCTACGCGCCCGCCAACGACGAGGCCGAATTCGCCAAGCTCATCGCGTTGTTGCTGGACGACCCGGAGAAGCGGGCCCGGATGGGCAAGGTCGGCCAGGAGCGGATCAGCGGGCCGCTCTCCTGGCGGAACTCGCAAGCGTCGCTGCTCGCCGCCTACGCCGCTGCCTGGCGTGACCAAGCTCCGGTGTCGGCGGGCAACCCGGTCCGGACAGGGAAGAGGCCGCGCCGATGACCGATGACACAGTTCGCCTGGTCACGATCGGGCGGATTTTCCGACGGCGCTGGCGGCTTCTCGCCGTCCTCGCCGTGGTGGGCGCGCTCGTCGGCTACGGCACCTCTTTGCTGATTCCGCCGAGATACACGACATCGGCATCGGTGCTGCTGCCGGGGGCGTGGGAGGAGCGCGAGCTGCTGACTCAGGCGGAGATCGCGACCAGTTCGGCGGTAGTCGACCGCGCGGCCGCCAAGCTCGACTGGAGGGGCGTCAGCGACCGCGAGCTGCGGGATCGAGTGAGCGCCAAGGCCGGCGACGGGAACATCATCAAGATCTCGGGTACGGCCGACACCCCGGAGCGCGCACAGCGGCTCTCCGACCAGGTGGCCAAGGAATTCGTCGCATTCGCCGCGCGGATCGCAGGCGACAGCACCGCGGCGGGGCCCGAGGCACTGCGGCAGAAGGTGGAGCAGACCAACCGCCGCATCACCGAGCTGGCCAATTCGACCGATCCGGGGCAGACCGTGGAGAGCGTGCAGGCCCGCACCAAGCTCGAGCAACTGCGCACCTCGCTGGAGGAGGCCATGACCAAGCTGGACGAGGCCGACCCGGCGGCCACCAAGGCCAGCCTGGTCGTCATGGGGCCGGCGGCCCGGCCGACCGGCGAGGCCCCGCCGACGAGGATGCAGCTGATGGTCGCCGGGGCGCTGCTGTTCTTCCTGCTCGCGGTCATCGGCCATCTCGCCGCCGCACGGGCGAGCCGCCGACTGCGCACCGAACCGGAGATCGCCGCCGCGCTGGGCTCGGCGCTGCTGGGCACCGTCGACGTGCCTGGTGAACGGTCCGCGCACCGGCCGGAAGACCGTAGCCCGCGGGCCCGGATCCGCCGGCTGCTGGGCGTCGATACCCGGTGGGACATACCGACCCCGCGGAGGTCCGGCGACGAGGCCAGCAGGCGGATCCGCTACCGGCGGGTGTGCGCTCGCCTCCGGGAAGGGCTGCCGGCCCCCCGGCGGCTGCTGGTGGTCGTACCGGGCGGCGACGAGATCGCCCGCCGGGCCGCCGGGCAGCTCGCCACCGAGGCCGGGAGCGATCCGCTGCTTCGGGTGGTGGAGGCTTCGGTGTCCCAGCCGATGGTGCCGGACCGCGCCGGGGAGTCCGGTGCCCTGGTGGTGCTCAGCGCGGGCAGTTGGACCGCAGCGGAGCTCACCGGCATAGCCGAGGCGTGTAGGGACGGCAAGCACGAGGTCGTCGGCTTCGTCGTCGCCGGCACCGTCGTCGCCGGCACGGTCCAGGCCCGTCCGACGCCGGCTGCCGGCCGGACGCCGGATGACGCCACTCTGGCGCTCGCGGTTCGCGGCCCCGCGCCGGGAGGTTCGTCGTGACGACAAGCACACCTTCACAGTCGCCGACCCCCGCTCCGCTGTTCGACCTACAGGCGCTGGTGGTCGCGGTGCGCAGGCGCCGCCGCCTCTGGCTCTCCATGGCGCTGCTGGGGCTGCTGTTCGGCGGGGCGGTGGCGGTCCTGCTGCCGCCGCAGCCGACCGCGGTGACCACGGTGCTGGTCGCGCATCAGGAGGACCAGCCGAACGACCCCGGAACGCTGATCCGCACCGACGTCGAACTGCTGCGGACCACGCGGGTCGCCGACAAGGCACTCAAGTCCCTCAAGTCCCCGGAACGCCCGGCCGACTTCATGCGGGACTACCGTGGTACCGGCCTGACCAACAACCTGCTGCAGATCAATGTGACGGGTGACAGCGACGCTCAGGCGGTGGCCCGAGCCAAGGCGCTGGCTGATGCGTTCATCGCGGACCACGTGACGCGGATACGGGAAGCCTCGAACGCCGAGGCCGAGGCCCTGCTCGACCAGCGCGACCGCTTGCGGGACGAGCTCGCCAAGGTCAACAAGGCAATCGGAGAGGGGCCGCCGGAAGGTGACCCGTCAGCGTCGGCGGACCTCGAGTCGCTCTTCGACCGCCGGGCCAAGCTCAATTCACAGATCGACGACTACGACCAGCGCGCCGAGGAGGCGCGCATCGGCACGCCCCAGCTGATCGCCCGCACGCAGATCGTGGACGCCCCACGCACGGTGCGGCATTCCCTGCCCAAGGCCGCTGTCACGAACGCCGCGATCGGCTTCGTCCTCGGGCTCGCACTCGGGCTCGCCCTTGCCGCGGTCCGCACGGTGGTGGCGGACCGCCCCGTGCTGCGCCGGGACATCGCGGCCAACCTGGGCGCCTCGGTCGTCGCGGAGCTGCCCCACCGGTCGGGCAAGCTGTGGCAGCGCCGACAGACCCGGCTGACACGCGAACGGCTCACCGCGACCCTGGCCTGCCTCGCACGCGGCTCCGTGGAACCGGTGTCGCTGCTGGAACTGGGCTGTGCGCGCGGCACGAGCGTGATCGCCCTGGACCTCGCCAGGGCGATGGCGGCGGACGGACCGGTGGCCGTCATCGACGGTCTGCCCGGCCCGCAGCTCGCAAAGCGCCGCCCGAAGCCAGGAGACCCGACCGTGGTCAGCGGCGAACGTGCCGCTGCCCTGTCGCCTCAGGAGCGCCGGATCGGCGTCGGCTCGGTGGCGCCCGGCACGGCGTGGACCGACCTCCAGTACCTCGGCACCCAGACCGTGCTCGTCGTGCGTGCCGGGCACGGCAGC
Source organism: Streptomyces sp. 4N124 (assembly GCF_052245395.1). NCBI lineage: Bacteria > Bacillati > Actinomycetota > Actinomycetes > Kitasatosporales > Streptomycetaceae > Streptomyces > Streptomyces sp. 4N124. The sequence continues at coordinate 70,598 of NZ_JBQQBS010000001.1, forward strand.
GCCGCATGGCTGCACACCGTGGCGCGGCAACTCGCGGACCAGCGCATTCCGGTGATCGGCGTCGTGCTGATCGACCCCGATCCGCGGGACCGGACCGACGGCACGCTGTGGGACGGGATGCACACCGCGCTGCGCGGCAGGAGCGAACGGCCGGTCCGGCAGAACGGTGGGGGTACCTCCCACGCCGTTCAGGCAGTGGGGGAGGGCCCGCGGCGGACCGAGCGGCAGCCGGTGTGGGCCGCACGGGGCCCGGACAACGACCAGGAAGCGCGGTAGGACATGTGTGGCATCGCAGGCACTTACCGATGGCCGGACGGGAAGGTCGTGACCGACCGGCTCACCGAGACCCTCACCCACCGCGGTCCGGACGGGGCGGGCCGGTACGGCCACCCCGTCGGTGACGGCGAAGTCCAGCTCGGGCACCGCCGGTTGGCGATCATCGACCTGTCCGAGACCGGCGCCCAGCCGATGGTCTCCGACGGCCTCGCCCTGACCTACAACGGCGAGCTGTACAACGCGCCCGAGCTGCGTGCCGAGCTGGCAGCCGCCGGGGTGCGCTTCCGCGGTACCTCCGACACCGAGGTGCTTCTCGAGGCGTGGCGCCGCTGGGGCACGGACTGCCTGCCCCGGCTGCGCGGCATGTTCGCGTTCGGGATCTTCGACGAGCGCACCGGTGAACTGGTGCTGGCCCGCGATCAGTTGGGCATCAAGCCGCTGTTCCTGCTGCGGCGCGGCGCGGGTCTGGTGTTCGCCTCCGAGCTCAAAGCGCTCGCGGCCGTGACCGGCGGGTCGCTGGAGGTGGACCATGCGGCGCTGGTGGCCTCGCTGCTGTACTACTGGGTGCCGGACTCACGGTGCGCGTTCCGCGAAGCGGAGAAGCTGCCACCGGGGAGCTGGCTGAGGTGCCGGCCCGACGGCCGGGTGGAGCGCGGCCGGTACTGGAATCTGAAGGACGTCGCCGCCGAAGGCCGGGAGCGGGCCCTGAGCGGCGAGCAGCCGGACCTGGCCGCCATCGTCGAGGAGTCGACCCGGCGGCACCTGCTCTCCGACGTACCCGTGGCGACCTTTCTCTCCGGCGGCCTCGACTCCAGCTACCTGACCGCGCTGGCCGCCCGCCACCGACCCGGGATCTCCGCCTACACGATCGGGTTCCGCGCCGAGGACGCCAAGTTCGAGGCCATGCCGGACGACCTGCGCTATGCCCGGCAGGTGGCCGAGCGGTTCGGCGTCGACCTGCACGAGATCGAGATCGCCCCGAACGTGCTCGACCTGCTGCCGCAGATGACGTACCACCTGGACGAGCCGATCGGCGACCCCGCCGCGATCAACACGTTCCTGATCTGCTCGGCCGCCCGGGAGGCCGGGGTCAAGGTGATGCTCTCGGGGATGGGTGCCGACGAGCTGTTCGCCGGGTACCGCAAGCATCTGGCCAACCTGCTCGCGCTGCGTTACCAGCGCGTCCCGCGGCCCCTGCGGCGCGGACTGTCCAGGGCCGTGGACCGGCTGCCGGTCGCCACCTCCCGCCGCGGATACCGGTCGGTGCGCTTCGCGAAGCGGTTCCTCTCTTTCGCCGATCTGCCGGAGGAGACCGCGTTCCGGCGCAGCTACACCATGTACGACCAGGACGAGCTGCTCGCCCTGCTCGATCCCGACCTGGCCGGGACGGTCGACGACGTCCTGACCGAACATGCGGACACCTACCGGGACAACGACCTCGACGACTTCGTCAACCGCATGTGCCTCACCGATGCCCGGATGTTCCTGCCGGGCCTGAACCTCGCGTACACGGACCGCTCCAGCATGGCCGCGTCGACCGAGGTGCGAGTGCCGTACGTGGACGTCGAGGTGGTCAAGGCGGCGTTCGCCGTGCCCGGTGATCGCAAGATCGTCGGACGGCAGGGCAAGGTCGTTCTCAAGGAGGCGGCCACCTCGGTCCTGCCCCGGGAGATCGTCTACCGGCCCAAGGGCCTGTTCAGCGCCCCGTTGCGCGCCTGGATGAGCCGGGATCTGGCACCACTGGTGCGCGAGGTGGTCAACGACGGCCTGCTGGTCAATTCCGGGTTCCTGCGCCGCGACGCGCTGGCGCGGATGGTCGCCGAGGACGCCGCAGGCCAGCGGGACTTCTCCAAGCATCTGTGGCATGTGCTGACGCTCGAGTACTGGTATCGCGACGCGACGTCCGGGTCCGGCCAGAGCGCTCGCTCGACGGCGTAGAAGACGCGTAGAAACAAGGGGACTTCGGGTGAAACAGGTTGTGCAGAACTACAAGAGCGGCGAGCTGGCGGTGCTCGACGTTCCGGTGCCGGGGTGCAAGCCGGGCGGTGTGCTGGTCCGCAGCGCCTACTCGCTGATCTCCACCGGGACCGAGCTCATGAAGGTGTCCGAGGCCGGCATGTCGATGCTGGGCAAGGCCCGCTCCCGGCCGGACCAGGTGGCCAAGGTCATGCAGAGCGTGGCCACCAACGGAGTGCCCGCCACCTACCGCAAGGTGATGGGCAAGCTGGACTCCTACACGCCGCTGGGCTACTCGCTGTGCGGGGTGGTCGAGCAGGTCGGCGCCGGGATCGACGATGTGAAGGTCGGCGACCTCGTGGCCTGCGCCGGTAACGAGCACGCGCTGCACGCCGAGCTGAACTGGGTTCCGAAGAACCTCTACGCCCCGGTGCCGGACGGCCTCGCACCGCGGCACGCGGCCTTCGGCACCGTCGGGTCGATCGCGATGCAGGGCGTTCGCCAAGGCGAGTCGCAGTTGGGCGAAGTGGCACTGGTCATCGGTCTCGGGCTGATCGGGCAGCTGGTCGTGCAGCTCCTCACCGCCTCGGGAGTCCGCGTCGTCGGCGTCGACCCCGACCCGGTGCGCTGCGAGCTCGCCGAGCGCCTGGGCGCTGCGGCCTGCGGCGATCCCGCGTCCGCCGCCGTGGAGGCTTCCGTCGCCGAACTCACCGACGGTCACGGCGTGGACCAGGTGTACCTGGCCGCCGGCGGCGGCAGCAATCAACCGGTCGAGCTGGCGGCCCGGCTCTGCCGGGACCGCGGCCGGGTGATCGACATCGGCAAGTGTCGCCTGGACCTGCCGTGGAACGCGTACTACGAGAAGGAGCTCGACGTCCGGTTCTCCCGCAGTTACGGCCCCGGTCGCTACGACCCGGCGTACGAACTGGAGGGCCGGGACTACCCGATCGGCTACGTGCGCTGGACCGAGCGCCGCAACCTGGCCTGCTTCCTCGACCTCGTCGCCCGTGGCAGCGTCGATGTGGAGCCCTTGGTCTCCCACGTCGCCGACTTCGATGACGCCGTGGAGACGTACCAGCGCCTGAAGGACGGCGAACTGAAGGCCGTGGCCGTGCTGTTCCGGTACCCCGAGCACGCGGCCCAAGAGGCCGAAGCGGAGGCCCCGGCGGTGTCCGTGCCCGCGGTGAAGCGACCCAGCGGCCAAGTCCCCACCCCGACCCGGGCCGCCAAGACGCCGGTGCGGCTCGCGTTCGTCGGCGCGGGAAACTACGCGACGTCGATGCTGCTGCCGCACCTGGCGCAGCGCGACGGCGTCGAGTTGTCGACCGTCGTCACCACGACGGCGCTGTCCGCGGCCAACGCGCAGCGGAAGTTCGGCTTCGCCGAGGCGACCACCGACCTCGATGCCGTGCTCGGCGACAAGTCCATCGACGCGGTGTTCGTCGTCACCCGGCACAGCTCGCACGCCGACCTGACCCGGAAGGCGCTGCTGGCCGGCAAGACCGTGTTCGTGGAGAAGCCCCTGGCCCTCACCGAGGACGAACTGGCCGACGTACTCGCGGCGGTGGAGGAGTCCGGCAACGACCGGCTGCAGGTGGGCTTCAACCGCCGGTTCGCGCCGCTGCTATTGGAGGCCCGCCAACGGTTCGGTGCTCGGACCGGCCCGGCGAACCTCCGCTACCTGGTCAACGCGGGCCGGCTGCAGCACGGCAGCTGGTACCTCCAACAGGGCAGCGAGGGCTCGCGGTTCGCCGGCGAGGGCGGACACTTCATCGACACGGCGAGCTGGCTGCTCGACGCCGACCCGGTCTCGGTGTACGCGGTCGCCCCGTCCGGCAACGAGGACCTCCAGGTCGTACTCCGCTACCCGGACGGGTCCACCGCCACCATCAGCTACGTCACCACCGGACCGGCCAGCCTCCCCAAGGAAACCCTCGACCTGGTCGCGGACGGGAAGGCGCTGCGGCTCGACGACTTCGTCCGCGCCTCGGTGTACAGCCGCAAGAAGTGGGTCAGTTCGCGGCTGCCCAAGGCCCGGGACAAGGGCCAGAACGCCGAGCTGGCCGCGTTCATCAAGGCCGTGCGGACCGGCGGGCCGATGCCGGTGCCGCTGGAGTCGCTGGTCGCCACCACCGCGGCCACCCTCGCCGTGCAGACCGGCCTGGCCGCCGGTGCGCCGGTGACGTTGGAGAAGCGGCGATGACCATGAGCGCGGGCTGGTACCTGCGGCGGCTGTCCCGGATGGGACCGCAGGAGATCGCGGGCCGGGCGGGCGACGCGGTGCGCAGGCGCCGGTGGCGGTCGGCGCGGCCGGAGTGCCCGAGCGTGACCGACGCCCGGTTCACCGCGGTCCTGCCCGCAGGGACGATCGCCGCGATACCTCCGGACGCCGCGAAACGGCTCATCGCCGAGGCGGACCGGCTGATGTACGGGCACGCCGAGTACTTCGGGGTGGTCCGCGACGACCTGGACGACCCGGACTGGTGGTGCGACCCGAAGACCGGGCGCCGGGCTCCGTGGGGCTACGCCTTCGACGTGCCGTACCGGAACGAGGACGCGGTCGGGGACATCAAGCAGATCTGGGAGCTGTCCCGGCATCAGTACCTCACCCAGCTCGCCGCCGCCTACGCGATCACCGGGAACGAGCGGTACGCCGAGCGGGTGGCCAAGCACCTGAGGTCGTGGTGGGCGGCCAACCCACCGCTGCGCGGCGTGCACTGGATCAGCGGCATCGAGCTGGGGATCCGGCTGCTGTCCTGGGTGTGGGTCCGCCGGCTGCTCGACGGCTGGCCGGGCGCGGCCGGTCTTTTCGAGGGCAACCCGGTGGCGCGGAACCAGATCTGGCACCACCAGCGCTGGCTGGCCGCCTTCCCCAGCCGGGGGTCCTCGGCGAACAACCACGTCATCGCCGAGGCCGCCGGTCAGTTCGCAGCGTCCTGCGCCTTCGGCTGGTTCCCCTCCTCGGCGCGCTGGCGAGCCGGCGCGCTGCGGTCGCTGGAGCGACACCTACGAGGCAACACCTTCCCCTCCGGCCTCAACCGCGAGCTGGCCACCGAGTATCACGGCCTTGTGCTGGAGCTCGGCCTGGCCGCGGTCGCCGAGGCGGATGCCGCCGACGTGCCGGTCCCCACGACCGTGCGGCTGGTGCTGCTGCGGATGACCGACGCGCTCGCGGCCGTCGTCGACAACCGGCTACGGCCACCGCGCCAGGGAGACGCGGACGACGGGCACGGTCTGATCGTGGACGGCGCGGGCACCGACCGCTGGGCCTCGCTGCTGGCCACCGGCGACGCCGTGTTCGGCCGGCTCGACTGGTGGCCGGCGGTGACGGGCACCGACGTGCGCACCCCGCTGCTGGCCGCGCTCATCCAGCCGTACGCGAAAAAGGGAACGGCACCGGCCGTGACCCGCCCGGCAAGCCGACCGGCCCACTTCGCCGACGCGGGGCTCACCATCCTGCGCGGCCCGGGGGAGATCTGGTGCCGCTGCGACGGTGGTCCGCACGGCTTCCTGTCCATCGCCGCGCATGCCCACGCGGACGCGCTGTCCGTGGAGGTCCGGCACGACGGGGTCGACGTGCTCGCCGACCCGGGGACGTACTGCTACCACGGGCAGCCCGAGTGGCGGCAGTACTTCCGGTCGACCCTCGGCCACAACACCCTGCGGCTGGACGGCGCTGACCAGTCCGTCTCCGGCGGCCCGTTCCTGTGGACCCGGCACGCCAAGAGCCGCGTTCTGGCCGCCGACCCCTCTGGCGAGGGCGTGGCCCGCTGGTGTGCCGAGCACGACGGTTACCAGCACTCCGTGCATCGCCGCCGGGTGGAACTGACGGCTGAGAGCCAGGAGCTGAGGGTGGTCGACGAGGTCCGCGGCCCACACGGGTCGCGCCGGACCGTGCACCTGGCGTTCCACCTCGGCCCGGCGATCGCCGCGGACCTGGTGGGGAACCGGGCACAGCTCACCTGGACCCGGGACGGCGAGGACCGCTCCGCGGTGCTCGACCTGCCCGGGCAGCTGAACTGGCGGGCGCATCGCGGCGAGAGTGACCCGCCCCTGGGCTGGTACTCCGCCGGATTCGGGCGCAAGGAACCCGCCACCACGCTGGTCGGCACCGGCTTCGCCGACGGCACGGAGGGCTTCACCACCGTGCTCAGGTTCCGGGGCCAGGGGGCGGGCGCGTGAGGATCAAGAGGGGGCACTGGGCGTGGGCGGCGGCACCGCTGGCGCTGACCCTGCTGGCGGCGACCGGATGCGACAGCGGCAGCACTTCGGGCGCCGACGCCAAGCCTTCCGCCGCGCCGTCGTCCACGCCCGTGGCCGTGGCCGTGGCCCGGGTGTGCGCCAAGCCCGCGGCCGGGCCGGCGAAGGCGCCGGCGGGCGCGGTCACGGTCGACCCAGCGACGGTGGGTGACCTGGCGGCGAAGACCAAGAGCAACCCCGCGAACACCACGTTCTGGCTCCGCCCGGGCAAGCACAGGCTCGACCCGGACCGCTATGCCCAGGTCATCCCCAAGAAGGGGAACCGCTACCTCGGTGCGCCCGGCGCGGTGCTCGACGGCGGGAAGAAGAACCAGTACGCGTTCGGCGGTGCCGCCCGCGACGTCACCATCAGCCACCTGACCGTGCAGGGTTTCGTCGCGCCGCACGACCAAGGCGTGGTCAACCACGACTCGGCCGACGGGTGGGTGATCGAGCACGCCACGATCCAGAACAACTCCGGTGCCGGACTGATGGCCGGTGCCCGCCAGCAGGTCCGCGCCAACTGCCTGCGCGACAACGGCCAGTACGGCATGAACGCGTACAAGGGCGACGGCCGTATCACCGGCCTGGTGGTCGAGGGCAACGAGATCGTGGGCAACAACACCGGCGACTGGGAGCGGCGGCGGGAGGGCTGCGGCTGCACCGGAGGCATCAAGTTCTGGGACGTCAACGGCGCCGACGTACGCGGCAATTGGGTGCACGACAACCGCGGCACAGGGCTGTGGGCGGACACCAACAACAACGACTTCCGCATCGAGAACAACGTGATCGAGGCCAACGACGGTGCCGCGCTGATCTACGAGACCAGCTACAACGCGGTCATCCGGAAGAACATGATCCGGCGGAACAACTGGGTCGAGGGCCGCAAGTACACCGCTGGCGACGACAACTTCCCGTACGCGACGGTCTACCTGTCCGAGTCCGGCGGCGATCCACGGGTCCGAGCCCGTACCGACAAGATCGAGATCTATCGGAACGTGCTGGAGAACAACTGGAACGGGATCACCCTGTGGGAGAACGCCGACCGGTTCTGCAACAGCCCGGCCAACACCTCGTCCGGTGACTGCACGTTGCTGGTGAAGGACACCGACCGCTGCGCCCGGCCGGGGATCGCGAAGGCACCGCTCTACGCCGACTGCCGGTGGAAGACCCAGCGGGTGGACATCCACGACAACCGCTTCGTGCTGGACAAGTCCGTCGTCAAGTGCACGGAGAAGTGCGACCGCATGGCGGTCCTCGCCAACTACGGCACCTATCCGGACTGGTCGCCGTACCAGGGCGAGAAGGTGGCTGAAGCGATCACCCACAAGCAGGACAACCGCTGGTACGACAACGTCTACGTCGGACCGTGGAAGTTCGTCGCCCAGGACACGAGCCAGGTGATCGGCTTCGGGCAGTGGCAGGGCAAGCGCTACCGGCAGGACGCGGGCAGCACCCTCGACGCACGGGCCGGTGGTTGAGATGGGCACGCAGCACGGCGCCGAACCGCGCCTCGCCGGCACACCGAAGACCGTCGGCGTCGTCTGGGGGCTGCTGATCCTCAACACGCTCGGCTCCGCCGGGGCGGAGACCATCGTCCCGCTGCCCCGCTCCCTCATCCAGATGGTCACCATGGGCGCGCTGGTCGCCGCGTTCGCTCTGGCGCTCGCGCTCAATGTCCGGCTGCGCATCCGGCCCAGCGCCTACGTGCTCCTGCTCACCCTGCTGCTGGTGCCGAGCGTGATCTCGAGCGTGTACGTGGAGTCAGGGTTCGGCGCGCTGTTCCGCTGCGCCCGGCTGGCTCTGTTCGTCGGCACACTGTGGCTGCTCACCCGCTGGTGGGACGGCGGCCTGACGTTCGTCCGGCACCACATCCGGATGTACTTCGCGGTGCTCGGGTCGGTGGCCGCGGGCCTTGCCATCTCACCGGGCGCGGCCCTGCCCGACATCTACGGCGGGCGCCTCGTCGGCGCGTTGTGGCCGCTGACCCCACCGCAGATCGGGCAGTACGCCGCGGTGATCATCGGGCTCACCGTGCTGCTCCTGCTCGGCCGCAGAACCGACCGGGCCAGTGCGGCGGTCGTCATCGTGCCGTCACTCGTCCTGCTCGGCCTGACCCACACCCGGACGGCCACGCTCGGCCTGTTCATCGGTCTGGCGTTGGCGATCGGCTCGCTCGTCCTGACCAGCGCCGCAGCCCGCCGGTTCTTCACCTGGACGGTGCTGTGCGCCGCGGTGGCTGCGGTGGCGTTCAGCTCCGCGCTCCAGGCATGGTTCCTGCGCGGACAGAGCAAGGAGAACTTCTCCAACCTCACCGGCCGGGCCAAGGTCTGGGACGCCCTGCTGGCCGAACCCCGGACGACTGCGGAGCAGGTGCTCGGCATGGGCCTGGGCGACAAGTCGTTCGGCGGGCTGCCGATCGACAACAGCTGGCTGGCCGTGTACCAGGAACAGGGTCTGATCGGCGTCGCCCTGGTGGCGGCGATCATCATCGTCCTCGGCGGCGTCGCGTTGCTGCGGCCACCGTCGCTGCAGAGGGCCTGCGCGATCTTCCTGATCAGCTACTGCGCGATCGCGTCGTACACCGAGGCCGGCCTTGGCGACGCCTCACCGTATCTGCTGCATCTGGCCCTGGCCGCCTCGCTGTTGGCGGCACCCGCCGCGACCGCCCCTCTCGCGATGCCCGAAGCCCCTCGGCGACACATCCCGCGCTGGGCCCGTAGATCGGAGGTGGTGTGAGCATGCACGTCCTCGTGGTGCACAACCGCTACGCCTCGGCGCAGCCGAGCGGGGAGAACAAGGTCGTCGACCAGGAGGTGGAGCTGCTGCGCGCGGCCGGCCACCGGGTCGAGATGTTCGAGCGGCGCAGCGACGACATCGCCGCCCGGTCCCTGCTCGGCAAGGTGGCGGTGCCGCTGCTCGTGCCGTGGAACCCGGGGGTCCGCGCGGAACTCGCCGCCCGGCTGCGCGCCGACCGGCCGGACGTGGTCCACGTCCACAACGTCTTCCCGCTCCTGTCGCCCGCCGTGCTGGCCGCCTGCGCCGACGCCGGGGTGCCCGCCGTCGCCACGCTGCACAACTACACCCAGATCTGCCCGCCCGGCACGCTGCAGCGGGACGGCCGTCCCTGCACCGAGTGCGTCGGGTCGACGCCGCTGCCCGCCGTCCGGCACGGCTGCTACCGCAACTCCCGTCTTGCCACGGTGCCGCTCGCGGTCAGCCTGTCGGTCAACCGGCGGCGGTGGTGGTCCGGCGTGGAGCGGTTCTTCTGCATCTCCACGGCGCAGCGCGACGTCCTGGTGCGGGCCGGCATGCCCGCCGAGCGGCTGGCGGTGAAGCACAACTTCGTGCCCGACCCGGATGACCGCCGAGCGGGCGAGGGCGAGCATCTGCTCTACCTCGGCCGGCTCGCGGAGGCCAAGGGCGTACGGCTGCTCATGGCCGCGTGGGACGAGATCGCGGCGAGCGGCGGTCTGGGCGTACCACTCGTGATCGCAGGAACGGGACCACTGGAGCGAGAGGTGACCGCCTGGGCGGCGGGCCGGGACGACGTGCGCTACGTCGGCCTGCTGGACCCGGCGGAGTGCCGGAAGGCCGTCGCGCGGTCGGTCGCCGTGGTGGCTCCCTCGACCTGGCTGGAGGCGTTCGGCCTGGTGGTCGTGGAGGCGATGGCCGCGGGGGTCCCGGTCGTCGCCGCCGGGCACGGCGCCTTCGTCGAACTCGTCGAGGACGGGGTGACCGGGCTGCTGCACCAGCCGGGCGAGCCCGCCTCGCTCGCGTCCTGCATACGCCGGATCGCGGCCGAGCCGGGCCGTAACCGGGAGATGGGCGAGGCGGCCCGGCGCCGTTACGAGCGGGACTTCAGCCCGGCCGTCGGGCTGAAGCGCCTCGTTGATGAGTACCGCACCGCGATCGCGGGTCGGTCAGCACAGACTCGCGGCGGGGACACCCGCGCGAGCAGGGGGGATGGGGACAGTAGATGACACGATGCCGACTCTGCGGCTCGGAAGCGATGGCGAGCGTCGTCGACCTGGGGGCGACGCCGCCGTGTGAGAGCTTTCTCGCCGCGGACCAACTGGATCAACCGGAGCCGGCGTACCCGCTTCACCTGCGGGTCTGCACCGACTGCTGGATGGCGCAGATCCCGCCGCTGATCACGCCGGAGGAGACGTTCAAGGAGTACGCGTACTTCTCCTCGTACTCGACCTCCTGGGTGGAGCACGCGCGCACGTTCGTCACCGACGCCGAACAGCGCCTCGCTCTCGGCCCCGACGCCTTCGTGGTCGAGGTCGCGAGCAACGACGGGTATCTGCTGAGGCATGTGGTGGACCGGGGGATCCGCTGCCTGGGCATCGAGCCGTCGGTGAACGTCGGCGCGTCGGCGCGGGACGCGGGTGTGCCCACACTCACGGAGTTCCTGGACCCGGCCACCGGCGCAGCCGTCCGCGAAGAGCACGGCCCGGCGGACCTGGTCGTGGCCAACAACGTGTACGCGCACATCCCCGACGTGGTCGGGTTCACTCAGGGGTTGCGCGCCCTGGTCGCCGACGACGGCTGGGTCTCCATCGAGGTGCAGCACCTGCTGACCCTGATCGAGGACAACCAGTACGACACGATCTACCACGAGCACTTCCAGTACTACACGGTCGCGTCCGCGATCCGGGCCCTTGCGAGCGGCGGACTCGCGCTCGTGGACGTCGAGTTGCTGCCCACGCACGGCGGTTCGATCCGGTTGTGGGCCCGGCCGGCCGAGGTGGCGGGCGAGCCGACGCAGCGGGTGGCCGACGTACTGGCCCGGGAGAAGGCCGCCGGGCTGCAGGAACTGTCCGGGTACACCGAGTTCTCCGCCCGGGTGGCCAAGGTGCGCCGGGACCTGCTCAAGTTCCTCATCGAGGCGGCCGAGCGCGGCGAGACGGTCGTCGGCTACGGCGCCCCGGGCAAGGGAAACACCCTGCTCAACCACTGCGGTATCCGGCCCGACCTGCTCGCGTACACGGTCGACCGCAACCCCTACAAGCACGGCAGGTTCACCCCGGGCACCCGCATCCCGATCCTGCCGCCCGAGCAGATAGCCGCCGACAAACCGGACTACGTCCTCGTCCTCCCGTGGAACCTGCGGACCGAACTGGTCGAGCAACTGTCCTACGTGCACGACTGGGGCGGCCGCCTGGTCTTCCCCATTCCGGAACTGAGCATTGTCGAGGTCCCGTCTCGAAAGGTCACAGCATGAAGGTCGTTCTGTTCTGCGGCGGTTACGGGATGCGGATGCGCAACGGAACCTCCGACGACGTGCCCAAGCCGATGGCGATGGTCGGCCCGCGACCGCTGATCTGGCATGTCATGCGCTACTACGCGCACTTCGGGCACACGGAGTTCATCCTGTGCCTCGGGTACGGGGCCCACCACATCAAGGAGTTCTTCCTCAACTACGAGGAGACGACGTCCAACGACTTCGTGCTGAGAGGCGGGCGGACCGAGCTGCTGTCCACCGACATCTCGGACTGGACGATCACGTTCGCGCAGACGGGCATCGAGTCACCGATCGGGGAGCGGCTGCGCCGGGTGCGGCACCACCTGGACGGCGACGAGATGTTCCTCGCCAACTACGCCGACGTGCTCACCGACGCCCCGCTGCCGGAGATGATCGACCGGTTCGCGCAGCGGGACGCCGGTGCGTCGATGATGGTGGTGCCGCCGCAGTCGTCGTTCCACTGCGTGGAGCTGGGCGAGGACGGCCTGGTGGGGGGCATCACCGCGGTGAGCGAACTGCCGCTGTGGGAGAACGGCGGCTACTTCGTGCTCCGCCAGGAGGTCTTCGACCACATACCCGAGAACGGCGACCTGGTCGCCGACGGATGCGCCCAACTCGCCAAGCGCGGCCGGTTGGTGGCACACCAGCACCGCGGCTTCTGGAAGCCGACCGACACCGTGAAGGAGCGGGCCGCGCTCGACGCCGCCTATGCCCGGGGCGACCGCCCCTGGGCCGTGTGGGAGCAGGACAGCGCCGGGGTGAAGGCGTGATCCGGCTCGGTGCCGGGCCGCTGGACCGGATCGTCGCGGTGGGCGCGCACTGCGACGACATCGCCATCGGCGCGGGCGGCACGCTGCTGACGCTGTGCCTTGCCCGGCCGGGCATCCGTGTCGACGCGCTGGTGCTCTCCGGCGGGGGCAGCGAGCGGGAGCAGGAGGAGCAGGCCGCGCTCGCCGCCTTCTGCCCGGGCGCCGACCTGCGGCTGACCGTGCACAAGCTGCCGGACGGCCGGCTTCCCGCGCACTGGGAGGAGGCCAAGTCCGCCGTCGAGGAGCTGCGTGAGCGGACGAATCCGGATCTGGTCCTCGCCCCACGTACCGATGACGCGCACCAGGACCACCGCGGCCTGGCGCAGCTGATACCGACCGCGTTCCGCGACCACCTGGTCCTCGGCTACGAGATCGTCAAGTGGGACGGCGATCTCGGCCGACCGGCCGCCTACCAGCCCCTGTCGCCGGAGATCGCCGAACAGAAGGTGCGGCTGCTGCAGGAGCACTACCCCTCGCAGCGCCACCGGCCCTGGTACGACCGCGAGGCCTTCCTCGGTCTGGCCCGGATCCGCGGCATCGAATGCCATGAGCGCTACGCCGAGGCATTCGCCGCCACCAAACTCACGCTCAACCTGGGGGACTGAACCTTGCGCGTACTACTGACCGGACACCAGGGCTACCTGGGCACCGTCATGGCCCCGGTCCTCGCCGCCGCCGGACACGAGGTCGTCGGCCTCGACGCCGGCCTGTTCGCCGACTGCGTCCTCGGCCCGGCGCCCGACGACCCGCAGGGGCACCGGGTGGACCTGCGCGACCTCACGGCCGACCACGTGGCCGGGGTGGACGCCGTGATCCACCTGGCCGCGCTCTCCAACGACCCGCTGGGTTCGCTGGCGCCGGAGCTCACCTACGACATCAACCACCACGCGTCCGTACGGCTCGCCCGGCTGGCCCGCGACGCCGGAGTGCGGCGCTTCCTGTACGCGTCGACCTGCTCGGTGTACGGCGCCGCCGGCGGCGACGGCCTGGTGGGCGAGGACGCCCCGCTGCGCCCGGTGACGCCGTACGCGGAGTCCAAGGTGCGGGTGGAGGACGACCTGCACGCGCTGGCCGACGGCGACTTCACCCCGGTGTTCATGCGCAACGCCACCGCCTTCGGCTTCTCGCCCCGGCTGCGTGCCGACATCGTGCTGAACAACCTGGTGGGCCACGCGCTCCTGTCCGGCGAGGTGCTTGTGCTCTCCGACGGCACCCCCTGGCGTCCGCTGGTGCACGCCGCCGACATCGCCCGGGCCTTCGCGGCCGCGCTGACGGCGCCGCGCGAAGCGGTGCACGACCGGGCGTTCAACATCGGCAGCGAGATCAACAACGTCACGGTCGCGGAGATCGCCGGGCAGGTCGCCGAGGCGGTGTCCGGCGTGAAGGTGGTGATCACCGGGGAGAACGGGGCCGATCCACGGTCGTACCGGGTGGACTTCTCCCGGTTCCGCGCCGCGATACCCGGCTTCGACTGCGAGTGGACGGTGAAGCAGGGCGCGCTCGAACTCGCCGACGCCTACCGGAAGTTCGGCCTGACCCGCGAGGCATTCGAGCAACGCTTCACCCGCCTCGCCGTGCTGCGCGCGGCGTCCGACGCCGGCACCGTCGACGACACCCTGCGGTGGCGCCCGTGACCGAGATCGGCGAGGAGATGTACGCGCTGGTGGAGCGGATGTACCCGCTGTGCCGGAGCATCACCGGCGACGGTGTGCGCGCCACCTTGGACATCGTCGGGGAGTACATCCCGCTGCAGAGGCACGAGGTGCCGACCGGCACGCAGGTGCTCGACTGGACCGTGCCGCAGGAGTGGAACATCCGCGACGCGTACATCGCCGACCCCACCGGCAAGCGGGTCGTCGACTTCGCCGCGTCCAGCCTGCACGTGCTCGGCTACAGCGTGCCGGTGTCGGCGACCATGCCGCTGGCCGAGCTGCGGGAACACCTGCACACCCTGCCGGACCACCCGAACTGGGTGCCGTACCGCACGAGTTACTACAAGCCGGAATGGGGGTTCTGCCTCGCCCAGGAGACCCTGGACGCGATGCCGGACGGTGAGTACGAGGTGCGCATCGACTCCGCCCTCGCCGACGGACACCTCACCTACGCCGAGCACGTGGTGCCCGGGCAGGTCTCCGACGAGGTGATCGTCTCCTGCCACGTCTGCCACCCGTCGCTGGCCAACGACAACCTGGCCGGCATCGCGGTGGCGACGTTCCTGGCCCGGGCGCTGGCCCGGCAAACGCCGTACTACACGTACCGGTTCATCTTCGCGCCCGGCACCATCGGCGCGATCACCTGGCTCGCGCGCAACGCGGAGCGGGTGGAACGGGTCAGGCACGGCCTGGTGCTGGCCTGCGCCGGCGACTCGGGCCACCTGACGTACAAGCAGAGCAGACGCGGCGACGCGGAGATCGACCGGGTGATGGGGCACGTCCTCGCCGCTTCCGAACGCCCGCACCGCGTCACCGAGTTCACGCCGTACGGCTACGACGAGCGGCAGTTCTGCTCGCCCGGGTTCAACCTCGGCGTGGGCTCGCTCAGCCGGACCCCGTACGCCGGCTACCCCGAGTACCACACGTCGGCGGACAACCTGGACTTCGTCTCCCCGGAGGCGATGGCCGACACGCTCGCCGTCTGCCGCGAGGCGTTCGCCGTGCTCGACCGCAACCGGCAGTACGTCAACCTCAGCCCTTACGGCGAACCGCAGTTGGGCCGGCGGGGGTTGTACGACGCGCTCGGGGGCCGCAGCGACACCAAGCAGGCCCAGATGGCGATGCTCTGGGTGCTCAACCTGTCCGACGGCGAGCACAGCCTGCTCGACGTCGCCGAGCGGTCCGGGCTGCCCTTCGACACTGTCGCCGCCGCGGCCGACGCCCTGCACGGCGCCGGGCTGATCAAGGCATGACGCCGATGACCACCGAGGGGGAGAAGCCGAGGGCAACGACGAGACCGGCCGGATCCGCGCGGCGGGCCCTCGTCGGCCGGCTGTCCTGGGGACTTGCCGACCAGGCGGCCTCCAGCATCAGCAACTTCGTGGTGGGCATCTACGTGGCCCGCTCGCTCGGGCTGGCCGCGTTCGGTGTGTTCAGCCTGGCCTGGGTGACCTACGGCGTAGTGCTCAACGTCTCCCGGGGCCTCGCCACCGACCCACTCGTGGTGCGCTTCAGCGGCGTGCCGGAGGCGTCCTGGCGCGCGGCGACGGCCCGGTCGACGGGTACCGCGCTCGGCGTCGGAGGCGCCCTCGGCGCGGCGTTCGTCGTGGTCGGGCTGGGTCTCGGCGGCAGTATGGGCGGCGCGTTGGCCGGCCTCGGCGTGGTGCTGCCGGCGCTACTGCTGCAGGACGCCTGGCGGTTCTCGTTCTTCGCCGCCGGCGCCGGGCGGAAGGCGTTCGTCAACGACCTCGTGTGGGGCGTCGCGCTCATCCCGGCCCTGGTGGCGGCGGCCCGCGTGGGCAGCGTGACCGGTTTCGTGCTCGCCTGGGGCGGGTCCGCCGCGTTGGCCGCGGGGTACGGCTGCCTCCAGTCCGGCGTCCTGCCCCGGCCGACCGGAGCGCGCGCTTGGCTTCACGAGCAGCGCGACCTCGGCTACCGATACCTGGTCGAGAACGTCGGCGTCAGCGGCGCGAGCCTGCTGCGGGCGTACGGGCTCGGCTTGGTCGTCGCGGTCAGCGCGGTGGGCGTGGTCCGGGGCGCAGAGCTCCTGATGGGCCCGTTCCTCGCCGTGCTGATGGGTCTCTCGCTGGTCACCGTCCCGGAGGCGGCACGGGTGCTTCGGCAGGCCCCGCACCGGCTGGCCAGGTTCTGCCTCCAGCTCGGCGGCGGGCTGGCCGCCGCCGCGCTGCTCTGGGGCGCCGCCCTGCTGCTGGTGCCGGACCGTCTCGGCGAGCACGTGCTCGGCAGCGTCTGGTACCCATCCTCCGAGCTCATTGTGCCTATCTCGCTCGGCGTCGCGGGCGCCGGCCTCGGCGTCGGCGCGGCGAACGGGCTGCGCGCGCTCGCCGCGGCTCGGCGCAGCCTGCGCTGCCAACTGTTCGCCTCCGCTTGCTATGTCGGCGGTGGGGTCGGCGGGGCCGCCGTGGCCGGCACTGTCGGCTCGGCCTGGGGCGTCGCCGCCGCGAACCTCGGCGCCTCGGCCGTGTGGTGGCTGCAGCTGCGGTCCGCCGTGCGCGAACGCCGGCACGACACCATTCCCGAAGTGAGGACGCCATGACCGCCCATCCCCGATTGAGCATCGGCCTTCCCGTCTACAACGGCGAGGAGTACCTGGCCGAGTCGCTCGACGCCCTGCTCGGCCAGACCTACGAGGACTTCGAGCTGGTCATCTCCGACAACGCCTCGACCGACGGGACCGAGAACATTTGCCGCAAGTACGCCGAACAGGACTCGCGCATCCGGTACCTCCGGCTGCCCCGGAACATCGGCGCCACGCCGAACCACAACCATGTGCTCGCCGAGTCCCGCGGCGAGCTGTTCAAGTGGGCCTCGCACGACGACCTCTACGGCCGCGACCTGCTCCGGCGCTGCGTGGAGGCGCTCGACGAGCGGCCTGACGTGATCCTCGCGCACACCGGCCAGGCAGTCATCGACGGCGACGGCCAGGTGAAGGTGCCCTACGACTACGGGCTCGCCACCGACTCCCCGCACGCCCCGGAGCGCTTCCGTAGCCTGCTGTTCGAGCCGGGCGGCGACGACTTCTACGGCGTGATGCGGACCGACATGCTGCGCCGGGTGAAACCGATGGACAGCTACCACCACGCGGACCGCACGTACGTCGCCGAGATCACCCTGCACGGGCCCTTCCACCAGGTGCCGGAACTGCTGTACTTCCGCCGCGACCACCCCACGCGCGCCGAGCGGGCGAACCCGTCCAAGCGCTCCCGGTGCGTCAACCTGGACCCGCGCCGGGCAGGCCCGCTGCACCCGACGCCCCGGCTGCTCGCCGAGTACGTCTGGGGCTTCGTGTCGGCGATCCGGCGGGCGCCGTTGTCCCCGGCCGACCGGCGCGCGTGCTACCGCCACCTGGCCTCGTGGATGGCCAGCCGGGCCCGGCCGGGTGCGGGCGAGCGGGTCGAGGACCGTGCCCCGGTCGACCCGGGCCGACTCACGGTCTCCGTCGACGCGATCGTCGCCGGCCGCGAGGGGAGGCAGGCATGACCTCCACGAACAAGACTCAGGTGCGCGTCGGGCTGTTCGGCCTGTTCGGCGCCGGCAACTCCGGCAACGACGCGTCGCTCGAAGCCGTCCTCGGCTACCTGCGCGCCGAGCACCCGGACGCGGAGGTCGACGCGCTGTGCGGCGGCCCCGAGATCGTCACCGCCCGGTACGGGATCCCCGCCGCGCGGCTGAACTGGAACCGCGGCGAGTACCGTACCGCGTCGAGCCCCGCCGCCATCGCGGCGAAGGGCCTGGGCAAACTCATCGACGCCGCCCGCACCGCCGCCTGGGTACGCCGCCATGACGTGGTGATCGTGCCGGGCACCGGCGTCCTGGAGACCACGCTGCCGCTGCGGCCGTGGGGCTTCCCGTACTCGCTGTTCCTGCTCTGCGCGAGCGGCCGGCTGCTGCGCTCCCGGGTCGCGCTGGTCAGCGTCGGCGCCTCCGAGATCGGCCACCGGGCGACCCGGACCCTGGTGCGCTGGTCGGCGCGGCTGGCCGCGTACCGGTCGTTCCGGGGCACCTACTCCCGCGACGCGATACGGGCGATGGGCGTGGACACCGCGGGCGACGAGGTCTATCCGGACCTCGCCTTCTCGCTGCCCACGCCGCCGTCGGGCGAGCCGTCGGACCAGCCGGGCCCGGTCTGCGTCGGCGTCATGGCCTGGCACGGCAGCAACGACGAGCGCGCCCGGGCCGAGGAGATCCACCGGCGCTACCTCGACGGGACGGTCCGCTTCGTCCGTGCGCTGGTCGAGGACGGCAGGCCGGTCCGGCTGCTCACCGGGGACGAGCTCGACCGGCCGGTGGCCGCCGCGGTTCTCGACGCGGTGGACTCGCCGCTGGTCACCGTTGCCGAGGCGGCCTCGCTTGCCGACCTGATGAAGGAGGTGGCGGCTGCCGACACCGTGGTGGCGACCCGGTACCACAACCTCATCTGCGCGCTGAAGGTCGGCACACCGACGCTCGCACTCAGCTATTCCGAGAAGAGCGACGATCTCATGGCCCTGATGGGACTGGGCGCGTACTGCCACTCCGCTCGCGAGGTCGACGCCGACCGGTTGCTTGAGCAGTTCCGGGAGCTGGAGCAGCGATCGGCGGAGCTGCGGCGGACCCTCCCCGAGCGGAACCAGGACGCCGCCCGGCGCGTCGAGGACCAGTTCACCGCCTTGACCGCGGCCCTGTTCCCGGCGACCGATCACGCCCACGCTCATCGGGAGACACGATGAAAGCCACCGAAGTCCCGGAGATCGCCGGCGCGTACCTCTTCGAGCCCACGCCGTACGCCGACGAACGCGGCTTCTTCTGCCGCACCTTCGACGCCGACGTGGTCCGCTCGGTGGGCCTCGATCCGAACGCCTTCGTCCAGGACAGCCTGTCCCGCTCGGCCCGGGGCGTGCTGCGCGGCCTGCACCTGCGCTCCGGCGCCGGCGAGGCCAAGCTGGTGCGGTGCTCGTACGGGAGGATCTTCGACGTCGTCGTGGACCTCCGGGCGGACTCGCCGACGTACCTGGGCCGGGCCTTCTTCGAGCTGTCCGACGAGACGCAGGTGACCCTGTACATCCCGGCGGGGTGCGCGCACGGCTTCCAGGCGCTCACCGAGACCGCCGACACCTCGTACCGGATCGACCGCCCGCACGATCCGGCCGAGGACGTGACCATCACCTTCGACGACCCGGAGCTCGCCATTCCCTGGCCGCTGCCGGCCACTTCGATGTCTCAGCGGGACCGGGAGGCGCCGAGCCTCGCCGACGTCCTCAAGCACAGGGAGAGTTGAGGCCGACGTGGAGACTGAAGAGTTCCAGCTGCCCCGGTCGCGGCAGGCGAACGAACGGCTGCACGCCATGATCCCCGGAGGCGCGCACACCTACGCCAAGGGCGACGACCAGTACCCCGAGCACCTGGCCCCGGTCATCAGCCACGGCCATGGTGCCCATGTGTGGGACATCGACGGCAACCGCTACATCGAGTACGGCTCCGGCCTGCGGTCGGTCAGCCTCGGCCACGCCCACCCACGCGTGATCGAGGCCGTGCGGCGGGAGCTCGACCGCGGCAGCAACTTCGTCCGGCCGTCCATCCTGGAGGTCGAGGCCGCGGAACGCTTCCTGGCCACGGTGCCGACCGCCGAGATGGTGAAGTTCGCGAAGAACGGCTCCGACGTCACCACCGCCGCGGTACGCCTCGCCCGCGCCGTCACCGGACGCCCACGGGTGGCCATCTGCGGCGACCATCCGTTCTTCTCCGTCGACGACTGGTTCATCGGCACCACGCCGATGTCCGCCGGAATTCCGGCGGCGACCACCGAGCTCACCGTGGCGTTCCCGTACGGGGACCTGGCCGCCACGGAGGAGCTGCTCACCCGGTACCAGGACGAGGTCGCCTGCCTGATCCTCGAACCCGCCGGCCACACCGAGCCGCCGCCCGGCTACCTCGCCGGGCTGCGCGAGCTGGCCGACCGGCACGGCTGCGTACTGATCTTCGACGAGATGATCACCGGCCTCCGCTGGTCCGAGGCGGGCGCCCAGGGCCTGTACGGCGTCGTCCCCGACCTCTCCACGTTCGGTAAGGCGCTGGGCAACGGCTTCGCCGTCTCCGCGCTGGCCGGGCGCCGCGAGCTGATGGAGCGGGGCGGGCTGCGGCATCCCGGCGACCGGGTGTTCCTGCTGTCCACCACACACGGCGCGGAAACACACTCCCTGGCAGCCGCGATGGCCGTGCAGAGCACCTACGTCGAGGAGGGCATCACCGCACAACTGCACGCCCTCGGCGAGCGGTTGGCCGCCGGTGTCCGGGAGGTCGCGGCGAGCATGGGCGTCGGCGATCATGTCGTCGTCCGTGGCCGGGCCAGCAACCTGGTCTTCGCCACCCTCGGCGAGAACCGGCAGCCGTCACAGCAGTACCGGACGCTGTTCCTGCGCCAGCTCCTCGCGGGCGGCGTACTGGCCCCGTCGTTCGTGGTGAGCAGCGCGCTCAGCGACGCCGACATCGACCGCACCGTGGAGGTGGTGGCCCAGGCATGTGCCGTGTACCGGAAGGCACTTGACGCCGCCGACCCTTCTCCCTGGCTGGGCGGGCGGCCGGTGAAGCCCGTGTTCCGCCGCTTGGCGTGACGTGACGTGCCGTCAGCGACGCGCCTGCCGACCGGCGTCGGCCATCCGGTCGGCCTGCCGGTCGGCGATGCGGTCGACCAGCCACGCGGTCCCCGGTATCACCGCCAGCGCGGTGCACCAGCCGCCGAGGACGTCGGTCGGGTAGTGCGCGCCCAGAGCGACCTGCGCCCAGCCCATGGCGGCGCCGGCCACCAGCGCCGCGCCGAGCACGAGTGACGCCCCGGCCGTTCTGCCGAGGCCGAGCCGACCGGTCGCGACCAGCGCGAGCACGAGGGCGAGAGCGGTGAGGAAGGCGGTGTGCCCGCTCGGGTAGGACAGGTTGCCGGGGCCGTGGATGGTGCGTCCCACCAGGTGCTTGAGCAGCGTCGTCGTCCCCACGGTCAGGCCGGTGCCGACCACGACGAGTACCGCCGCGCGAGGACGCCGAAGCAGCAGACAGCCCGTCACGGCGGCCACGACCAGCATCGCCGCTCCGGCGGGCTCCGCCAGGAAGTCCGTGGCCAGAGCGACGTGCCGCCACGGCGGCCGCACACTGTCCGCCGTCGGCTGGATGATCCACCTGTCCACCCTGCCGGGCTCGCCGTGACCGGCGTACAAACCCCCGACCACCACGACCACCAGCACGGCGAGCGCCGCGATCATCCCGAGCCACGCGCGCAACGACGGGGGCAGCACCGCCGGCGCCGGTCGACCGGTCACACGCCCACCGCGTCCAACCGAGCCCCCATCGAGTCCGACCCACCCTCCAGCGACCACAAACCTACCAAGGATGTCGAGAACGGCGTGACGACTCCGTCCCAGGGGCAGAAGCGACCACCGTGGTCGCATGACCCTAGGAGGCGCACCATGACGAACGACCAGGTCACCGAGGTCCTCAATCGCCCGCTGAGCCAGGAGCTGCTGGCTCGTGACCTCTGCCGCCTGGCCTACGTGGCCAAGGACGGGACACCGCGGAACATCCCGATCGCCTTCACCTGGAACGGCAAGGAGGTCGTGATGTGCACGTCGAAGAACGCTCCGAAGCTGGCTTCGCTCCGTCACAACCCGGCCGTCGCCATCACCATCGACACCGAGGTGCACCCGCCCAAGATCCTGCTCGTCCGCGGCACCGTTGAACTCGACGACGTCGACGGCATCCCCGAGGAGTACCTCGAGATGAACGGCTCCTACGAGATGACGGCCGAGCAACGGGTCGAGTGGGAGGCCGAGGTCCGCTCGCTCTACGACGGCATGGTCCGCATCGTGATGACACCGACGTGGGCGAAGCTGATCGACTTCGAGACGACCTTGCCCAGCGCCGTCGAGGAACTCGTCCGGCAGCGTGCGGAACGTCAGGGATCCCTGTCCTGAAACCCTGTTGGTGGACCACGGCGACCACTGCTAGCTTTCCGGAGGCCGTGCGAGCGAACGAGGAGGTGGTACCCGTGAACGCAGTATCGACATGGGTGCTCCCCTCCGGGGTCACGGTCGGGCGATAGGCAGGTCGTCCGGGAGCGCCGTTCCAGCGCACTCCCGAAAGGCACGACCATGCGATTCACTTCCGAACAACGTCTCGACGGCGGCGTCCTCGAACGCGAATTCACCCTCGGCGAGATCCCCGGCACCCTGTGGACGCCGGAATCCACCGCATCGGCCCCGCTGATCCTGATGGCCCACAACAACGGCCTGCCCAAGCGGGATTCCCGCCTGGTGGCCCGGGCCCGGCTCACCGCGGCGTACGGCTACGCGGTGGCCACCATCGACGCCGCCGGGTGCGGTGACCGGCCCCGTTCCGCCGCCGACGAGCAACTCCGCACCGACCTCCGGCGGGCGATGCAGGCCGGCGAGCCGGTCGACGAGATCTTCGAGTCCCTCGTCGGCCCCCTGGTCGAAAAGGCGGTTCCGGAATGGCGGACCACCCTGGACGCCCTCCTTGCGCTGCCCGAGATCGCCGGCCCGGTCGGCTACTCGGGGTGGACCGCCCTCGGCATCCGCCTCGCGGTCGTCGAGCCGCGCATCGCGGCCGCCGGTTTCTTCGCCGGGGGTTTCGTGCCCCGTGCCCAGCGCGAGGAGGCCCGGCAGGTCACCATTCCGCTGCTGATCCTGCTGCAGTGGGACGACGAAGGGAACCCCCGGCAACGGGCCCTGGACCTCTTCGACGCCTTCGGCAGCAAGGAGAAGACGCTGCACGCCAATCTGGGCGGGCACACCGGCACCCCGTGGTTCGAGCTGGAGGACGGAGGCCGGTTCTACGACCGCCACCTGAAGTGAGGCCGCGCCGCCTGGCGGGCAGCAGACGGTAGGCGGTGTCGGCGGGGACGGCGGCTCACTGGGGATTGGCGGGCACGACGCAGTCGTCGTGTGGCGGGTGGCCCTCCGGCCAGGCCACGCCCACGAGCGTCAGCTGACGCGCGGCGGGGTCGAGGCGGACCAGGGGGACGGCCTTGTCGTAGGGGTTGCCCGCGTTCGTGAGGCAGGTCCAGCCGCCGGCGCCCACCACGCGCAGCTCGGAGTTGAGCTTGCCGAGGTCCTTCCTGATCCGGTCGGTGGAGGGCAGTTCCGCCCCGCTGGTGTTCGCCGCGCGGGCCAGTTCCTTCGACGCGAGCAGGACGACGTCATGCGTCATGATCGTCCGGCCGTCGTCGAGGCTGACCGGGCCGATGGCTCCGGCCTGGTCAGCGATGTCCTGACGCAGGGCGTTCATGGCGTCCTGGGGCTCGGTGAGGTGGCGCGGCGGTTGTGCGTCCTTCCCCTCCGCCTCCCGGGTCCACTTCGCGATCTCGAAGGTCCAGGCGTCGGGGTGTGCGGGCGCCGTGTACAGCACCGAGACCGACGGCTTGCCCGCTCCGGGATCGCCGTTCAGCAGCGCACGCTCCGCCGTGTCCAGGCGCTGGTCCAGTGTCGTGGCGCTGGAGCCGGTGATCACGGTGTAGGACCGCTTCTCCCGGCAGTAGGCGCCGGCGAGTTTCTTGATGAAGATTTCGAGGTG
This sequence comes from Streptomyces sp. 4N124, assembly GCF_052245395.1. Classification (NCBI taxonomy): domain Bacteria; kingdom Bacillati; phylum Actinomycetota; class Actinomycetes; order Kitasatosporales; family Streptomycetaceae; genus Streptomyces; species Streptomyces sp. 4N124. The sequence continues at coordinate 94,360 of NZ_JBQQBS010000001.1, forward strand.
GAAGGCCCGGCCGGCGAAGTAGACGACGCGGGCGTTCGACTGGCAGATGTTGACTGCGAAGTCCTCGAACTCGTTGGGGGTGAGCCCCGGTTCCTCCATGCCGGGCGAGTGGAAGATCATGTCCTGGACCCCGGTGCCCTCGTCGCCCTGGTCCCGGGCTCTGGTGAAGGCTTTCCGAAGGGCTTCGTTGTAGCTGTCGTGCGGCCGGAGGTCGGCGACCAGTGCGGTCTCGGCGCCGGCGAGCCCGGGGTCGAAACGGAGCAGTGCCTCGGCCTGCTTCTCGCTGGTGGGGATCGCCCGGGCGAGACCGGGGAACGGTACGTCGGTACTGTCCTCCGGGTTGGCGAAGTCGCTCGCGGTCACCAGGCTCGCCACAGCCGGGATCTTCAGCGTCCTGGTCACGTGCTGCATGGCCTCGTAGGTGTCCCGCAGGCTGAGATTGAACCCGGCGACGACCCTCAAGTCGGGTTCCCGCTCCACGAGTTCGTCGACCGTGACCCTCCAGTGCCGGTAGTCGAGGCCGGGATTGGCGAGCACGAGACGGATCGGTGGCTTCGCGGCGTCCGCGCCGTTCGCCCGGGCCTGGGCGAGATGGGCGCCCTGCACTTCGCTGAGTATCTGGCGCTGCACAGCCGGGTTGTCCGACTGCAGGGGGACCAGCAGGGCGACCGTCGCGTGCTTCCTGTCCGCGACGGCCTTGTTCTGCTCGGCGATGAGCTCGAAGACCTGGCGCATACCGGGGACTTGGGGCATGAACACATCGGTGCCGTCGGACACTCCCAAGCAGTCGCTCCCGCGCAGGTGGAGGTGCTTGCCACAAGCGGGTGGGGCGTCGGGCTCGCCGCCGAACATATTGATGGCGACTACGACGGCGAAGAGCACGGCCAGCACCCCTGCACCGAGCGTCACGGGGCCGGGGGACAGGTGCGGTTTCATGGCCTGCTTCCCGAAACGACGGGGCGTTGTTCGGGCACCGATCGCAGGTCGACCTGAACGACTCGGCTCGGCAGCGGCTCGTTGCTGCCGTGGATGCGCCACTCCCCGACCCGCTTGCGCTCCTGGAACCGAGCCGGAATCTCCCGCGCCAGACGGTCCGGCCGCACGGCGGGGCACGCACCGTCTGCCGGTGTGGCCGCGCCGGGCTGAGCCGTCGTGATCACCACGGGATACGCGCGGAGATTCCGGGACCCACCGTCGAACGCCGCGAGCAGTCTGTCCCGCACAGCCCTTCGAGCCGGATGCGTGTCGACGTCGGGGACGAAGAACACCGGACGCCTGACCCGGTTCAGGCGCCTCCAGAACCCGTAGTGCGCCGCGATGTCCGCCAGCAGTGCCTCGACGAGCAGGTCCTGCTTCTGCTCCGGGGTCCACTCCCGCCACGCCTCGAGCAGGGCGTGGCAGACCCCGGCGTCGGTCCACGCGTTCCGGAGCCGTACGGTGCGGCGGAACCAGCGCATCGTACGGCGATGGGGGAAGCGCACGACATGGACCAGGTCCAGCCCGGCTCCGACCAGTCCGTTGAACAGGCCTCCTACGTAGGGACTGTGGACGAACTCGTCCATGCGAGCGTGTGCCGTCGGCTTCGTGAGCGCCCTCGCCCGGGCGATGGCGTCCTTCACCGTGCGTACGAGGTCGCTGAGTTGCTCTTGCGGGGACTGCCCGTCTGTGGGGCGCCAGCCGTAGAGGGCCGTCCGGGCCGCGGCGAACCGGGGGAACACGACGGGCAGCGCGAACGGCGGCCGCCCCTCGAATCCGCACCCGTCCGTCATGGCCCGGAGCAGCGCCACGACCTGCTGCTCGTCGTCCATGCCGTCGGTGGCGGCGCGGGCCACGCCGACCGGCAGGGCGCCCTGACAGAGGTCGAGGCACCGGTTCAGCCAGCTTCCGTCGTCACCCTCGATCTGCAGGACCAGCGCCCCGGCCCGCCGCCCGAACCGTGCCTTGCTCCAGCGCAGGCGGTCCCTGACGGCGAGCCGCGCCACCTCCGCGTCCACCTGTTCCCACATATGCGCTCCCCGTTGCCTTCCACGTCATGGCGCCGCTGTTGTTGCCCGGCACGGCGCCGAATCGCGGAGCACTCTAGAAGCCCATGGGGCCCTGACCGTGGAGAAACGGGTGACTTGAGCGTTATTGATCGACGGCCTGCTCAAGTGCGTACGCGAGGTGCCCACATGCACCCTCGGGTCGGTCATTTCGCCTGGGCGAGCCAGACCGCGTCGGGGCCGGCCGGGAAGCTGAGCTGGCCGGTCGTGTCGTGCACGGCTCGCCAGACCGTCTCGGCGACGTCGCTCTCCTTGGTGAAGACGTCCTGGCTCATGAAGCCGTCCATGGCCTTCTTCGCGAACGCCGCGTAGGGCGCCGGGACCAGTTCGTCCAGCGAGGCGCCGTTCGTCGCGTTGGCTGCGAAGTTCGTTGTCAGGCAGGCGCCCGGCTCGACCGTCTTCGCCTGCACACCGAACGGCGCGAGCTCGAGCGCGAGGGATGCGGTGAACCCCTCGATGGCCATCTTGCTCGCCTTGTAGACGGCCGAGAGCGGCATGTGTCCCAGCACCACGCTGGAGGTCACGTTGACCACCACGCCGGAACCGCGCTCCCGGAACTGGGGCAGTACCGCCTGCGTTGTCGCCATCACACCGAAGGTGTTGGTCTCGAAGACCTCCCGTACACGCGCCATGGGGGTGCCCTCGAACACACTGATCGAGGGGACGCCCGCGTTGTTGACCAGGGCGTCGACGGGGCCCGCTGCCTCGAACGCGGCGGTGATGGATTCGGGCTCGGTCACGTCGAGTTCGACGATGCGGAGCCGGTCCGACTCGGGGAGGACGCCCGGACGCGGGGTGCGCATCGTGGCGATGACGTTCCACCCTTGCGAGTGGAAGTGAAGGGCGGTCTCCCGCCCGTATCCGGACGACGTGCCAGTGATCAGAACGGTCTTCATGCTGTGTCCCTTGCGATGTGATGGGATCCGCGGAGTGACAGGCACTTTCCTGCTCCGCTGGAGAATCGGTGATCCCATTGAATCGCTCTGACCTGCGTGAACAGTAGACCTATCCTCGCTCTGCCTTGCACGATCCTCTTCCGTCGCCGAGTCTGCTCAGGGAAGGGTGCTCAGGGGGCTGCGTACGGTGTCGCGCAGGCGGGTCGCGTCCTGGCTCGGGGGCGCCCCGAACTGGCGGCGGTACTCCCGGCTGAACTGTGAGGGGTTGTCATAGCCGACGCGCCGGCCGACGCCGGTGACATCGCCCGGGTGGGTGGCGAGCAGCAGCCGGGCCTCCTGCAGCCGGATCTGCTTCTGGAACTGGATGGGGCTCATCGCGGTGACCGCCTGGAAGTTGCGGTAGAAGGCGGAGACGCTCATGCCGGACATGCGTGCCACGTCCTCGACCCGGAAGGGCTGCGCGTAGTGCTCGCGGATCCAGCGCACGGCCCGGGAGACATGGCTGAGGCCGCTGTCGGGCAGGCCCAGCTGACGAACCGTCGCCCCCTGCTCGCTGGTGATCAGGCGCCACAGGATCTCGCGCTTGACCAGCGGGGCGAGCACGGCGCGGTCGCGGGGTTCGTCGAGCAGGCGCAGCAGCCGGACCACCGCGTCGAGCAGCGCGGCTGACGCGTCGCTGACGGCGATCCCTGAGGGCACGCCTCCGTCGGCGCGGGGGATGTCGCCGGGACCGGCCCGCAGCAGCAGTTCGGCCACGGCGGACGGCTCCAGTGTCAGACCGAAGCCGAGGGCCGGTCGTTCGGGTTCGACCTGGGTGAACTGCCCCGTGACGGGCAGGTCGACGGACGCCACCAGATACTGCCCGGCCCCGTATTCGTAGACCCGGTCGCCCAGCGCAAGGCGTTTGGCGCCCTGGGCGATGACCGCGAGCACCGTGCCGGACATGGAGGGCGCCGGCGGATCCGGCCGGTCGACCTTCGAGATGAGGACGCCGTCGATGGCGGTGGTCCAGTCGGGGCGGGCATGCCGGGCCAGCAGAGTGCGGAGCTCTTCGAGACGCATGCCTCCATTGCAGCACCATTCGTGCGTCCGGTCTCCCGCGGTTGCGAGGATCATGCAAGCGCCAGCGAGCATCGTTCTAACATTTTCGCAGGTCAGAGGCTTTCAATGGAATCACCTCACTCCCTCACCGAGAAGAAGGCTTCCATGATCGCCACTTATGGCTTCAACGCCACCCTGACCGCCAGGCCCGGAATGGGCGACCGACTGGTCGACCTGCTGCTGACCGGCCTGAACGAGGGCAGTCCCGGCGCGAGCGAGCACTGTGTCGTCTACCTGGTCTCGCGTTCCGCGTCCGACCCCGACGTCGTCCACGTCACCGAGGGCTGGACCAGTGAGGAGGACCACCACCGGATCTTCGCCGGCGAGGCCGCCCAGGCCATCGTGGCGCAGATCGACGGGCTGCTGGCCAAGGAATCCGAGTACACCGACTACGTCCCGGTCCGTGGCAAGGCCGCTTTCTGAAGTTCGCCCGAGCGTCCGACACCACCCACCCCGAAAGGCAACGACCATGACCCCGGTACGCCCCGCCCTTGACCCCGAACTCCGTGAACTCCTGGCCGACATGCCCCTGATGTCCCAGCTCAACCCGGAAGTCCTCGCTCAACTGCGTCAGCTCCCCTCGACGCCCGTCGAGTCCCTCCTCGCACACCGGCAGGTCGAGCGGCGCGAGATCACCGTGTCCGCCAAGGACGGCGCCCAGATCGGTCTGTCGGTCCTCAGCCCCGTGCGGACCGAGCGCACCACCCCCGCACCTTGCGTCTACTGGATCCACGGCGGCGGGATGGTCATGGGCGACCGCTTCTCGCAGATCGACATCCCACTGGAGTGGCTCGACCAGTTCGGCGCGGTCGTGGTCACCGTCGACTACCGGCTCGCACCGGAGGCCACCGGCACCACCCTGGTCGACGACTGCTATCAGGGCCTGCTCTGGATCGCCGAGCACGCCGACGAACTGGGCATCGACGCCGCCCGGATCGTCGTCGCGGGCGCCAGCGCGGGCGGCGGGCTCGCCGCCGGCGTCACGCTGCTGGCCCGCGATCTCGGCACCCCGGCGATCGCCGCGCAGATGCTGATCTGCCCCATGCTCGACCACCGCAACGCCACCACCTCCAGCCGCCAGTACTCCGGCGTTCCCGGTGTCTGGACCGGCGAGATGAACGCGTTCGGATGGCGCGCCGTCCTCGGCGACCTCACCGACGAGGAGATACCGGCATACGTCTCACCCGCGCTGGCCGACCTCTCGGGCCTGCCGACCACCTATATCGACACCGGCTCCGCCGAGGTCTTCCGCGACGAGGACACCGACTACGCGACCCGCATCTGGGCGGCCGGTGGCCAGGCCGAACTGCACGTCTGGGCGGGCGGCTGCCACGGCTTCGACGCGCTGTTCCCGCAGGCACAGCTCTCGGCCACCGCCCGCCGCACCCGCACCGACTGGCTCGCCCGGCTCTTGAGCCTGCCTCGCGAGAGCGGGGACGTCGGCTGATGCGGCCCCTCGTCAGTGCTGAGGGTGCGGTCCGGCAGCGGTGTCCGGTCCGGTGAACCGGGGTCGGTGGGCGCGGGGGCTCCTGGCGCGTCGGTGTGCTGTCGCGCGTATCGCCATCGCCAGACCCAGGCAGAAGATCAGCGCCAGCGCGAGGCCGGAGCAGAAGACGGCCAGGGTGTTCATGGTCGCGATGTCGTTGCCGAGGACGGACACGGTGTACTCAGGGCCGCCGGACAGATTGTCGCCGATTGCGAGCCCGGTGAACGCGGCGGCGCCCGCGAGGAGGAGCAGTCCGATGAACAGCATCCGAGTCATCTCCTAAAGGAGCCCGAACGGAGCCCGAAAGGGCCCCAACGGCACTTCGGGTACCCGTGACGCGCCGGGACACACGGCCCGCCATTGGCCTGCGGACAGCTCGTTCCGAACAGGGATGAAATCCTTTTCATCGGCAGGTAGGGTGAGCACTACTCACGGTGAAAGGATGCGGACACAGGTGGTGACGATCCATGACGTGGCACGGGCCGCCGGAGTTTCCCCGGCGACCGTCTCGCGTGTCTTCAACGGCGGCAACGTCACACCGGCACGTGCCCTGTCCGTGCAACAGGCCGCCGCGGCGCTCGGGTTCGCGCCCAACCGGCTGGCGCGGTCACTGCGCAAACAGCGGTCCAGTGTGATCGCCCTGATCATCCCTGACATCGAGAACCCGTTCTTCACCTCGCTCGCCCGCGGCGTCGAGGACGCCGCCCAGCGCACGAGCCTGTCGGTCGTCCTGTGCAACTCCGACGAGGACACCGACAAGGAACGTCGCTATCTCGAGGTCGCGCTCGGAGAGCAGATGGCCGGCGTGATCGTGGCGGTGGCCTCCCAGGACGAGACGGATCTGGAGCCGCTGATCACCCGGGGCGTCCCCGTGGTCGCCGTCGACCGCCGGCCGCGCGACGCCGACGTGGACGCGGTCCGGGTCGATGACCAGCACGGCGGTGAGGTGGCCACCCGTCATCTGCTGCGGTCCGGCTACCGCAGGATCGCCTGCATCACCGGCCCCGCGGGTGCCTCCACGTCGGAGGAACGTCTGGCCGGCTACCGCGCGGCGTTGCACGCGGCCCCGGGTGCCGTGGTCGACAACGACTATGTGCGGCACGCCGACTTCCGGGTCGACGGCGGCCGGGAGGCGATGCGCGAGCTGCTGGCGATGGACCAGCCGCCCGACGCCGTGTTCGTCACCAACAACCTCATGACCATCGGTGTCCTCGACGCCCTCGGCGAGGTCGGCCGCACTCCGCCCGGCATCGGAGTGCTCTCCTTCGGCGATGTCCCCTGGGCGTCGCTGGTGCGGCCGTCCCTGACCGCGGTCGAGCTCCCCTCGTACGAGCTGGGACGCGCCGCGGCCGACATGCTGCTGCAGCGCATGGACGGCGGCCAGGCGCCGTTGCAGACCGTGGTACTGCGCACGAAGCTCCAGGTCCGGGAGAGCACCGCGGGGCCGGTCGAGGACTGACCGGCCCCGCTGTTCGTCGTCGGTTACTTGATGCCGGAGGTCTTGACCGACTCCACGATCTGCCGCTGGAAGGCGAAGAACAGGAGCAGCATGGGCAGCGCCGCCACGGTCGACGCCGCCAGGATGTAGTTCCAGTTCGACCCGTACTGCGTCTGGAACGAGGCGATGCCGAGCTGGACCACCGTCAGAGCCTGGTCGTTGGTGGCGACCAGCGGCCAGACGAAGGCGTTCCAGTTGGCGAGGAAGAAGAAGATCGCCAGCGCCGAGAGGATCGGCCGCGACATCGGCAGGACGATGTTCCAGTAGACCCGCCAGTGGCCGCAGCCGTCGATGACCGCCGCCTCCTCCAGTTCCTTCGGCAGCCCCAGATAGAACTGGCGCAGCAGGAAGATGCCGAAGGCGTTGAAGATCGCCGGGATGATCAGGCCGGCATAGCTGTTCAGCAGGTTCAGCTCGCGGGCGACCAGGAACAGCGGGATCAGCACCACCGGCGCGGTGACCAGCAGGGTCGCGAAGATCGCGCCGAAGAGCTTTTCACGGCCCGGGAAGCGCAGCCGGGCCAGTGCGTAGGCGGCCATCGAGTGGAAGAAGAGGGCCGCCACGGTGATCACCGCGGAGACGAAGAAGCTGTTCCAGAGGTAGCGGGCGAACGGGACCTCGGTGAAGACGTAGACGAAGTTGTCGAAGGTGAAGTCCCGGGGGATCAGATTCCCGTCCGTGACGGTGGCGCGCGTCTTGAAGGAGGACGTGAGCATCCACAGCACGGGGAAGATGCTGATCAGCGACAGGACGACGGCCAGGGCCGTCAGCCCGGCGCGTGGGGACAGCAGCCGTCGGCCGGACCGGGGCGCCATGGTGTCACTCGCCATCGTCGAACCTCCCGCCTCTCGTGAGCTTGAAGATCACCGCGGAGATCAGGACCATGATCAGCACCAGGAACGAGCCCATGGCCGACGCATAGCCGTACTCCCCGAATCCGAAGGCCTGTTGGTAGATGTAGAAGATCGCCAGCGAAGTGCCGTTGGCGGGACCGCCGTTGGTGAGGACGAAGATCAGGTCGAGACCGCCGGTGATGGCGGCGACCGTCGACATCAGCAGGACGAAGAAGCTGGTGGGGCGCAGCAGCGGCCAGGTGATGGTGCGGAAGGTGGTCCACGGGCCCGCGCCGTCGATGCGCGCGGCCTCGTAGAACTCCCGGGGGATCTCCTGCAGTCCGGCCAGGAAAATGATCATGTAGTAGCCCATCATCACCCAGACCATGACCGCGATGACACAGCCGAGGGCCAGGGACGGGCTGCCGAGCCAGGACTCGCCGCCGAAACCGGCCGCGCGCATGGCCCGGTTGACCACGCCGGTCTGCTCGTCGAGCAAGAACTTCCACAGCACGCCGACCACCACGAGGCTGATGACGTACGGCAGGAAGAGCGCCGTGCGGAAGACGCCGACACCGGGGAGCTTCTGCTTGACCAGCAGGCCGAGGCCGAGGCTCACGCAGAACAGGACGGGGACGAGGATCACCACGTACAGGCCGGTGATCTTCATCGAGTCCCAGAACAGGGGGTCGTTCATCATCCGCTCGTAGTTGCCGAGCCCGATCCATTCGTACGATCCGAAGCCGCTGACCTGGAAGAAGCTCAGGCCGATGGACAGCACCATCGGGACGGCGACGAAGACCAGCAGCCCGAGCACATCGGGGGCGAGGAAGAGGCCCGCGGCCAGCCACTCGCGGTGTTTGCGGCTCAGCCGTGGACCGTCGGCGGAGGCGGGAGCCTGTGCCGGGGCCACGGTCCGGCGGCGTTGTTGTGCGGCGACGCTGCTCATATCAGGCTCGCCCCCTGGTAGCTCTTGGTGTAGGCCGCGATGGACCGGGCAGCTCGCTCCGCCTCGGCGGCCACGTCGCGGCCGGCGAGCATGGTGCCCTGGATGGCGTCGGAGATCGCCTTGTAGACGACCGGGGGATAACGCGGCTCGGCCCGGCCCCCGGGGAAGATCTCGTCCTTGAACTTCTTCATCGCCGCGGAGTCGTAGCCGCCCTTGGCGGCGCCGCGCTCCAGGGCGCTGGCGCGGGGTGCCACGTCCGACTTGGCGCCGACGCACCAGTCGACCATCCGGTTGATGGCGTCGTCCTTCATGGACCCCAGCGCCCAGACGCAGAACTCGGCCGCCGCCTCGGGGTTGCGGCCCTGCGCGTTGGCGCAGAAGGACCAGCCGCCCAGCGTGGTGACGTACTCGCCGCCCGCCGGCACCGGCAGTTTGAAGACGCCGTACTGGTACTCCGGTGCGAACGCCTTGAAGCTGGAGACGTTCCAGATGCCCTGCTGCCACATGGCGACGTTGCCGCCCTTGAACCCGCTGATCACATCTCCGGCGGCGGGCAGTGTGCGCGGCGCGATGCCGTGCCGTACCGCGTCCTGCCAGAACCGCAGGGCCTGGCGGGTGGCCTGGGAGTCGAAGGAGACCTCGCCCCGCTCGTCCAGGACGTCGCCGCCGCCCTGCCACATCCACGGGTACCAGGTGAAGTTCTGGTAGTAGCCCGGGTTGGTCTCGAAGACGAGGCCGGCCCGGGTCGTACTGCGCAGCTTGTCGCCGATGTCGAGCATCTGGTCCCAGGTGGTGGGGATGTCGGCCTCGGACAGCCCGGCCTTCTCCCACACGTCCTGGGCGTAGAACATGGCCAGCGGCTCCACCTCCATGGGGAGGGCGTAGACCTTGCCGTCGACCGTGCGGCTGTCGAGGGCGGAGCCGTAGTCGTCGATGGCCGCCTTTTCCATGTACGGGGTGAGGTCCGCGAGGACGCCTCCGTTGTAGTAGCGCAGGAAGTCGCCGGGGGAGAGCAGGAAGATGTCCGGGCCCTCGCCGGTGGCGAAGGCGGACGGCAGCTTGAAGCCGTTGAGGTAGGTGGGCTGCGGCAGGTGGATGAGGTCGATCTGCTGCCGGTGGGTGGCGTTCCACTGGCCGACCATGTCGACGAACCACTTGGACTGCGCGTTGAGGGCCGGGTCGGGCGAGCGCTGCGGTCCGTAGAAGTTCCAGAACTGGAGGTTGCCCCCCTTCGCCTGGGCCGTGCCGCAGCCGGTGAGCAGGGCCGGAGCGGCGAGGGCCGCTCCCGCGCCGGTGAGCGCGGTGAGGAAACGTCGGCGTGAGGTGGTGGGCGGGCGCCCGGCGTCATTGCCGTGCTGGAGCATGCGTGCGCTCCTGTCGGAGTGTTCGGAGTGTTCGGAGTGTTCGGGGTGTGAGGTGGGGCTGGTGGGAGTCCGGCGCTCAGTCGACTTCGAGCGTCAGCAGGTCCGGAGTGGCGGGGCGGGACGCGGAGCTGGGGGCGTCCAGGTAGAAGAGCGAGGTGCTGGCGATGTCGTCGCCGGTGTGCCGGTAGCGGTGCGGCAGGCCGTTGCCCTGGCCCGGTCCGATGCCGAGGCTCTGCACCGTGACGCGCAGGTCCCCGGCGAAGCGGATGGGGTCCAGGACGTGCCAGCGGTACATCCCGAACCGCTGCTGGCTGCGGTACAGCCCGTCCGGGCGCAGGATCTGGTTCAGGCCCAGATACGGCGTGGTGTAGGCGGTGTAGCCCTGGCCGGGCACGTCGAAGTTCCAGGCGCCCCCGAAGTAGTCCTCGGTGCCGGTGCCGCAGATCGTCGGGAACTCGTCGTCGCCGTCGAGGTAGAACTTCAGCTCGCCCTCACCCCACCAGCCCGGGCTGTTGACGCCCCACGCGAGGTACGTGCCCACATAGCTGCCGGCGCCCCTGACGCCGTCAAGCAGCGTGTGCACCTCGCCGAACGGCACCGGGTGGCTGCGGCGCCACTGCGCGTGGAAGTACGAGGCGTCCTCGCCGACCTCGTCCAGCTCGTAGTCCACCTGGTAGTAGAGCGTGACCTTCTCGGCCGTCAGGTTCTCCAGCGTGATGCGCGCCCTGCGACGGAACGGCATCGGCCAGTACGCGTTGAAGCCGCCGTTGGGGTTCACGGCGACCGGCACGGACGAGACCTGGCTGAAGGTGTTCCAGCCGTTGCAGTAGAAGTCACCGAGCGGGACCTCTACGGCCGGCTCCTCCTCGCCCTCCCAGTACATCCGCAGGAGGGTGCCCCGCCAGGCCTGGTGCGGGTCGGTCGTGCACCACAGGTGACGGATGGTGCCCGGGCCCTCGATGTCGGCGAGCAACGCCGTCTCGCCGGCGGCGATGTCGATGCTGGGGGAGATCTTCCAGCCCGGCCCCAGCCTGCTCGCCGCCACCGCTCCGGTGCCCTCGGTGGCCCGGCCGCCGCCGGACTTGGCTCCGTTGAAGTTCTCGGCGCTGATGGAACGGCTCACGGCACGTGTCCTGCGGGAGATGCCGTCGAGTCCAAAGGTCGTCATCGTGATGTGCCTTCATCTCTGAAATCCATTTCACCGGAAGGTAGGCCGGGCCTCATAGGGTGTCAAGGGGTGAGACGTGAAGCCGCTTTCGAGACGAATCAGCGCTCGTCAGATAGGGAACTTACCCAGTAAAACGCCCACTTGTGCGCTCACTCTTGACGGTGAAATCGATTTCTGTCAGCGTGCTCGTCATGCCTCGCAACGCAGCCATCGGCGTGGACATCGGCACGTCGAGCAGCAAGGGCGTCCTCGTCGGCCTCGACGGCGCCGTGATCCGCTCGGCCGTACGGGAACACACCCCCGCACGTCCGGGACCCGGCCGCTTCGAAATGGACGCCTCCGTGTGGTGGCGCGAGTTCACCGAACTCGCTGGGGAGTTGACCGCCGAAGGCGACGCCACCGTGCTCGCCGTCGGGGTCAGCGGCATGGGCCCCTGCGTCCTGCTGACCGACGAGCGGGACGTCCCGCTGCGCCCCGCCGTCCTCTACGGAGTGGACACCCGCTCGGTCCGCCAGATCCGGCGCATCGAGGAGCGGCTCGGCGCCGAGGAGATCATCCGGCGATCAGGCTCCGCCCTGACCACCCAGGCCGCCGGGCCGAAGATCGCCTCGATCGCGGACGAGGAGCCCGACCTCTACGCCCGCGCCCGCCGCCTGTACATGCCGAGCTCCTGGCTGGTCAGGAAACTCACCGGGAACTATGTGCTGGACCACCACTCGGCCAGCCAGTGCACCCCGCTGTACGACACGCTCGCGGGCGAGTGGTACGCCCCCTGGGCCGCCGAGGTCGCCCCCGGTATCGACCTGCCGCCGCTGCGCTGGTCCGGTGAGACGGCCGGTACCGTCACCGCCGAAGCCGCCCGGGAAACGGGTCTGCCCGTCGGTATCCCCGTCATCACCGGCACCATCGACGCCTGGGCCGAGGCCCTGAGCGTGGGTGCGCAGCACACCGGTGATCTGATGCTGATGTACGGCACCACCATGTTCCTCATCCACACCGTGCCCAAGCCGCTCACCAGCCCGTCCCTGTGGGGCACGGTCGGTGCGCTGCCCGGCACCCGCAACCTGGCCGGCGGCATGGCCACGTCCGGCGCCGTCACCAACTGGCTGCGCGACCTCTTCTCAGGCGCGGACCACGCCGAACTCACCCGCCTCGCCGCCGGGTCGGGCCCAGGTGCCAACGGGCTGCTGATGCTCCCGTACTTCTCCGGCGAGCGCACCCCGGTCATGGACCCGGACGCCCGCGGAGTGATCGCCGGGCTGACGCTCTCCCACACCCGCGGCGACCTCTACCGGGCCGCCCTCGAGGCCACCGGCTTCGGTGTCCGCCACAACGTCGAGGTCATCGAGGAGGCCGGAGGCGACATCCGGCGTGTCGTCGCCGTGGGCGGCGGCACTCAAGGGTCCTTGTGGACACAGATCGTCTCCGACATCACCGGGCGCCCGCAGGAGCTGCGCACGACCACGATCGGCGCGAGTTACGGCGGTGCGCTGCTGGCGGCGCAGCTCGTCGGGGACGCCTCCATCGACGTATGGAATCCGGTGCGGGAGACGGTGCGACCTCGCACCGAACACACCCGGCGGTACGACGAGTTGTATGCCCTGTACCGACGGCTGTACTCGGAGACTTCGTCAACTGTCCATGCCCTGGCGGCGCTTCAGGAGCGGTAGCGCTCCGCTGGGGGCGCGATGTGTCGTCGGTTGGCTGCGGCGCCGTCGTGGCTGGTCGCGCAGTTCCCCGCGCCCCTTTGGGGCGCTGCCGTACCGCAGCCGGCTTCGCCCCGGCGTACTCCCGAACCACAACCGAGATCGCATGACCGCGTACACCCGAACCACCACGGAGATCGCATGACCGCCTACACCCTGCCCGACCTCCGCCGGCCCTCCGTCGCTGAGCCGCGCACCGTCTACACCGTGGCCAGCGGCGATCTGCGCCCCGCCGCGAACGTCACCTGCTGGCCCACCCAGGAGAAGCTGGAGAACGATCTGGCCGCGGCTCTCACGGACCTGGGCTGGGCGGTCCGCCGTGGCCACCCGGTCGACGAGATCAAGGGGCACGGGTTCATCGACAGCCAGCGTGCCGGTATCGAGGTCTTCAAGGACCTGCCCCAGGACGCCCCGCTGATCGTCGTCGAGGGCGTCTGGCAGTACAGCCATCACGTCCTCGCCGGACTGCGCAGCCACCGGGGCCCGATCCTCGTCGTGGCCAACTGGAGCGGTGAATTCCCGGGTCTGGTCGGCCTGTTGAACCTCGCCGGCAGTCTCACCAAGGCGGGACGCGACTACTCCGTGCTGTGGAGCGCCGACTTCACCGACGACTGGGCTCGCGACGGTCTGCGGACCTGGCTGGAGACGGGTGCCCTGACCCACGACACCAGCCACGTCCGCTCGTTGCCGCCCCTGACCGAGGACCCCGAGACCGAACTGGGCGTGGCCCTCGCCCGGCAGCTGCGGGAGGAGAAGGCGATCATCGGCGTCTTCGACGAGGGCTGCATGGGCATGTACAACGCGATCATCGACGACGAGTTCCTCAACCCGCTCGGCATCTACAAGGAGCGCCTGTCGCAGAGTGCCCTCGTCGCCGAGATGAACAAGGTCTCCGACGAGGAGGCCCAGGCGGTCCGCGACTGGCTCGACGACGCCGGAATGACCTTCCACACCGGCACCGACGAGGCCACCGAACTCACCGACGCGCAACTGCTCAGCCAGTTCAGGATGTACATAGCCGCCCTGCGCATCGCCGACGACTTCGGGCTCGACGCGGTCGGTATCCAGTACCAGCAGGGCCTGAAGGACACCGTCCCGGCGAGCGACCTCGCCGAGGGCCTGCTCAACAACGTTCAGCGTCCGCCGGTGCGCAGCCGTGACGGCGCCCGCGAGCTGTACGCGGGGGCACCGCTGCCGCACTTCAACGAGGTGGACGAAGGCGTCGCCGTCGACTCCCTCGTCACCCACCGCATCTGGACGGCGATGGGCTTCGACCCGGCCACCACGCTGCACGACATCCGCTGGGGCGAGGAGTACGACGGCCGGTTCGTCTGGGTCTTCGAGATCTCCGGCTCGGTGCCCGCCTCCCACCACGGCGGCTACGAGAAGTCGTACAGCATGCGCCAGCCCCCGATGTACTTCCCGCTCGGCGGTGGCACCCTCAGCGGCGTCTCCAAGCCGGGCGAGATCGTCTGGTCACGGGTGTTCCTGATGGACGGCCGGCTCCACGTCGACCTCGGCCGCGCCACCTCGGTCGAGCTGCCCGAGGAGGAGACCCGGCGCCGGCTCGACGCCACCACCCCGCAGTGGCCGATCATGCACGCGGTCCTGCACGGCGTCAGCCGCGACCAGTTCATGGCCCGCCACCGCGCCAATCACCTCAACGTGGCCTACGCCCCCGACGCCGCGACCGCCGACAAGGCCCTGCGCGCCAAGGCCGCCCTCTTCGCCGAACTGGGCGTCGAGGTCCACCTGTGTGGAGACGTGACCGTGCAGCCGTAGGGACCCGCATGAGCAGGCGAACCGGCGAGCAGGCGAACCAGGAAATCCCCCACGATTCCGAGGAGTTCCGCATGACCGCTGCACCACGACCCCTGCACGGACCGAGCCGCCGCACCCTCCTCACCGCAGGACTGGGCGTGGCGACCACGGCAGCCGGACTGACCGCGGGGGCGCCGCACGCGAGCGCCGCCCCCGCCGCCATCACCGGCACCAAGATCCGAAACCTCACCGGCCCGGCCGAGACCGGCCGGTTCGCAGCTCCCTGGACCGACCTGGGCATCCCCGTCCGCTGCCCCGACGGCACGATGCTGTTCGTCTGCGGCGACACCTTCGACGGCGCCGGCGTGGGCGGCCCGGACTGGCGTGCCCCGGTCGGCCTGCGCGCACGCCATCCCGATCTCAACTCCCTCGTCATCGACGACAGCGTGGGCGGCTCGCACGCCGTGGGCCTGGTACCGGAGGGCCACGAGAACGGCACGACCGCGATCCCGTCGGACGTCTTCACCGTCGGCGACACCATGTACATGCACCTGATGCGGGGCGTGCTCTACCAGACCCACCACTCCGACTTCTGGCGTTCGACGGACAACGGCGAGACCTGGGAGTACCTGTGCCTGTGGCCGGGTGACCAGTACGGCGGCCAGTTCCAGCAGAAGACGTACGCCGTCGCGGACGACGGCTACTGCTATGTGCTGTCGACCGTGTTCAACCGGGACATCGCCTCCGACCTCCTCCTGCACCGCGTCCGCCAGGACCGGCTGGGCGACCCGGCGGCGTACGAGCCATGGGGCTACGCGAACGGCGCCTGGGCGTGGGGCAACTACCCGACCACGATCACCGCCCGCCGCCGGTGGGGCGAGATCTGCTTCCGCGCGATGGGCGGCAAGTACGCCCTGACCTGGCTGAACATGGACCCCCTTGGCATCCGCGCCCAGGTCTTCGCCCTCCCGACCAGCAACCTGTTCACCACTCCGGAACAGGTCGTCATCGTCCCCACCACTCCGGGCAACGAGTCCGGGAACGCGGTCGCCAGCGCCTACGGCGGCTTCATCGTCCCGGGTTCGACCTTCAGCAACCTCCACCTGGCCGTGAGCCAGTGGTACGACGACCAGAACTACCGGGTGATGCAGTACCGGATCAACGGTCTGGCCGTCTGAGCAGGATCCCCCGACCGACTCGTGGAGGAGCACACCTGTGCGCACATCCAGAACCCTGATCACCCTGGCGGCCGGACTGGCAGCCGTGACGGCACTGACCGCACCGGCGGCGGTCCGGGCCGACACCGAGCCCGCCGGGGCCGCCGCACTCGCCAACGCCCCGGAGAGCACCTACTTCTCCACCGTCGCCGTGGACCCGGGCGCCACCGTCGGCGCCCCCGCGGTCGGCGACAACAAGGAACACGGCGACCTGTGGCCGTCGTGCTGGTCGAACGACGACAACCTCTACACCGCCTACGGCGACGGCGTGGGCTTCGGCACCACCTGGCGGGACATCGGCGTGGCCCGGATCAGCGGCATGCCGGGAAACCTGACCGGTACCCAGCGGGCCGTCAGCGACGAGGTCGGCCGGATCTGGGGCGACCCGCAGCAGTACTACCGCAAGCCGACCGGCATGGTGTGCGTGAACGGCGCGCTGTATCTCGCGGTCCAGGACCTCAAGCAGGGCACGCTGGACCACGCACCGAGCGCGACGATCGTGAAGTCGACCGACAAGGGCGCCACTTGGACGTCGAACAAGACCGAGCCGATGTTCTCGGACCACGAGTTCACCACGGTCATGTTCCTGGACTACGGCAAGGACAACGCGAACAGCCCGGACGGCTATGTCTACGCCTACGGCATGGACCACAACTGGCGCGACACCTTCGACCCCGACCCGGACCCCACCGACCTCTACCTGGCCCGGGTGCCCGCCACGTCCATCCAGGACCGGGCCACCTGGCAGTTCTACGCCGGTGACAGCGGGGGCACGCCGACCTGGACCTCGAACATCGACCAGCGGGTGGCGGTGCTCCACGACGACCGGCGCATCTACCAGAACGTCGGAACCGCGGGCCGCGTCCGGGACTTGAGCGTGATCAGCCAGGGCGGCGTCGTCTACAACAAGCCGCTGGGGCGCTACCTCTACACCTCCTGGACGGAGTACACGTACGAGTTCTACGAGGCGCCCACCCCGTGGGGCCCGTGGAAGCACTTCACCCCGAAGGACTTCGGCGGCTATCCGTGGACCCACGCGAAGCACGGTGGCTACGCCACGACCATCCCGTCCAAGTACATCAGCGCGGACGGCAGATCGATGTGGCTGCAGTCCAACGTCTGCCCGTGCGGCGGTGGTTACCCGGCCGGTGACTTCTGGGCGTACACCTTCTCGCTGCGGAAGATGTCCCTCACCCCGTCCGTCCCCACGACACCGGGCAACGGGACGGACGCCTCGCGCAATCTCGCCCGCGAACCCGGCACCACGCCGATCGAACGCGCCACGCACTTCGGCACGGCGATCTACAACGACGGCAACAAGGCCCAGAACGAGGACGACTGGAACGACGAACGCAAGCCGGTCAGTTGGTGGGGCTACACCTGGCCGCGTACGTACCACCTCAACCGGGTGGCCTACACGACCGGCACGATGTTCGGCGACGGCGGCTGGTTCGGCAGTCCTCCCAAGGTCCAGGTGCGGCGGGGCGGTGTCTGGACCGATGCCACCGGCCTGAGCGTGACACCGTCGTACCCGACCTCGTCGGCGGCCGGCACCAACCGCACCTACGTCTTCGACTTCGACACCACCAGCGGTGACGGGGTGCGCGTCATCGGCGGCAGCGGTGGATCACAGACCTTCACCTCGATCGCCGAACTGGAGGCCTACCACCGCTGAGTCGCACCCGGTCGACTCACTGCTCTCTGACGCCCTTAACTCCGTATTCCTGCAAGGGTAGTTGTGATGGCGTTTCCATGCGCCACACTTCCTTCACAGGTGGGGCGTCGGAGGGGAGTGATACATGGCCGGGTGGAGACCAGCCGTCGTCGCGGCTGCGGGGGCGCTGCTGCTGGCGGGGTGCACCAGCGGGTCGGACGACGGGGGTGGGGCGGAGGGGAAGCCGAAGGCGGGCCCCAGCGCGTCGCCCTCGGCGACTGCGGTGAGCGAGCCGTACACCCTCGCGGAGGAGCGGGCGCCGAAGACGCGGGCCGAGGCGGTCGCGTACGTCCGCGACCTCGATGTGCGGCCCGACTACTTCGGCACCGGGTATCGCAAACGGCAGCCCTTCGCGAGCGATCCTGCCGAGTGGGCCGTGCTCGGGGCGGACTGCCTGTGGCGGCGCGAGCCGCTGGCGGACACCGTGCTGGCCAGCCTCACGCGGGCGTTCGAGCTGCCGGAGCAGGGCGCCAAAAGGCCGGTGTACCTGTCGCTGACCGTCACCGTGCACGAGAACGTCGTGGCCGCGCGGCGCGACATGGCCGGTTCGCTGGAGTCGGCTCTGCGCTGCCGCGAGCAGCGGCTGAACGCCACGGAACGGGTGCGCGGCCTGTACTCCCAGGTCAGCGCGTACACCGACGCGCGGAACCCGATCTCCGAGGACGACCTGTCGGAGGTCGGGGAGTGGGTCGTCGACGGGCAGAGCGGGGCGCACCCCTTCGACTGGTACAAGTTCCGGCTCGGGCCGGTCACCGTGGCCGCGACGACGCGGCACGGTGCGGGCCGGACCGAGGCGGAGGACTCCGCCATCACCTCCGACATGATCCAGGGGCTCAGCCTCGTCGCCGCCGAGATCAACCGGCAGGGGGCGGCGGACGGTTCGGACGGCTCCGGTGCGCCGAGCGCGCCGGCCGAGACCAAGGGGGCCGAGCGATGAGCGAAGAGCTGCGGTCCTCCGACCCCTCCCGCATCGCCGGGTTCCGGCTGCTGCGGCGGCTCGGCGCGGGCGGCATGGGCGTCGTCTACCTCGGGCGCACCGACGCGGGCGCGCTCGCCGCGGTCAAGGTGATCCGGGGGGAGGGCGCCGGGGACGACGACTTCCGGGCCCGGTTCGCGCGCGAGGTGGAGCTGGCGCGGCGGGTGGACAACCCCTGGGTGGTGCCCGTCCTGGACGCCGATGCCGAGACGCGCGAGCCGTGGCTGGCCACCGCCTTCGTACCCGGCCCTTCCCTGTCCGAGGCGGTCGCCGCACACGGGCCACTGCCCGCGCGTGCCGTCGGTGTCCTCGGCGGGCTGCTGGCCGGGGCACTGGATGCGGTCCACGCGGCCGGTCTGGTCCACCGGGACGTCAAGCCGGGCAACGTGCTCCTCGCGCTGGACGGGCCCCGCCTGATCGACTTCGGCATCGCACGTGCCGCGGGCGACACGGCGCTGACCGTGTCCGGCGTCGTGGTCGGCACGCCCGGATTCCTCGCCCCGGAGCAGGCCGAGGGGCGGCCCGCGACCTCCGCGAGCGACGTCTTCGCGCTGGGCTGCGTGCTCGCGTACGCCTCGTCCGGGACCCCGCCCTTCGGCTCCGGGACAGCGGACGCCCTGCTGTATCGCACCGTTCACGACGACCCCGAACTCAGTGGGGTGGAGGGCGAGTTGCGGGCCCTGGTGGAACGCTGCCTGGCCAAGGACCCGGACGCGCGGCCCAGCGCCGACGAGATACGGCGGCTGCTCGCGCAGGACGCTCCGGACGGCTCGGGCGACTGGCTCCCCGACCCCGTCGCCCGGATGGTCGCGGCCCGGGCCAGCGAGAGCCTTGCCCTGCCCGACATCGAGCCCACGGTCGTGAACGAGCCGGACTCCCCGGCCCCTCAGGACGCGCCCGGCCGCCGCCGGCTGCTCCTCGCCGGCGGCGCGCTGCTGCTCGCGGGCGGCGGGACGGGAGCGGCCGTATGGGCGTCGGGGGACGACGGGAAGAAGCCCGCTGCGGGCGGTGGGCGTCCCGTGTACGTCCTCGGCGTGCACACGACCTCCGACGCGGCCGACCGCTCCGTCAGCCGGGCCTGCGAACGCGCCGCCCGCCTCGCCGTCGCCCAGCACAACGCCTCGCCGAAGCGTGCGTACGACCTCGAGGTGCGGGTGCGCGCCGACCGGGGCGACGTCACCTCTGCCCAGCAGGTGGCCCAGGCGTTCACCGCCGACCGGAACGTGGTCGCCGTGCTGGGTCCGGTCGCCGAGATCCCGATGCGCGCGGCGGCGGCCATCTACGGCGGGGCCGGGCTCACCCATCTGTCCAGCAGCACGGGCCAGCAGGACTTCTTCGTGACGTCGCAGAAGACCTCGTTCCAGAGCGGCGCCCCGCATCTCGCGCTCGGCAGCTGGATCGTGATCCACGCGAAGATGACCGGCCAGGTGGCGAAGGCGGGCGTCGTGATCGACCGGGCCGGGGGCGCGATCATGCAGGACCACGCCAACCCGCTGATCAACGGGTGGCGCAACGAGACCGACGCCGAGGTCATCCCCAAAGTCGTCGCGGAGGAGACGGACGACGGCTCGAAGGCGGTCCGCGACCTGCTCGCCGCCGGTGTCGAGGACATCATCTATCTGGGGCCCCTCGAAGCCACCGTCCGCACCGCCCGCGAACTGTCCGCGGCAGGCTTCACCGGGCCGCGCTGGATGCAGCACCCGCTGTACGGCTCCGACTTCCCGCGCCTGGCGGGGGCCGCGGGCGAGGGCTGGTACGTGGTCACCTCGGCCGTGGACCCGTCCGTGCTGCCGACCCAGCGGGCCAAGAACTTCACCGCGGCGTGGCGGGGGCGTTACGGCGCCACCCCGGAGCCGTACGCCACCGAGGCGTACGACAGTGTGCGGATGCTGCTCGCCGAATTCGCCCGCACGGTCCCGGCCGGGGCCCGCGGGCGGCCGGTCCGGACCGATCTGGCGGCGCTGCTGGCGAAGGAGAAGTACCAGTACAAGGGCATCGCCCGGACGTACGCCTTCGGCCAGTTCCACGAATACGACAACTCCGGGGCCGGCTGGTTGCGGGAGACCTTCGTCCACCAGGTCCGCGACGGGCGCTTCCAGCAGTTGGGCTCGCTCGAAGACCTGCATCGTGCGGAGCAGGGCCAGGGCTGACGAGGGCGGATGGCGGATGAAGGAACCGGAGAAGAACGGAGGCGGCTGACGTGGAGCGGCTTGTGCCGTCCGATCCCTCGGTGATCGGCGGACACCGGCTCGCGGGGCGGCTCGGGGCGGGCGGCATGGGCGTCGTCTACCTCGCACGCTCTCCGCACGGCGCCTGGTGCGCACTGAAGGTGATCCGGGCCGAGTACGCCGACGACCCCGGCTTTCGCGCCCGCTTCCGCCGCGAGGCCGAGCTCGCCTCCGGGCTGACCGCCCGGTGGACCGTGCCGGTCGTCGGGGCGGACGCCGAGGCGCGCGAGCCGTGGCTGGCCACGGCCTACGTGCCCGGCCCCTCCCTGGCCGAGGCCGTCGCGCTGCGCGGACCCTGGCCGGAGGCGCAACTGCGCAGCCTGGGCACCGCGTTGGCCGAGGCGCTGGACGGGGTGCACGCTGCCGGTCTGGTCCACCGGGACGTCAAGCCCGCGAACGTGCTCCTCGCCGTGGACGGGCCGCGCCTGATCGACTTCGGCATCGCGCGGGCCGTCGGCGCGACCGCGCTCACCACGGACGGCTCCGTCGTCGGCTCCCCCGGCTACCTCTCGCCCGAGCAGGCCCGCGGGCACACGGTGGGTCCGGCCAGCGACGTCTTCTCGCTCGGCTGCGTCCTCGCCCACACGGCCACCGGCCGCCCCCCGTTCGGCGTCGGCGGGGCCGCGGCCGTGCTGTACCGGACCGTGCACCGGGAACCGGACCTGGACGGCGTACCGGAGGGTCTCGACCAGACCGTACGGCGGTGTCTGGCCAAGGAGCCGGAGGGGCGCCCGAGCGCGCGGGAACTCCTTGATGTCTTCGGTGGGTTCATGCGGGACGGGTGGCTGCCCGAGGGGCTGCCCGCCCTGGTCGCCGCCCGCGCCGGACACGTCCTCGACCTGCCGGTGCCCGAGCCGACCATGGTCTCCCGGGCCGCCCCCGTCGAGGCTCCCGAACCCCAGCCGTCACCGACCCGGCGGCGGCTGCTCGTCGCCGGGGCCGCGCTCGGGGTCACCGCGGCGGGCGGGACGGGTGCGTGGTGGCGGTGGGGCCGGAACAGCGCGTCCGCGAACACCGGCGCCGCCCGGCGGACCCGCCACGTGATCGCGGTGCTCGGCGACCCGGACGATCCCGTCCACCAGAACCAGGTGCGCGGCGTCCGCCTTGCCGTGGAGCGGCACAACGAGGACGCCCGGCGCACCGTCGACCTCGTGCTGCGCACCGCCGACGACCGGGGCACCGCGGCGGGCTCCGCGGCGGCGGCCGCCCGGCTGGCCGCCGACGAGACCGTGTCCGTGGTGATCGCCACGGGCGGGAACGCGACCGCGCCCGCGGCGGTGCCCGCGTGCACGGAGGCCCGGCTGCCGCTGCTGATCACCACCGCCGACACGGACGACCTCAACAGCCTCAGCACCACCTCGACGCTCGTGCTGCGGATCACCCGGACCATCGGCCCGGCCGCGGTGCTGCGCTATCTGAACCGGGTTGTCCAACCCGCCCGCACCGTGATCGTGAACGACCTGGCCACCCAGGCGGAGAGCGCGCCCACGGTCCGTATCGCCACCGTCTACGACAAACTCGAGAGCGAGACGGCAGTGGAGGACGTCGCCGCGGACGAGGACTTCGTCGACGCCGCCCGCCGCATCGCCGCCCGCCCCCAGGACGCGGTCCTGTTCGCGGGCGTGCGCCCGGACCGCGCCGCCGCCTGCGCCCGAGCGCTGCGGGACGCGGGTCACCAGGGCGCCCGGACCGCGGGCGAGCACGTCTTCGGCGCGTCCTTCCTCGCGGACGGCGAAGGCTGGTGGGTCGGCACGGCCTACACGGATGCGAGCGCCGACCCCCGTACGAAGGCGTTCGCCACGGCGTTCCGGGCCCGTTTCGCCCGACCGCCCGGCCCCTGGGCGGCCGAGGCGTACGACGCCGTCCGGTTCGCCGCCCATGGGCTCGCCTCCCTCGGCGACGACGGCCGGTCCACCTCCGCCCTGCGTTCGGAACTCCTGCGCCGCCCCTGGCAGGGCATCACCCGCCGCATGAGCTTCGACCCCGGCCAGCAGTTCTTGGAGTCCAACGAGGACGGCGGCACGTTCCTGTTCCGGGTGACCGGGGGAGCGGCCCGCTTCGTGACGCGCTCCGACAACATCCGCAAGAGGTCGTGAACCGGCCCGCAGTGTGCCCGAAACGCGTCGTACGTCAGCGAAGTCCCGTTCGCTATCCTGCCCGGGCCGACGTGGCGCAGGGTCCGGCGAAGTGAGGTCGGGGGATGAAAGCGATCGTCGTGGGGGCGGGCATCGGGGGACTGGCCGCGACGCTGAGCCTGCGCAGGGCGGGCTGCGAGGTCACACTCGTCGAGCAGACGCCGCGGTTCACCGAGATCGGTGCCGGGATCCAGCTGGCGCCCAACGCGACGCGGGTGCTGCGCCGGCTGGGCCTGCTCGACGCGGTCGCCGCGCAGGCTGTCCGGCCTCCTTACGTGAGTTTTCGGACCTGGTCCGACGGGGCCGAGATCTGCCGCTTTCCGATCGGGCCGGAGGCCGAGAAGGAGTTCGGGGCGCCCTATCTGCAGGTCCATCGGGCCGATCTGCACCAGGCGCTGGCGGACGCGGTGCCGGCCGAGTGCGTGCGCCTGGACACCGTGGTCGTGGGGATCGATCAGGACGACAGCGCGGCGTATGTGACGACCGGGAGCGGTGAGCGTCTGGGCGCGGACCTGGTCGTGGCCGCGGACGGGGTGCGGTCCCCGGCCCGGCAGTGGCTCTTCGGCAAGGACGAGGCGGTCTTCTCCGGGACCGCCGCCTACCGGGCGCTGCTCCCGGCCGACAAGGTGGCCGATCTGGACCTGCCGGAGTACGCCGGCTGGTTCGGGCCGGGCCGGCACTTCGTCCACTACTGGGTGCGTCCCGGCCAACTGCTCAATGTCGTGGGCGTGTTCGACACTCAGGCGCCCGCGCAGGAGTCGTGGACCGCGCGGGCGGAGCCGGGAGAGCAGCTGCGCACCTTCGACGGATGGGACCCCCGGCTGCTGAGCGTCCTCGAACGCGCGGGCCAGGTCTTCCGCTACGGCATCTACACCCGTGCCCCGCTGGAGATATGGAACCTCGGGCGGGTGACGCTGCTGGGCGACAGCGCCCATGCGATGGTGCCGTTCCTGGCCCAGGGTGCCGCACAGGCGATCATGGACGCGGGCGTGCTGGGCGACGTCCTCACGGGGACGACGCCGGCCGAGGTGCCCGAGGCGCTCGACCGGTATGTGCGGCGGCGGCTCACGACCGCCACGGGCGTGCAGTCCGGTTCCGCCCGGGCGGGCCGGGACTATCACCTGCCGGACGGCCCCGAGGCCGAGGCGCGGAACGCCCGCTGGGTGGCCTACGCGGCCGAGAACAGATTCGGTCCTCACGCGGTCGCGTGGGGCGTCGACGCCTGAGCCACCCCACGGGAAAACGCTTGGACTCCGCCCGTCCGCCCGCGGGACACTACGGCTTCTGCCCTGTCCGTAGTTGGCACGGACATCGAGGCAACGGCACCTCCTGACCGAGCAAACGGCGGGCTGCCGTACGACACCACGGGGTTGAGATGCGATCGCCAGAATCGGGTGAGTTACGCCGGGCCAAGGGCTCGGTGCTGCTCGCCCTTCGTTACTACGGACGGGAGTTGTCCCGGCTGCGGTGGCTGACGCTGCCCGCGATGCTGCTGCCGGCGCTGGGCAACATCGGCACCTTCTACCTCGCGCCGCTGGTCGTCGCGAAGCTGGTCGGCCGTATCGCCGGCGACACCGAGGTCTCCCTCGGCTGGACACTGCCGTACGTCCTCGGCTTCGCCGGTGTCCTGCTGCTCGCGGAGACGCTCTGGCGCGTCGGCCTGCACTGTCTGAACCGCCTTGCCGCCCGCAGCATCGAGCAGCTGTACGTGATCGGCATGGACCAGCTGTTCGCCAAGGACGCCGCGTTCTTCCACGACAACTTCGCCGGGGCGCTGACCAAGCGGGTCCTCAGCTTCGCCTCGCGCTTCGAGGACTTCATCGACACGCTGACGTTCCAGGTGGTGGCCAGCTTCGTGCCGCTGCTGTTCGGGTCGGTCGTGCTGTGGCGCTACGAACCCCTGCTCGTCCTCGGGCTGCTGGCGATGATCGCGTTGACGGCCCTGTGCGTGCTGCCGCTCATCCGCCGTCGCCAGGCGCTCGTCGATCAGCGCGAGGAGGCCATCGCCCGGGTGTCGGGTCATGTCGCCGACAGCCTGATGAACATGGACACGGTCCGGGCCTTCGCCGCCGAGGAACACGAGGCCGCCGAGCACCGGTCCCGGGTCGCCCAGTCGCGCCGGCTCACCCTGCGGTCCTGGGACTACGGCAATCTGCGCATCGACACGCTGGTGGCGCCGATGTCCGTACTGACCAACGCACTCGGCCTGCTGCTCGCGGTCGCCCTCGCCGGGGGCACGAACGGCGTGGAGGCGGTCGTGGTCGCCTTCACGTACTACACGAACGCGACGCGGATCATGTTCGAGTTCAACCAGATCTACCGCCGCCTGGAGAGCTCGATGACGGAGGCCGCGCAGTTCACCGAGCTGCTGCTGGTACCGCCGACCGTGCTCGACCCGGTGTCGCCCGAGCCGCTGCGGCCCGGCGCCGCCGACGTCCGCTTCGAGCGGGTGACCTTCGCCCACGCGGGAGCGGAGCCGCTCTTCGAGGGCCTCGACCTGGCCGTGCCCAGCGGGACGAAGATCGGACTCGTCGGGCGGTCCGGCGGCGGCAAGACCACCCTCACCCGGCTGCTGCTGCGGATGACCGACATCGACGCCGGCCGGATCCTGGTCGGGGGACAGGACATCAGCCGGCTGCGCCAGGCCGACCTGCGCGGTCTGATGGCCTACGTGCCGCAGGACCCGGCGATGTTCCACCGCACCCTGCGGGACAACATCGCGTTCGCCCGGCCGGACGCCACCGAGGCCGAGATCCGGCGCGCGGCTCAGGCGGCGCATGTCACGGAGTTCGCCGACGCCCTGCCGCACGGCTTCGACACCCTGGTGGGCGAGCGCGGGATCAAGCTTTCCGGCGGACAGCGCCAGCGGGTCGCTCTCGCCCGGGCGATCCTGCGTGACGCGCCGATCCTGCTGCTCGACGAGGCGACCAGTGCCCTGGACTCCGAGAGCGAGATCCTCGTGCAGGAGGCGCTGTGGCGGCTGATGGAGGGGCGGACGGCGCTGGTGGTGGCCCACAGGCTGAGCACGGTCGCCACCATGGACCAGCTCGTCGTCCTCGACCGCGGACGGATCGTCGAGCAGGGCACGCACCAGGAACTGCTCGCGTCGGACGGGACGTACGCGAAGCTGTGGCAGCACCAGTCGGGCGGCTTCCTCGACGACACCGTCCCGGACTACAGCACGAGCCCCGCCGTCGGCACCGCGGCAGCGGAACCCGGCCACTGAGGAAAGCACGATGTCCGGGGCTGCCACGCGAGCAGCCCCGGACATCGTGATCAGACGGTTCAGACGAGGTCGAACCGGTCCAGGTTCATGACCTTGTCCCACGCCGCGACGAAGTCCTTGACGAACTTCTCCTTCGCGTCGTCGCTCGCGTAGACCTCGGCGAGCGCACGCAGCTCCGAGTTGGAGCCGAAGACCAGGTCGGCACGGGTGCCGGTCCACTTGACCTCGCCCGTGGCGGCGTCGCTGCCCTCGAACGTGGTCTGGTCCTCGGAGGTCGACTTCCACGTCGTGCCCAGGTCGAGCAGGTTGACGAAGAAGTCGTTCGTCAGGACGCCCGGGGTCTCGGTGAGGACGCCGTGCTTCGACTGCTGGCTGTTCGCACCCAGGACACGGAGGCCACCGACGAGGGCCGTCGTCTCGGGGGCGCTCAGGGTCAGCAGGTTCGCCCGGTCCAGCAGCAGGTACTCGGCGGGAAGGCGGTTGCCCTTGCCGAGGTAGTTGCGGAACCCGTCCGAGGTCGGCTCCAGCGCGGCGAACGACTCCGCGTCGGTGTGCTCCTCGGTCGCGTCGACACGGCCCGGGGTGAAGGGCACCTCGATGTCGAAGCCCGCGTCCTTGGCGGCCTTCTCGACGCCGGCGCAGCCACCGAGGACGATCAGGTCGGCCAGGGACACCTTCTTGGCGCCGGAGTTGAACTCACCCTGGATCGACTCGAGGGTGCGCAGCACCGTCGCGAGCTGGTCGGGGTCGTTCGCCTCCCACGTGCGCTGCGGCTCCAGACGGATACGCGCGCCGTTGGCGCCGCCCCGCTTGTCGCTGCCGCGGTACGTCGAGGCCGACGCCCACGCGGTGGAGACCAGCTCGGAGACCGACAGGCCCGAGTCGAGGAGCTTGGCCTTGAGCGCCGCGATGTCGGCGGCGTCGATGACCTCACCCTCCGCCTGCGGCAGCGGGTCCTGCCACAGCAGCGTCTCCTCCGGGACGTCCGGGCCGAGGTACAGCGACTTCGGGCCCATGTCGCGGTGGGTCAGCTTGTACCAGGCGCGGGCGAAGGCGTCCGCGAACTGGTCGGGGTTCTCGTGGAAGCGGCGCGAGATCGGCTCGTAGACCGGGTCGAAGCGCAGCGAGAGGTCGGTCGTGAGCATCGTGGGCAGACGCTTCTTCGACGGGTCGTGCGCGTCGGGGATGATCGCTTCGGCGTCCTTGGCCACCCACTGCTTGGCGCCGGCCGGGGACTCGGACAGCTCCCACTCGTAGCCGAAGAGGATGCTGAAGAAGTCGTTGCTCCACTGGGTCGGCTTGGTGGTCCAGGTGACCTCCAGGCCGGAGGTGATGGCGTCGCCGCCCTTGCCCGTGCCGTAGGTGCTCTTCCAGCCCAGGCCCTGCTCCTCCATGGAGGCGGCCTCGGGGTCGTTGCCCACGTGGTCGGCCGGGCCGGCGCCGTGGGTCTTGCCGAAGGTGTGACCGCCCGCGATCAGGGCGACCGTCTCCTCGTCGTTCATCGCCATCCGGCGGAACGTCTCACGGATGTCGCGGGCCGCGGCGATCGGGTCAGGGTTGCCGTTCGGGCCCTCCGGGTTGACGTAGATCAGGCCCATCTGGACCGCGCCGAGCGGGTTCTCCAGCTCACGGTCGCCGGTGTAGCGCTGGTCGTCGAGCCAGGTGGTCTCGGGACCCCAGTAGACGTCCTCCTCCGGCTCCCAGACGTCCTCACGGCCGCCGGCGAAGCCGAAGGTCTTGAAGCCCATCTGCTCCAGGGCGACGTTGCCGGTGAGGATCATGAGGTCGGCCCAGGAGATGGACTGGCCGTACTTCTTCTTGACCGGCCACAGCAGCCGGCGGGCCTTGTCCAGGTTGCCGTTGTCGGGCCAGCTGTTGAGCGGGGCGAAGCGCTGCTGACCGGCACCGGCGCCGCCGCGGCCGTCGCTGATGCGGTAGGTGCCGGCGCTGTGCCAGGCCATACGGATCATCAGCGGGCCGTAGTTGCCGAAGTCCGCCGGCCACCAGTCCTGCGAGGTCGTGAGCACCTCGGCGATGTCCCGCTTCACGGCCGCGAGGTCGAGGTTCTGGAACGCCTCGGCGTAGTCGAACTCCTCGCCGAGCGGGTTCGCCACGGCGGGGTTCTTGGCCAGGATTTTCAGATTGAGCCGGTCCGGCCACCACTGGCGGTTGCCGCCGCCCTGAGTCGGGTGTGCGGCCCGCCCGTGCGCGACCGGGCAGCCACCTACGCCCTCCGCCTTGGGGTCGGTGACGATTGCATCGGGGTTCTCAGCCATGGGAATCCTTCCGGACTTGCTGGATCTTCGGTGCTCAGGAACTGCGTGGGGTGGAACAGTCGGGGCACTGGCCCCAGTAGATGACCTCGGCCTCGTCGATCGAGAAGCCGTGGTCGTCGGACGCGGTCAGGCAAGGCGCCTCGCCCATCGCACAGTCGACGTCGGCGACGACACCGCACGACCGGCAGATGACGTGGTGGTGGTTGTCCCCGACACGTCCCTCGTACCGGGCCGGGCTGCCGGCCGGTTCGATACGCCGGATGAGGCCCGCCCCGGTCAGTGCGTGGAGGCCCTCGTACACGGCTTGAAGGGAGACATGGCCGACGCGGTCACGGACTCCGGAGGCGATCGCCTCGACACCGAGATGGTCGCCGTGCCGGACGGTCTCGAGCAGCGCGGCACGAGCCGCCGTCACCCGCAGGCCGGCACCGCGCAGCTCCTCGGCCGTGGTCGGAGTCTCGGATGCGGTCATGCCGCAGAACCTATCCTCAAGAACACGAACGATTCAAGAAAACGACTCGTTCTAATTTCGTGTCGTGTCGGGGCACGGTGGTGGACGGGCCCGCGAGGGACAAGCATGGGGTGGGAGACCCGACACGACAGCAGTGAGGAGAGCCGCGATGACGACGACCGGAAACCTGCCCGAGGTCGTGTCCCGCGAGGAGTGGCTGGCTGCCCGCAAGGCGCTGCTGGCCGAGGAGAAGGAGCTGACCAGGGCGCGCGACCGGGTCAACGCCGACCGGCGGCGACTGCCGATGGTCCGCGTCGACAAGCCGTACACCTTCGAGGGCCCCGACGGGACGGTCCGCCTGCTCGACCTGTTCGAGGGCCGGCCGCAGCTGGTCGTGCACCACTTCATGTGGATCTACGACATCGACGCCGACGGCACCGAGCACCCCCGTGACCACGGCTGCTCCAGCTGCTCCTCAGCCGCCGACCAGATCCCCGCCCGGCTGCGTCAGCTGCACGTCCGGAACACCACGCTGGTCGCGGTGTCCAGGGCGCCGTACGCCAAGCTCGCCGCGTACCGCGACCGGATGGGCTGGACGTTCCCCTGGTACTCCTCGGCGGGCAGCGACTTCAACTACGACTTCCACACCACCCTCGACGAGCGCGTCGCCCCGGTGCTGCTCGGCTACCGCACCGAGGCCGAGCTCGCCGCCGCGGGGATGCCGTGGGAGGCGAGCTGGCGGGGCGACTATCCGGGCCTCAGCGCGTTCCTCCGCGTCGACGACGAGGTCTTCCACACCTACTCCACCTTCGGCCGCGGCATCGAGGAGTTCCACAACTGCGACAACTACCTCGACCTCACCCCGCTCGGCCGCCAGGAACCCTGGGAGGAGCCGAAGGGCCGCGCGGTCCCGCTCGGTCTGGAGGTCGGGGGCCCGGCGCTGCGGCTCCCGGACGAGTACGACGTCTGACTCACCGTGGTGATCGAGGTCCCGCCACGGCCGCTCAGCTCACGCAGCCCACATGGGCCAGCGCCTGCTTCAGGAGCACCCCGTGGCCGCCCGGCATGTCGCTCTGTACCGCCGGTGACAGGGCCTCCTGAGGGCTGAACCAGACGAGGTCGAGGGCGTCCTGGCGGGGCCGGCAGTCGCCGCTGACCGGGACGACGTAGGCGAGGGACACCGCGTGCTGACGCGGGTCGTGGTAGGGCGTGATGCCCTGGGTGGGGAAGTACTCGGCGACCGTGAAGGGCTGGAGGGACGTCGGGACGCGGGGCAGCGCCACGGGGCCGAGGTCCTTCTCCAGGTGGCGCAGCAGGGCGTCCCGGACCCGCTCGTGGTGCAGGACACGGCCGGAGACCAGCGACCGGCTGACCGTTCCGTCGGGTCCGATGCGCAGCAGCAGGCCGATGCTGCTGACTTCGCCGCTGTCGTCGACGCGCACGGGCACGGCCTCGACGTACAGGATCGGCATGCGGGCGCGCGCCATCTCGAGCTCGTCGGGGGAGAGCCAACCGGGCGTGGTATCGGTCATGTCAGACATTGCTTGATCATACTTTCAGGAGTTGGCGGAAAACCGGTAGACCCGGCGGGCGTTGTCCCGCCCGGCCCAGCGGGCGACACGGAGCGCGTCCGGCAGGCTCAGCTCGTCGGCGTCCACCCGGTCCTGCAGCAGCCCGGCCAGCCCCTGCCGGAAGGCCACCGCGCCGAGCAGGTAGAACTCGGCCAGACCGTAGGCGTCGGAGCTGTACAGCAGCTTGCGGAACGGGGTGATTTCCAGGGCTTCCTCCAGGACCGCCCGCGCCCGGACCGGCCCGACGTGGTGCAGGGTCAGCCCCACATCGAGGTACACCCGCTCGAACACCGCGGCCAGATAGGCGGCCTGCCGCTGGTACGGCCAGCAGTGCAGCAGGAGGACGGGGATCGTGCCGCTCGTCAGATGCAGCCAGTCGGTCAGGAGGGCGGGGTCAGCCCGGTGCAGACGGATGTCATCGTCACCGAAGCCCGTGTGCAGTTGGAGCGGCAGCCCCAGCTCCACGGCCGTCCACAGCAGATGCCGTACGAGAACGGGGTGCGCGAGTCGGCCACCTGCGGCAAGCCACTGACGGGCCGCCTCGGTGACCTCCGCGTCCGTCGGGCGGGCCGGGTCGAGTTCGAAGCCGGTGCGGTAGGCGGCGACAGACTTCACCGCCACCACGCCCGGACGTCGTACGGCCTCCTCCGCCGCCGCTCGGAACACGCGCGCGTACTCGTCCGGTTCGACCCCCTCGGCCGCGACCGCCTCGGCGACGGATTCCAGTCGTACGACCTCGAAGGCGTCCGCGTCCGCCGTCTCCGCCAGCTCCGCCGGAGTGGTCAGCCGGTCCGGGGTGTAGCCGGTGTCGACGCAGAGCACCTCCGTCTGCGCGGCCGTGAGGAAGCGGTGGTTGACGTCGCGCGCGCCCAGCTCCGCGCGCCGAGCCAGGTACGCGTCGGCGGGTGCGTGCCGGGGCAGGTCGAGGAGGGGAGCGCAGTGGCGGCGGACGGCCGTGCCGACGGGTGTGTCGAATGTCGAGATGCCCGGCCAGGTGCCGCCTTCCGTGAGCAGGGACTCGAAGTCCTCCCGGTCGAGATCGGCCGTGGTGACGCCGTGGCAGTGATGGTCGAACAGGGGCAGCGCGGCCAACTCGTCCTGGACGGCGCCCATGTCAGTACTTCCACCGGTACGCCGCCGCGATCCGCTCGTCGTCCAGTCCGGCGACGGCCGCGATCTCCCCCAGGCGTACGGCGGTCACCGCGTCGGCGAGGACCGGGCCCAGGGCGGTGCGCAGCCGTTCGTCCTTGCGGAACTCCTCGACCGCCTCCGCCAGCGAGGTCGGCAGCCGGCGCACCGCCTCGCCCAGGCGTGCCGGGTCGCCGGTGATCTCCTCGGGCAGGGGCGCCGCCGACGTGACTCCGTCCAGTCCGGCGGCGATCAGGCAGCCGAGGGCGAGATACGGGTTGGCGGCCAGGTCGACCGGCTTGACCTCCAGGTTCGCCGCCTGGTCGCGCAGGCCAGCCGTCCCGGTGACGACGCGTACCGCCGCCTCGCGGGTCTCGTGGCCCCAGGTGGTGAACACCCCGGCCCATTGGGAGGGTTTGAGCCGCAGTTGGCTCGCCGGGCTCGGGGCGGTGACGGCCGTCAGGGCGGGCAGGTGGGCGAGGATTCCGGCCGCGAAGGACTCCGCCTCGGCCGTCATGCCGTACCGGCCCGCGCCGCCGGAGTGCAGGTTCGCGCCGTCGCGCCAGGCGGAGAGGTGGATGTGGCCGCCGTTGCCGACGCCCTGCGCGAACACGGCCGGGGCGAAGGAGACGACCAGCCCGTGGCGCTGCGCCACCGCCCGGACGGTCTGCCGCACCAGCACGCTGCGGTCGGCCGCCGCCACCGGGTCGAGCGCGCCCACCGAGATCTCGAACTGCCCTGCCGCGTACTCGGGATGGACCTGCTCGACGTCCACGCCCTGCGCCGCGCACGCCGCCAGCAGGTCGGCCGTGTAGTCGCTCAACTCCACCTGCCGGGCCGCCCCGTAGGCGGGACCCGACACCGCGGGCACGAACTCCCCGTCCGCCGTGGGTCCCCGGCCCACCGCCCACTCGATCTCGACCGCCGCCCGGAAGGTGATGCCGTGCCGCTCGGCCGTGTCGGCGACGATCCGGCGCAGGAAGGTGCGGCTGCAGGCGGGATGCCGCTCGCCGTCCTGGGTGATCCGGTCGACCGGCGCCCACGCCCAGCCGGGCTGCCCGGCCAGGGCGACCAGTTGGTCCAGGTCGGGGTAGAGACGCAGATCGCCGTCGGGCGAGCCGAGGACGTCGGTGGTGACGATGGAGTCGTTCGCCAGGAACGTGTCGAAGACCGGCGACATGCCGACGCCCCAGGCAGCCGCCGAGGGGAGCTTGGCGGTGGGGACGGCCTTCACCCGGCCGATGCCCGCCGTGTCGACGTAGGCCAGGACGACGCCGTGCACACCCCGGCCCGACAACTCCCCGCTCAGCGCGGTGGCCCGTTCCACATCGCCGGGACGCCCTCCGGGAACGGGGTCGGCAAGGGTGGTCATACGTCCTCCTCGGCGGACTCGGCGGCCAGGTCAGGGTTTCACGGCCACCGCGCCGAACTGCGGTACCGCGGCGGGCAGGTCGGGCCCGGCGTGCCACTGGGAGCACGGCACCATGCCCGGGTCGAGCAGCTCCAGTCCTTCCAGGAAGGCGGCTATGTCCGCGCGGCTGCGGGCCGTGATCGGCGGGGTGGCGTTCTCGTTCCAGAACTTCATCGCCGGGATCTGGCCCTCACCGCCCAGGTCCGCGTCGAAGGTGGGGTGCGTCAGGACCAGGAAGCTGCCGGAGGGGACGGCCTCCATGACGCGGCCCACGATGTGCCGCGCCTTGTCGGTGTCCAGCACGAAGTTGAGGATGCCGAGCATCATCACGGCGACGGGACGGGTGAAGTCGAGGCTCCGCGCGGCGCGTTCCAGGATCGCGTCCGGGTCGTGCACGTCCGCGTCGACGTAGTCGGTGACGCCCTCGGGGGTGCCGGTCAGCAGTGTGCGGGCATGGGCGAGGACGATCGGGTCGTTGTCGACGTACACGATCCGTGCCTCGGGCGCGATGCGCTGGGCGATCTCGTGGGTGTTCTCGGCCGTCGGCAGCCCGGTGCCGATGTCGAGGAACTGCCGCACTCCACGCTCTCCGGCGAGGAACCGCACGGCACGGCCGAGGAATTCACGGTCCGCGCGGGCGATGTCCCGGATCACCGGGAACATGGTCGCCACGTGCTCGCCGACCTGCTGGTCGACCTCGTAGTTGTCCTTGCCGCCGATCCAGTAGTTCCACACGCGCGCGTTGTGCGCCACGGCGGTGTTCAGCCTCGGCGACCCGCCCGGCGGGGTGTGGCTCTCGCTCAACTCTGCTCCTTCGCGCGCCCGCGGCCGTCGCCGCCATTGTGCCGTTCGATGATCAGCATGTCCCGGAAAGGGCCCGAGCAGAAGTGGGCGTGACGCGAACCGGCGCGGACGCGGTGTGCTACCGGCGAGTACCCCGACCCTGTGACGCGTGCGGTGCCTGAGGTATGGTCCCCTGCGATCCGCAACCACTCACAGGCTGCAGACCGCTACGGGCGGTGTCGAAGGGGGCGGCAGCATCATGGAATTCCATCTGGTCGAGGAGGAGCCGGCGCGGGACGGTGCGCGGCTGGAAGCCCTGGCCCCGGAACCCCTGCTGACACGGGACTACGAGACCCGGCCCGCGCTCGTCTACGAGCGGCTGCGCGAACGCCACGGCCCGGTCGCCCCGGTCGACCTGCTGGGCGTGCCCGCATGGCTGGTGCTGGGCTACCGCGAGTCGCTCCAGGTGCTGCACGACGACGCCGGCTGGCCGAAGGGCCTGGAGAACTGGCGGGCCCGGTCGGAGGGCCGGGTGCCCGCGGACTGGCCGCTCGCACCCTCCCTCGAGGTCAACCACGTGCTGATCCAGGGCGGTTCGGGCCACCGTCGGCTGCGCAGTGCCTGGGACGGCGCCCTGCGGCCGTTCCAGGACCCGCGCCAACCGCAGGCCAAGCGGTTGAAGGCGGCCGTCACGACCTACGCCGACGAGCTGATCACCCTGCTCGGACAGGGCGGCGGCACGGGCATGGCGGACCTGTCGGCGCAGTTCTCCCGCCCGCTGCCGCTGATGGCGGCGAGCCATCTGCTCGGCTTCCCCGGCTCGCAGGGCGACGACGCCCTGATGGACATGTGGCGGGTGCTGGACGCGGGCCCGGACGCCGAACCCGCCCTGGCGCGGCTGCTGCGGACGCTCACGGAGCTGGCCGCCGCCAAGCGGGAGCAACCGGGCGACGACTTCCCCTCCCTGCTGCTGGCCGCCGACCCGGACCTCTCGGTCGACGAGCTCGCCCGCGAGCTGTTCATGCTGCTCGGCATGACCTCCGACCACGTAGGCATCCTCATCTCCAACACCGTCGTCGAGGTGATCTCCGGAGAACGCGAGGGAGGGGTGCGCGCGGTCCTGTCCGCCGGGATGGTCCGGGAGACCATGAACCGGGTGGTCATGCGCAAGCCCCCGCTGGTCAACTTCGTGCCGAGGTTCGCGGCCGCGGACACCCGGCTCGGGAACTACACCATCCACGCCGGTGACCCCGTGTGGGTCTCCTCCGCCGCGGCGCACGCCGACCCCGTGTTCGCCGGGCAGACGGCACCGGGCTCCTCCACCATCAGCAGCCGCGCGCATCTGTCCTGGGGAGCGGGTCCGCGCCAGTGCCCGGCCCGCGAACTGGCGTCGACGATCGCGGCGGCGGGCGTGAACCGGGTCTTCGAACGCTTCGCCCACCTGGAGCTGGCCCTCCCGGTCGACCAACTGCCGTGGCGCTCCTCGCCGTTCATGCGAGGGCTGCGCTCGCTGCCCGTGCGCTACGAACTCGCCGAGCACGCACCGTCGCGTTATGTGCCGGCGGCGGTGACTCCGGAAGCCGCGGCGCCGGAGGCTGACGTACCGGACCAGGCCATCCGTCGGCGGTCGTCGCTGTGGCGGTACCTGACGGGGCTGATCCGTCCGGGCGGCTGAACACCGGTCACGAGCCGGGCTGGACCTGCCCGCTCTGCCAGGCCCAGGCGGCGATCTCCACCCGGTTCCGTGCGTTCAGCTTGAGCTGGATGCTGGACAGGTGGGTCTTGACCGTGGACAGGGACACATACAGCTCGGCGGCGATCTCGGCGTTGGTGCGGCCGAGGGCGACCAGGCGGACCACGTCGAGCTCGCGGTCGGTGAGGGGTTCCGGCAGTGGCGCGGCGCGGCGTGGGGCGATCGGCTCCGGGGTCGCCGTGACGTGCTTGAGCAGGCGTACGGTCACCGAGGGGGAGACCAGTGAGTCGCCGGCCGCGGCGGCGCGTACCGCCTCCGCGAGGAGTGTCGGCCCCGAGTCCTTGAGCAGGAAGCCGCACGCACCGCCACGCAGCGCGCCGTACACGTACTCGTCGAGGTCGAAGGTGGTGACGACGACCACGCGCATCGGGTCGGCCACCTCGGGCCCGGCCAGCAGCCGGGTCGCCTCCAGGCCGTCCAGCTTGGGCATCCGGATGTCCAGCAGGCACACGTCCGGCCGCACCTTGCGGGCCAGCGCGACCGCCTCCTCGCCGTTGGCGGCCTCCGCGACGACGGTGATGTCGGGCTGGGCGTCGAGGAAGAAGCGGAAACCGGTGCGGACCATGTCCTGGTCGTCGGCGATCAGGACGCGGATGGGGG
Organism: Streptomyces sp. 4N124; assembly: GCF_052245395.1. Classification (NCBI taxonomy): domain Bacteria; kingdom Bacillati; phylum Actinomycetota; class Actinomycetes; order Kitasatosporales; family Streptomycetaceae; genus Streptomyces; species Streptomyces sp. 4N124. Next base: position 130,633 of record NZ_JBQQBS010000001.1, read on the forward strand.
CGCCCGGCGGGGCGGGGGTCGTCATGGCTTGATCATGCCTCAGGGAATCGGAGGAGGACGGCCCGCCGGTACGCCGGGCCGTCGTCCCCATGGATGTCGTCAGTCCGCGGTCTGCGCCGGATCGGCCGTCACTCTGCGCAGCAGGGGCCGGCTGCCGCTGATGGCGGCGAACATGGCCAGCGCTCCGACGACCACGCACACGGTCAGTTGGATGACATCCGACGTGTTGATCGTGGCCCCGACCAGCTTGTTGAGCTGATACGAGCCGTACATGCCCATCGCGGTCGTGCCGCCCGCCAGCACGACCAGCGGCAGGACCGTCTCGCGGACCCTGGCCCGGTCCAGCACCTTCAACGGCGTGCCGGCCAGGCGCAGCAGGCCGTAGACGCGCCGCCGGTCGAGGACGTTCGCGGCGGCCGTCAGACCGGCGGAAGCGGTCGCCAGGACGAAGCTCAGGGCCAGTGTCGCGGTGCTGACCTGGGCGATGCGGTCGGTGATCGTGCGGTCGCTCGCGGTCGCGTAGTCCTGGGTGTACGGCGGATGGCCCGAGCTGACGGAGGACAGGACGGTGACGGCGGTGTCCATCCGCTCTGTACCGCCGGAGACATGGGCGACCACGCCGGGGCTGCCGCCGAGCAGGCTGTCGTAGTCGTCGGCGCTGACGACGGTGACCTTCGCGGTGACGCCCGCACGGTCCAGCAGAGTGCGGGCCTCGACGGCGGCGTGCCGGGAGGCGGTGGCGTCCGTGGTGATCACGGCCACCTGGTCGCGGTACTGCGCACCCTCAAAGCTCAGCATGCTGACGGAGAAGAACCCGGCCGCGAATCCGGCCAGCACCAGACCGCTGACGGTGCGCCAGGCGCCACGCGGGTCGTCGCTGAGTCTGCGGGCGGCGAGCAGGGTGGCGGGGCGGCGGGCGAAGCGGCCCGCGAGCCGGCCCAACTGGTCCACGACCCATGGGCCGAACAGCCAGAACGCGCCGTAGAAGACCAGCAGCAGGACCAGGAGCTGTCGGCTGGTGACCTGGCCTCCCGTGGACATCCAGATGTAGCCCAGGGCGACCACGAAGGCGACCATGCGGATCAGCCGGGTCCGCCGGGGGTTCGCCTGCTGGGCGACCCCCAGGGGCGAGGTCGCCACCTGACGCAGCATCGACACGGCACTGACCGTGATGAGTGCGGTGACCGCCGGCACGACCGCCGCGAACCACCCTGGCCCGACCCAGAGTTGGCCTGTGTACCAGCCGCCGATGCCGTACGGGATCTCGGCGAGGGCGGGCAGCAGGGTCACATAGACGAGCGCGCCCGTCAGCGCTCCGGCCGCACCGACGGCCGCCGCTTCCACGGCGGTCATGCCGATGATCTGCCGTGGGGTCGCCCCGGCCAGCCGCAGCGCGGCGAGCCGCTGTTCGCGCCGGGCCGCCCCCAGTCGTCCGGCCGCGGCGGAGAGCACGACCACGGGCATGGCCAGCAGGACCACGCCGAGCAACGCGGTCGGCTGGTCCCCGATCGTGAACATGCTGGCCTTGTTCCCGGAGAACCCGGAGACCACGGCCCGCGCGGCCTGTTCCTCGTCGAAGTAGCTCGCGCCCTCCGCGGCCACCTGCGACATCGCACGATCCGACGGCGCCCGGCCGACCACGGCGACCAGCTCGTCCGGCGAGGCGAGACCGGCGGCGCCGATCGTGCCGTAGGACTTCACCTCGGGGAAACGGTCGGCCAGTTGGTTCGCGGGCAGCTTGTGCAGCAGTTGGGCGAGGGCGGGGGAGACATACACCTCGCCCTGCTTCGGGAAGGCGTCGAGACCGGGCGGGGCCGGGGTCGTGGAGCGGCCAGGCAATTGGGCGAGCGACACGACGGAGAGGGGTACGCCGCGGACGTACGTCGTGGCGAGCGCCTGGACTGCCGTGCCGTTCTTGGCGGGCTCGGGGGTGCGCCAGGCGGTGTGGTCGGCGCGGGTCCCGGAGCCGACGGTCGCGGCGATCATCACCAGCATCACGAAGGCGCCGACGGCGGCGGCCCCGGCGGCCAGCAGATGGCTCTGCAGGCCGCGGCGACCGGAAGCCTTGGCCAGATGGAAGGTCAAGGGCAGGACGGGGGAACGCATTTCGGCATCTCCGCTGAGAAGAGGGGGATCAGGCGACCGTGTACTGGCTGTGGTTGCTGATGCGGCCGTCGCGGACCTGGAGGACGCGGTCGCAGTGGGCGGCGACCTCGGCATCGTGCGTGACCATGACCAGGGCGGCGCCCTGGGCCCGGGTGACCGAGGTGAGCAGCTGGATGACCTCCGTGCTGGTCGCCTGGTCCAGGGCGCCGGTCGGCTCGTCGGCGAAGACCACGTCCGGTTCCACGGCCAGGGCGCGGGCGATGGCGACCCGCTGGGCCTGACCGCCGGACAGCTGTCCGGGCCGGCGCCCTTCCAGACCGTCCAGGCCCAGCGGCGCGAACCAGCGCCGGGCCCGTTCGACGGCCTCCTTGCGCGGGGTGCCTTCCAGCATCAGCGGCAGGGCGACGTTCTCCTGGGCGGGCAGCTCCGGAAGCAGCTGGCCGAACTGGAACACGAAGCCGAACCGCTTGCGGCGCAGCGCACTGAGGCGGTTCTCGCCCAGCTGGTCGATGCGCTCCTCACGCAGCAGCACCTGGCCGCCGTCGGGACGGACGATCCCCGCGAGGACGTGCAGAAGCGTGGACTTGCCGGACCCGGAGGGCCCCATGATCGCCAGCGATCGACGCTCGTCGACCCGGACGTCCACACCCGCGAGCGCGGTAGTGGAGCCGTACTTCTTGTCGAGGCCGTGACCGGCCAGAACGGTGTTCATGATGTGCGTGGCTCCTCTGTGATTCCAGATACGGTTCGGCAGCGCCCCGAAGGGGCGCGGGGCTGTATCGATATGAGGCTCCGCCGCGTGGGCGCGACCAGCCACGACGGCGCCGCAGCGAACCGCCGACCGATCGCGGCACTACCCGCGGAGCGCTCAGCGCTCAGCGTTCGAACTTCCAGGTGACGGAGTCCCCCGTGGCCTTGACCACGGAGACCGGTATGTCGACGGACGAGCCGTCCGACTTCTTCCCGGAGCAGGTGACCGTCGCGCCTGTCACGGCCTTCAGCCCGGTCGGGCACCGCACGTCGTGGACCTTCACGCCGATGAGGGGAATCGGGTGGTATTTGCTCTGCACCCGGCCCGCGACGATGTTCGAGGACAGGGCCTTCTGCCCGTCCACCTGCACGGTGTTGTAGGTGTCCAGGGCGGTGGTCGACTCGGTGCCGGAGAGCGCGTACACACCGACACCGGCCGCGCCGAGCACGGCGGACGCACCGCCGACTACACCGATGAGGAACTTGCGCTGCATGAGGACTCCTTGGGGCTGGAGGGGAGGAAGTGGCTCCACCCTCGCCCGCGCACCCGGGCACGCGCCTCGGCCATAAGGCCAGCGTCTGCGGCCGCTCCCTCGGCCGATCGGCCGATCCCGTGCCGCGGAAGCCCGCCCCACCGCGATCGGCATGAAGGCCCCTCCGGCGGGCCGCCCTGGCGTCAATCCCACCCGCGGCTGTTCAATGAGGCTGCACACACGCCACCGGGAGAGGAGCCCTCAGTGTCACCAGCAGCCGCTCCGCCCGTCGGCGCGCGTATCCGGCAGGTGCGTCTGGACCGCGGGATGAGCCTGCGGTCGCTGGCCCGGGAGATCGGGGTCTCGGCGAGCCTGGTGTCACAGATCGAGACGGGCAAGAGCCAGCCGTCCGTCAGCACGCTGTACGCGATCACGACAGCGCTCGGCATCTCCGTCGAGTCCCTCTTCGAGGCGCGCGAGCCCGCACCCCCGGTCGCGGCGGGCGCCGCCCCCGGCACCGTCCTGCACGCCCTCGCCGCCTTCGCCGCCGACCCGGGCCGCCGCATCGGCCCGCTGGTCACACCCGGCGAGCGGGAGACGCTGGAACTGGACTCGGGGGTCGTCTGGGAGCGTCTCGGCCATGTGCCCGGCACGGATGTCGACTTCCTGCTGGTGACCTACCGGCCCGGGGGCTCCTCCTCCAGCTCCGGCGGCCTGATGCGGCACACGGGCACCGAGTACGGCTTTCTCACCTCGGGTGAACTCGTCCTCACCCTCGGTTTCGAGGAGTACCCCCTGCGCCCCGGGGACGCGGTCTGCTTCGAGTCGACGACACCGCACCGCTACCGCAACGATGGAGAGGAACCAGCCGTCGGCGTATGGTGTGTGTTCAGTAGGGCTTGACACTTCCGGCGGGTGGACGTTCACTCCGAATCGGGGGTGGTCGCCATGGCGATCCGCACATTCGGACCCAATGCCGTCGACTGGGAAGAGCGCGTCGACCTGGACCGGCTGCGCAAGCAGCGCCTGGCCCGGCTGAACGAACAGCTGAACCGCTCCGAGCTGGGCGCGCTGCTCAGCTTCGACTTCGCCAACATCCGCTATATGACGGCCACGCACATCGGCACCTGGGCGATGGACAAGCTGATCCGCTTCGCCCTGCTGACCCGCGGCGGTGAGCCGGTCGTCTGGGACTTCGGCTCCGCCGCCCGTCACCACCAGCTCTACAACCCCTGGCTCGACTACAGCGACGGCAAGGGCGGCCCGCCCACCGGCGCCCGCGCCGGCATCTCCACCCTCCGCGGCGCCTTCCACCCGGACGCCGGCATAGCCGAGGACGTCGCCCGGAAGATCGCCGCCGAACTGCGCGAGCACGGCCTGGCCCAGGAACCTCTCGGCGTCGACGTCGCCGAGATCCCCATCCTCACCGCCCTGCGGGCCGAGGGCATCGACGTCGTCGACGGCCAGCAGGTCTTCCTGGAGGCCCGCCGCATCAAGACCGGCGACGAGATCTCCCTGCTCACGCAGGCCTGCGCGATGGTCGACGCGGCGTACGAGGAGCTGTACGGCTATCTGCGCCCCGGCGTGCGCGAGAACGAGTGCGTCGGAGTCGTCAGCAAGGTCCTGTACGACCTCGGCAGCGAGTACGTCGAAGGCGTCAACGCCATCTCCGGCGAACGCTGTTCACCGCACCCGCACGTCTACAGCGACCGCCTGATCCGCCCCGGCGACCCCGCCTTCTTCGACATCCTGCACAGCCACCTCGGCTACCGCACCTGCTATTACCGCACCTTCGCCGTCGGCAGCGCCTCCCGCGCCCAGCGCGACGCCTACGTCCGCTGCCGTGAGTACATGGACGAGGCGATCTCCCTGGTCCGGCCGGGCGCCACCACCGCCGACATCGTCCAAGTGTGGCCGCGCGCCGAGGAGTTCGGGTTCGCCGACGAGACGGCGGCCTTCGCCCTCCAGTACGGCCATGGCGTCGGCCTGTCGATCTGGGAGAAGCCGATCTTCAGCCGTCTTGTCTCGCTCGACCACCCCGAAGTCCTCCAAGAGGGCATGGTGTTCGCGCTGGAGACCTACTGGCCCGCCGCCGACGGCTGGTCCGCCGCCCGCATCGAGGAGGAACTGGTCGTCACCGCCGACGGCTGCGAGGTCATCACCAAGTTCCCGGCGGAGGAACTGCTGGTGGCGGGACGCAAGTACTGGACGGTGGGCGGCGAGCTGAACACGCGCCGTGAGGCGCAGTCCCACCTGAACACGGGGACGGCCGATGGACGGCACTGAACTCCTCGCCCTGTACGAGCAGATGGCCGTCATCCGCCGTACGGAGAAGGCCGCCCACGACCTGTTCCTGCACGGCCTGGTCAAGGGCACCACCCACCTCGCCGCCGGACACGAGGCGATCGCCGTCGGCGCGAGCGCGGCCCTCCGCCCCGACGACTACGTGTTCGCCACCTACCGCGGGCACCACCACGCCCTCGCACGCGGCGCCACCCCCGAGGAATGCCTCGCCGAACTCATGAGCCGGGCCACCGGACTGTGCAAGGCCAAGGGCGGCTCGATGCACCTCACCAAGGCGGCCACCGGCATGCTCGGCTCGTACGCCATCGTCGGCGCACATCTCCCGATGGCGGTCGGCGCCGCCTGGTCCGCCCGGCTGCGCGGCACCGACCAGATCGCGGTCGCCTTCTTCGGTGACGGCGCGACCAACATCGGCGCCTTCCACGAGGCGCTGAACCTGGCGGCCGTATGGAAGCTGCCGGTGCTGTTCGTGTGCGAGAACAACCTGTACATGGAGTACACGCCGATCGCCGACGTCACGGCGGTGGCACGCCCCGCCGCCGACCGGGCGCCCGCGTACGGCATCCCCGGCGAGGTCGTCGACGGCAATGACGTCGTCGCCGTCCATGAGACGGTCGAGCGTCTCACCCGGCGGGCCCGGGCCGGAGACGGGCCCGCCCTCATCGAGGCGCAGACCTACCGTCACTTCGGGCACAGCCGCGCCGACCCGGCGACCTACCGCCCGGCCGAGGAGGTCGAACGCTGGCTCAAGCACGACCCGCTGGACCTGGCCCGCGGTAGGCTCATCGAGCTGGGCGTGGCGCCGGAGACGGTCACCGCGGCGGACGAGCGCGCACGGGATGTCGTAGAGAAGGCGGTCGAGGCGGCGAAGGCCGCTCCCGGGCCCGATCCGGGTGAGGCGCTGACCGATGTGTGGGCCGACGGAGGTGCCGCATGGCGGACGTGACAGCCGAACGGGCCGTCGGCGCACGGGAGATCAGCTACCGGGAGGCGGTCGCCGAGGGCATCGCGCGGGAGATGCGGCGCGATCCGGCGGTGGTGTGCCTGGGCGAGGACATCGGTGAGGCCGGCGGGGTGTTCAAGACGACCGTCGGACTGCTGAAGGAGTTCGGGCCGGAGCGGGTCTGGGACACGCCCATCTCCGAACAGGCCATCGTGGGCGCGGCGATGGGCGCCGCGATGACGGGTATGCGACCCGTCGCGGAGATCATGTTCTCCGACTTCCTGGCCTGCTGCTGGGACTACCTCGCCAACGAGATACCCAAGGTCCGCTACATGACGGGCGGCCAGGTGACCGTGCCCCTCGTCGTGCGCACCGCCAACGGCGGCGGACTCGGCTTCGGCGCCCAGCACTCCCAGGCCACCGAGAACTGGGCGCTCACGATTCCCGGCCTGAAGATCGCGGCACCTTCGACGCCCGCCGATGTGATCGGCATGATGGCGGCCGCGATCCGCAGTGACGACCCCGTCGTCTTCTTCGAGCACAAGGGCCTGCTGGCGAGCAAGGGGACGCCTCCGCCGCCCGGTCATGTGGTCGAGCTGGGGAGCGCGACCGTCGTACGCGAGGGCGCCGATGTGACGCTCGTGGCGCTCGCCTCGATGGTGCCGGTGGCACTGAAGGCCGCCGAACTGCTGGCGGCGGAAGGCATCCAGGCGGAGGTCGTCGATCTGCGCTGCCTCGTCCCGCTGGATGTCGCCACCGTCCTCGCCTCGCTCGCCCGGACCTCGCGGCTCGTGACGGTCGAGGAGAACCCCTACCAGGGTGGCTGGGGCGCCACCCTCGTGTCGGTCGTCGCCGACGAAGGATTCGGTCTGCTGGACGCGCCCGTGCGCCGGGTGGCGGGGGAGTGCGTTCCGCTGCCGTTCGCCGATGCGCTGGAGGAGCAGGTCATCCCCACCGTAGAGAAGGCCGTGGCGGCGGTCCGCAGCCTCGCCGCGTATTGAACACCCCATGGGAGGAAGCACGATGACCAATCGGACACTCCTGCGCGCCGGGCACGTCCTCTCGATGGACCCGGACATCGGAGAGCTGCCCAAGGGGGACGTCCTCATCGAGGACGGCCGGATCGCGGCGGTGCGGCCTGAGATCGACGCGGACGCCGAGGTTCTCGACATGACCGGCCGCATCGTGATCCCCGGTTTCGTGGACACCCACCGCCACACCTGGGAGGCGTCGATCCGCAACGTCGCCCCCGACGCCACCCTGGACGACTACTTCGTCGACATCCTCGACACCTTCGCACCGCTCTACACACCCGAGGACGTGTACGCCGCCAACCTCGCGGGATCGCTGGAGTGCCTGAACGCCGGCATCACGACCCTCGTCGACTGGTCGCACATCAACAACACGCCCGCCCACCCGGACGCCGCGATCCAGGCGCTCACGGAGACCGGCATCCGCGCCCAGTACGCGTACGGCAGCGCCAACACCTCGCTCGCCGACTACTGGTTCGACAGCAAGATCGCGATGCCCGGCGACGACGTACGGCGGATCCGCAGCACCTACTTCGCCTCCGACGACAGTCTGCTGACCATGGCCCTGGCCACCCGCGGCCCCGGTTTCTGCACCAACGACGTCGTCACCGCCGAGTGGACCCTCGCCCGCGACCTCGGCATCCCGATCACCGTGCATGTGGCGATGGGCCGCCTGGCGGGCCGCTTCGGCATGGTCAAGCAACTGCACGACCTGGGGCTCCTCGGCGCCGACACCACCTACGTCCACTGCTGCTACTTCAGCGAGGAGGAGTGGCAGATGGTGGCCGACAGCGGCGGTACGGTCTCGATCGCGCCGCAGGTCGAGGTGCAGATGGGGCACGGGTGGCCGCCCGTGATGAAGGCCATCGAATTCGGGCTGCGGCCGTCCCTGAGCATCGACGTCGTCACCACCGTGCCCGGCGACATGTTCACCCAGATCCGCGCGGCCTTCGGCGCCGAGCGCGCCCGCGTCAACGCCGACTGCTGGAAGGCCAACCTCCCCGTCCCCGACACCATGTTGACGGCACGTCAGATGCTGGAGATCGCGACCCGCAACGGCGCCCATGTCGCGGGCGTCGAGGACCGCACCGGCTCCCTGACCCCCGGCAAGCGCGCCGACGTCGTCGCGATCGACGCCACCGCGCTGAACGTCGCCCCGGTGCACGACGCGGCGGCCGCGGTGACGCTGTCGGCGGACGTCTCCAACGTCGACACGGTCATCGTCGACGGCGTGATCCGCAAGCGCGACGGCCGGCTCCTGGCCGACGTCGACCGGGCCCGGCGACTGGTCCAGGAGTCCCGCGACCGGCTCCTGGCCGCCAAGGAGGCGAAGAGCGCGGCATGACCGAGCACCTGGTGCGCCGAGCCGCCGACATCCCCGAGCCGCCGTACGACGAACTCGGCCATCGGCGGCGGGAGTTGGTCGGTGAGGACGACGGCAGCGTGCACACCGGCTTCGGCCTCTGCGAGCTACGGCCGGACGGCCGGGTCGCCGCCCATGTGCACTCGTACGAGGAGAGCTTCCACGTGCTCGACGGGACCGTGATCCTCGATGTGCCCGAGGGGTCCTACCTCCTCGAAGAGGGCGACTACGGCCTCCTCCCGGCCGGCGTCCCGCACGCCTGGCGCGGCGCCGGGGACACGGGCGGACGGTGGGCCGACATGCTCGCCCCGGTGCCGCGGGCCCGCTACGGGTACGACACCCAGGCGGTGCCCGCGCTGCCCGCGCGCGACCCCGTCCGTATCGACGTCCGTGACCCGCGCACCCGGTCGTTCGGGCACTTCGAGCCCGGGCAGATGGACCCGGGAAAGCAGTCCCAGGATCTGCTCGCGGTCTCGGCGAGCATGCGCACCGCGCTCCTCGTCTACAGCGGCATCACCGTGAAGATGATGGTCGACAGCGACCTGGGCGCGGTCGCCTCGACGATGTTCATGGTGCAGTACGCGCCCGACGGCGTCGCGGGCAGCCACGACCACCCCTTCGAGGAGACGTATCTGATCCTCGAAGGCGTCGTGGACGCGACGTTCGACGGTTCGAGATATCGGCTGGTTCCCGGTGACTGCGCCTGGGCAGGCGCCGGATGTGTGCACGGATTCACCAACGCCGGTGCTGGGCCCGTGCGTTGGCTGGAGACGCAGGCGCCGCAGCCGCCGGTGCGCCACTCCTACCGGTTCACGCGCGACTGGGACTATCTGAGGGAGGCCTTGGAATCATGAACAGCGTCCTCGTCGTCGGCGGTACGTCAGGCCTCGGCCGCGAGTTCGCGCGGATGCGCGCGGAGCGCGGGGACGAGGTCGTGATCACCGGCCGCGACGCCCACCGAACCGACACGCTGGCCAAGGAGATCGGCGCGGCCCGCGGCCTCGCCCTGGACCTCTCGCGGCCGGGCGAGATCGCCGCGGCGCTGGCCGACATCGGCCGCGTCGACCATCTGGTGCTCGCCGGGGTCACCCGCGACGACAACCTGGTGGACGAGTACGACATCGATGCCGCACTGAACCTCGTCACGCTGAAGCTGGTCGGCTACACGGAGGTCGTGCACGTCCTGCGGGCCCGGCTGCACGACGACAGCGCCATCGTGCTGTTCGGTGGACAGGCCAAGGAACGCCCCTACCCGGGGGCCACGACGGTGGCGGCCGTCAACGCCGGGATGACCGGCCTGATGCGCGCCCTCGCCGTCCAGCTCGCCCCCGTCCGCGTCAACGCCATCCATCCCGGCGTCGTGGGTGACAGCCCGTACTGGATGGCCAAGCCGGAAAAGGTACTGGCGGCCCTGCGCACCGAGACACCCACCGGACGGCTGGCCACGATGGCGGACGTGGCGGACGCCGTGGACTTCCTGCTGCGCAACCGGTCCGTCAACGCCGCGGAGTTGAGCGTGGACGGGGGCTGGCTGCTGGGCTGAGTGTGACTGCCCTGTTCATGCCTTCAGCGTCATGCCCTAAGCGTCATGCCCTCAGCGGATCGTGACCGATGGTCATCAGCCGGTGCCGACGGCGGGTCTCCTCCGGCTCCGGCTCGTTCTCGAGATCCGCCTGCTCGTTCACCGTGTCCACCACCTCGTACATCACCCGGATGTCGTCGTCCGTGAGGTCGGTGCGGCGCTTCTGCAGGATCGCCAGCACATGCTGCCCGATCGGTGAACCGGCGTGTTCGGGAAGCGGTTCGGTCTCCTCGTCGGCGTCACTGACCCGGAGCCAGGCGGCCAGTTCCTGCGAGGTCATGTTCACCACGCGGTGGAACTCGTCCCACAGCGTGTCGAGTTCAAGGGCGTCGCTCATGATGAGCCTCTTCCGTGCGTGCTCTCTCGCCCGTCAGTCGCGCGGCCAGTTCTCGGCGTCGAACATCCACCGCTGCTTCTCCAGCTCGCGGGTGATGCCGATCAGCAGATCCTGGGTGACCGGATCCGGCTTCTCGGTCGCGTCGATCCGCTCGCGCAGCCGTCCGATGGCCGTCTCCAGCGCGTCGACGAGCAGTTGGACGACCTCCGTGTCCCGCAGCCAGCCGTCCTTCGGGCCGGGCAGCGTGAACGCCGAGGCGATCGTCTCGGGCCGGCCGTCCGGCGGCAGACCGAGCGCCGCGGCCCGCTCGGCGACCGTGTCGGCGTAGCCGCGGGCTGCCGTCACCACCTCGTCGAGCTGAAGATGGATCGCACGGAACCGAGGGCCCACGATGTTCCAGTGCGCCTGCTTCCCGATCAGTGAGAGCCCGAGCAGGTCCACGAGCGTGCCCTGCAGCGCCTCCCCGGCGATCCCGCGAGCCGGCTCGGGCAGCGTGCTCTTCACGACGGTCATGGCGTGCTCCTCCTTGCGGCGTGGCGTCTGCTTCTACGGAGCAGTCGAATGCGTTCGTCCTCACCGGTGCCGCCCCAGACGCCCGAGGTCTGGCCGTTGTCCAGCGCCCACGTCAGGCACTCGTCGGAGACCGGACAGCGGGCACAGACGCGTTTCGCCTCAGCGACGTCCCGCAGCGCCGGTCCGGACGTGCCCACCGGGAAGAACAGCTCAGGGTCCTCTCCTACGCAGGCTGCACTACGCAACCACTCCATGCGGGCGCGGGTGCCCAGGGCGAACTGGTGCAAAACACGACTGACGTCGGCAGTACGCCATCCCAAAAGCGCAGCACCTGTTCGCCCGCCGGGACCATAAGGCGAGACGGTCCTTACGGCCACCGGTTAGCTGCAACTAGCATCGGTCTCCGCATGGACACGATGACGCTCTGGCACATAACCGGCTGGGAGTTCGCCGCCCTCGCCGCCGCGGCTCTCCTCGTCGGCTTCTCGAAGACCGCGGTGAGCGGCGCCAACACGGTCAGCCTCGCGATCTTCGCGGCGGTGCTGCCCGCCCGCGCCTCCACCGGCGTACTGCTGCCGGTCCTGATCGCCGGCGATGTGCTCGCCGTCCTCACCTACCGGCGGCACGCCCACTGGCCCACGCTGTGGCGGCTGTTCCCCGCGGTCGCCGCGGGCGTCGTCGGCGGCACACTGTTCCTGATGTGGGCGGACGACGCGATCGTCCGGACGTCGATCGGGGCGATCCTGCTGATGATGGCCGCGGTGACGGTGTGGCGGCGGCGCAAGGCCGACGCGGAGGCGGAGCAGCCGGACTCGGTCGTCACCCGCTCCGGCCGGATCAAGGCCCGCTCGTACGGTGTCCTCGGCGGCTTCACCACCATGGTCGCCAACGCGGGCGGCCCGGTCATGTCGATGTACCTCCTCTCCGCGGGCTTCCGCAAGCTCGGCTTCCTGGGCACCTCCGCCTTCTTCTTCCTGATCGTCAACGTGTCCAAGGTGCCCTTCAGCGTCGGCCTCGGCCTGATCGACGGCCGCTCGCTGCTCCTTGACGCCGCGCTCGTCGCGTTCGTCGTGCCCGGGGCGTTCCTCGGCAAATGGGCGGTGAACCGCATCAACCAGCGGCTGTTCGAGCAACTGGTGATCGCGGCCACGGTGGTGGGCGGCCTCCAACTGCTCCTGCGCTGAGCTACTCCGCCTACAGTCGGCGCAGCAGCTCAGGAAGGTCCGCGAACGAGTCGATCACATGGTCGGGCTCGCCACTCGCCGCCCGGTGCGTCTCCGGCAGATACTTGCCGGTCTTCACCAGCACCCCCGTCAGCCCGGCCCGCTGCGCCGCCAGTACGTCGGACTCGATGTCGTCGCCGATCATCAGCGTCTCGTCCGCACCGGCCCCCAGCCCTGCCAGCGCCGATGCGAAGAACGCGGGCGACGGCTTCCCGGTCACCTCGGCCTCGACCCGCGCCGCCTTCTCCAGGCCGGCCAGGAAGGCCCCGGCGTCCAACTGCAGCCCGCCCTCGGTGCGCCAGTAAAGATTGCGGTGCATGGCGACCAGCCGCGCCCCGCGCTGGACGTACCCGAAGGCCCGGTTCAGCGCCGCATAGCCGAACTCGGGACCGGCACCACCGACGATGACGACATCCGGGACGGTGTCCGCGTCCGCCTCGTCCAGCACCTCCACGCCACCCAGGTCCTCCCCGATGTCCCCGCTGTTCAGCAGGGCGCACCGCGCACCGGGACAGTGCTCGGCGAGATACGCGGCGGTGACCGCGGGCGCGGTCAGAATGTCGTCGGCGGACACCGGGAACCCGGCATCCGCCAGCGTCCCGGCGATCGACGCCCGGGTCCTGGACGTCGTATTGGTGACCTGCGCGACCGGGAGACCCGCCGCACGGATCTCCCGCAGCGCCTCGACCGTGCCCGGCAGCGGCTGCCAGGAGACGGTGAGGACTCCGTCGATGTCGATGAGCACGGCGCGTACGGATGCCATGTCCGTGACGATAGCGATCGAGCCGCCGGGCGCATCTCAGGGAGCGATCCCGACACCCTCGACCCTGCTCCAGGACTTCTCCTGCGCGGCCGTCATGGCGGGCCAGCGCAGCCCGCCGGGCCGGGGTTCGACACGTGAGGCGTAGTCGTCCGGGCGGAAGTCCGGATCGTAGAAGCACCCGGTGCCATACGTCCGGTCGAACGCGGCGCACGTCGCCGACACCGACCCCGGGCTCGGCTTCCGCCCCGTACGCACCCAAGTGTCCAGCGCGGCAAGGGAGGTGGCGTACTCCGCGTCACTCAGCTCGCTGTGCTCCTGCTCCCGTGTGAACGTCTGCACCAGATAGCGGTCCCGGTGGGCACCCTGAAGTGTCGCCCGGTACGCCGCCTCGTGCTCGACGAACGCCGTCGGGTCGTCGATCGCGTGCAGGGTCAGCACGGGGATCGCGACCTTGCCGGTGAGGTCGCTGTCGTACGACAGATCGCGTACGGCGGACGGGTCGGCGGCGAACCGCTCGACTCCGGCGTTCAGCGCCGCGTCGTCGTGCGACCCGGAGTACCGCACGCCCTGGTTGCCGAACGGGTTCCGGCCGCCGAGACGGTCGTGCACGATGTCGCGGAAGGTGAAGGTCGCGAACCGCAGATGCGACTCCAGAGTGCGCTCCGGGATTTTCGTGACGGCCAGGATGTCGTCGAGATTGCGCTGCTGCGCCGGGGTCCGGTCGGGCGGGGCGGACGCGTAGCCGGTGCACTCCTGCAACCGCGCCCGCAGCCCTGCCGCCGTCATGGTCGAGTCGGCGCGCAGCCCCTGCCACAGCGGATACGCGGGTTCGCTCGGGCGCGGATGGTTGCGGCAGTAGTACTGGTAGACCACGCGCAGGTCGACGCGGTAGTCGTAGCCGCGGGAGCCGCCCGCGAGGACGCCGTTGGTGAGCAGCGCGCCGTCGTACGGCCCACGCCGGGTGCCGTACGTCTCCACCACCTTGGCGGCGACGTTCCCGCCCCACGACTGGCCGTGCACATACGTCCGCCGCGGCTCGCCGAACTCCCCGACGAACAGCCGCCGTACGTTCTCGGTGTCGGCGGCGGCCATCCGGGTGCCGTAGCCGCCGCGGCGGTACGACGACCCCGCCCACGCGTACCCCTCGTCGACCAGCACCGACCAGCGGCCCAGGTCGTCGAGGCTGCGGGCGGGGTCGGAGCCGGTGCCGAGGTCGGGGCCGCCATGGGAGTGGACGACGAGCGAGCCGTTCCAGTCGTCGGGGACGGCGATGGCGTAGTAGGCGCCTTGGGCGTCCTGGCCGGTGTAGCAACGCGCCCGGTCGGCGAGGTCGGCCGGGCAGGCGACGGAGGCCGGGCGGGGCGGGCCCGCCTGGGCGGACGGGGCGGCGGTGAGCGTGCCGGCGGCGATCAGCGCCAGACAGGCGGTGAGTCCCGCCCATACACAGGACCAGCGGTTGCACGTTCTCGACCTGTACAAGGCACGGCTCCTTGTCCTAGCCGGCGCATCGTCGCGCCGTGCGCCGAGATGCTAGGAAGGCGAGGCGAGCAGGAGAACGGTCCGATCGGTTCTGTTCATAGTGTTCGCACAGGAAGGGGAGTTACGAGCGGAGTTACGGGGGAGCGCGGCCTCGGCCGTAGTCTCGGCCCATGTCCCCGCACATCCTCGTCCTCGGCGGTACGACCGAGGCCCGCCGCCTCGCCACCGACCTGGCGGCACGGCCCGGCGTCCGCGTCACCACCTCGCTCGCGGGGCGCGTGTCGAAGCCGGGAGCGGTCGAAGGGGACGTACGCATCGGGGGTTTCGGCGGCGCGGCCGGCCTGGCCGACTGGCTGCGCGCACACCACGTGGACGCCCTTGTCGACGCCACGCACCCGTTCGCCGAGTCGATCACGGCGAACGCGGCGGAGGCGGCAACGGCGACCGGACTCCCGCTGCTCGTCCTGCGCCGCCCCGGCTGGCAGCAGGGACCGGAGGACCGCTGGCACCCGGTCACCTCGCTGGACGCGGCGGCCGACCTACTGCCCCGACTCGGCCACCGCGTCTTCCTCACCACCGGCCGACTCGGCCTGGCGGCCTTCGCCCACCTCACCGACCTGCACTTCGTCGTACGGTCGGTGGACCCGCCCGAACCGCCCATGCCCCCGGACACCGAAGTCCTGCTGTCCCGCGGCCCGTTCACGGTCCTGGAGGAGAAGGCCCTGCTGCACGCCCACCGCATCGACGTCCTCGTCACCAAGGACAGCGGCGGGGAGGCCACCGCGGCAAAACTCACGGCCGCACGCGAACTCGCCCTGCCGGTCGTGGTCGTACGACGCCCGCCCTTGCCGCGGGGCGTGGACGCGGTGCCCGATGTGGCGGGGGTGTTGGCTCGGCTCGGGCTCGGCGGGGCGTGACGAAGGCCCGGACGCGGTCGATGGCGTGCGGCAGGGCGGGGCGCACGCCGGGCGGGCTGTAGCGGTGGGGGTCCTCAGTCGCCGCTCGCCTGCGACTCCTCCGGCTTCCGGCGCCGCAGCAGGTACGTGTCCATGATCCAGCCCTTGCGCTCCCTGGCCTCGGCCCGCAGCCGCTCGATGCGGGGGGCGGCCTCGGCGATCGGGCCGGAGGCGAGGATCTCGTCGGGTGTGCCTATGTAGGCGCCCCAGTAGATGTCCATGTCCTGGTCGGCGTACTGCCGGAAGGCCTGGTGGGCGTCGAGCATCACGACCACGTCGTCCACGCCGTCCGGGAAGCCCTCGGCAAGCCGTCGCCCGGTGGTGATCTGCACGGGCCGCGCCACCCGGTTCAGCCCCGTCCGGTGCCGGGCGACGAGCGCCGAGACGCTGCTGATGCCCGGCACGACGTCGTACTCGAAAGCGACCGCGCCCCGCTCCAGCACCTCCTCGAGAATCCCGAGCGTGCTGTCGTACAGGGCGGGGTCGCCCCACACCAGGAACGCGCCCCTCTCGTCCTCGCCCAGCTCCTCGGCGATCATCCGCTCGTAGATGTCGGCGCGGGCGCTGCGCCAGTCACCGACGGCGGGGGAGTACGCCGAGCCGCCCGCGGACCGGTCCCGCTCCGGATCGCGCGCCGCCACCACGCGATACGTCCCGTCGGGCACATGTGCGTCGAGTATGTCCCGGCGGAGCTGCACCAGGTCGGACTTCACCTCGCCCTTGTCCAGGACGAAGAACACGTCCGTGCTCCGCAGCGCCTTGACCGCCTGCAGGGTCAGCTGGTCGGGGTCGCCAGCGCCGATACCGATGACATGAATCTTTCGCACGCCCCCGAGTCTGCCGCACGCCACTGACAACGCATGCGGCACCTCCTCTGAGCCCCTACTGAGCCCCTTCTACGAGCCCCCGCGCAGCCGAGGCGCTCGCGCCCCCGCGTCGACGGCCACCCCGTCCCGCTCCGCGTCGCCCGCCAACTGCCGCGCCCAGGCCACGACGCCGGCGAGATCCATCCCGTACGGCCGCGGCTCCCCGGAGCCCGAGGCCCATTCCTCGACGGCCCCGGCCCCACGCCGCAGCAGCCGCACACCGCCCGTGAGATTCCCGCGGGCCGCGTGGGTGAGCCCCACGGCGAGCTGGGCCAGCCCCCGCCACAGCGCACGCTCGGTCGCGGGACCCGATTTCCAGGCGTCCTCGAAGACCTCGTGCGCATGGAACGGCTTCCCCGCATCCAGCAGCTCCTGCGCCTCGGCCACGGTCCGCTCCGGGCTGCGCACGACCCCCTCCGGCTGCCGCGCCACCCCCTCCTCGCCGTACGGCAACGGCCGCCCGAGCCCGTCCCGCGGCCGGGCATTACGCGCCCGCCCCTCACGGTCCCGATCCCGCGCCCCGACCGGTCCTTCCGAAGATGTACTGCCCATACCTCGATTCTGCCCCGCCCCCAGCCCCTTTCGGTGCCGCCCCCGACGTGCGGTAAAGTTCTGTCTCGCGCGCTCACGCGGATCACCGCGAGACAGCGCACCGGGACGTGGCGCAGCTTGGTAGCGCACTTGACTGGGGGTCAAGGGGTCGCAGGTTCAAATCCTGTCGTCCCGACGGTGTGAAGGGTCTTCGCAGGCAGCAGCCTGTGGGGACCCTTTTCGCGTGGGCCCGCAGGCCTCGCACGTCCGCGCCATCTGAGACCCGGCGGGCAAGACCTGCCGGACACCTCTTTGGCGTGACCGCTTCCTTCAGCTCGGCTCACGTTTCCACACACTCGGGGTGCCGGAAGCAAATACTTGGCTAGCCACGTGTTTGCTGCTACGGTCTTTATGTGGCCAGCCACCTAAATGGGTGGTGGCGCGAGAGGAGTCGTCATGAAAGCCATCCTGTTCGACCGTTTCGGTGGCACTGAAGTGCTGCACGAGGCGGACATCGAGGTCCCGCAGCCCGGCCCCGGCCAGGTCCGCGTCCGCGTCAAGGCGTCCGGAGTGAACGGGCTGGACGGCAAGATCCGCTCGGGGATGCTGGAGGCCGTGTACCCGACGACCTTCCCGACCGTCCCCGGTGGCGAACTGGCCGGCGTGGTGGACGCGCTGGGTGAGGGCGTGCGGGACGTGCAGGTCGGTGACGAGGTGCTGGGCTGGGCCGACACCGGCTCCTACGCCGAGTACGCGCTGGCCACCATCGTGGCCCCCAAGCCCGCCGGCCTGGAGTGGCAGGATGCGGCCGCGCTGCCGGTGGCGAGCGAGACGGCCGAGCGGGTCCTGAACCTGCTGGGCGTCACCGCCGGGGAGACCGTACTGATGCACGGCGCGTCCGGAGGGGTCGGAACGCTGGCGGTCCAGCTCGCCACGGCCCGCGGAGCGCGTGTCATCGGCACGGCGGGCCCCGCCAACCAGGACTACCTCACCTCGCTCGGCGCCACCGCGACCGTGTACGGCGAGGGCCTGGTCGAGCGGGTCCGGGAGCTGGCCCCCGACGGCGTGGACGCGGTGTTCGACCTGGCGGGCAAGGGTGCCCTGGAGGACTCGATCACCCTGCGGGGCGGCACCGAGCGCATCGTCACCATCGCCGACTTCCGCGCGCGGCAGCTGGGCATCACCTTCGCCCAAGGTGGCGCGCAGGCCTCGCCCGAGCGCCTGGCCGCCCTGGCCCAGGACGCCGCGGCCGGAAAGCTCGTCACCACCGTCACCTCCTACCCGCTCGACCAGGCTGCCACCGCCCAGCAGGTCAGTGACGCCGGGCATGTGCGGGGCAAGCTCGTCCTCACCGTTGCCTGACCACACCTGCTTGCCACTGCCAGGCCCTGTCCGCCAGCTGTTTTCGATGGCCGCCCGGTCATCGCCATACCGCCATACCCTCATATCGCTATGTCGAGAAGGATCATCCATGTTGAACCCCCTGTGGACGCGGACCACCGTCGGCGGCATGTCCCTGCCGCACCGCCTGGTCATGGCCCCCATGACCCGCGACCGCTCCACGCCGGAAGGCGTCCCGACGGAGCTGAACGCCGAGTACTACGCCCAGCGGGCCTCGCACGCGCTGATCATCACCGAGGGCACCCAGCCCTCGGCCGACGGCCAGGGCTACCTCCTCACCCCCGGCATCCACAATGACGAGCAGATCGCCGGCTGGCGCAAGGTCACCGACGCCGTGCACGCGGCCGACGGCCGGATCGTCATCCAGCTGATGCACACCGGACGCATCGCCCACCCCGACAACACCCCCCACGGGCGCCGGCCGGTCGCCCCTTCGGCGATCCGGCCGGAGGGCGCGATGTTCACCGCGTCCGGGCCTCAGGAGATGCCGACACCCCGTGCTCTGTCGACGCAGGAGGTCGCGGCGACCGTCGACGACTTCCGCCGCGCCGCAGCGGCTGCCATCGCGGCAGGCGCCGACGGCGTGGAGATCCACGCCGCCAACGGCTACCTGGTGCACCAGTTCCTGTCCGCCAACACCAACCAGCGCACCGACCGCTATGGCGGTTCCCTCGACAACCGCATCCGCTTCGCCGTCGAGGTCGCCGCTGCCGTGGCCGACGAGATCGGCGCCGACCGCACCGGCCTGCGCATCTCCCCCGGCAACCCCTACAACGACATCGCCGAGTCCGACACCGCCGAGCTGTATCCGGCTCTCCTGCGCGCCCTCAGCCCGCTCGGCCTCGCCTACCTCCACGTGATGCACGCGGGCGACGAGGAGCTGCTGGGCACCCTGCGCGCGCTGTGGCCGTCCACGCTGATCCTCAACCGGGCCGGCACCGACCTGCCCACCCGTGCCCAGGACATCGCCCACGGCACGGCCGACCTCGTCTCCGTCGGCGCCCTCGCGCTCGCCAACCCGGACCTGGTCGAGCGGCTACGCTCTGACGCGCCGCTGAACACCCCCGACCCGGCGACCTTCTACGGCGGCGGAGTGGCCGGCTACACCGACTACCCCACCTACACCGTCTGAGGAACCGAACCATGCCCGCCCCCACACCCCGCGTCCCCTCTACGGCCAGCGAGGGGCCGATGAGCTACGCGATCTTCCAGCTCGCCCGTGCTCACCGCGCCCGCGCCGCCGCCATGCTCCGCGAGATGGACCTGCATCCGGGACAGGAGCTGCTGCTGATGCACCTCCTGGACCGGGACGGCCAGACCCAGTCCGAGCTGCTCGAAAGCGTGGGCCTGGACCACTCCACCGTCTCCAAGTCCCTACGCCGCATGCAGGACGCCGGCCTGCTCGTTCGCGAGCCGGCCGCACACGACCGGCGCGTCATGGTCGTCCACCTCACCGACAAGGGACGTGCCATGCGTGAGCCCCTGGCAGCCATGTGGCGGGCCCTGGAGGAGAGCTCCGCGCTGAACCTGTCGGCGCAGCAGGCAGAGTCCTTCGTCCGTATCGCCTACGCCATCGCCGACGCGATCAACAGCCGCGCTGTTCCGGGGGAAGAGTCCGAGTAGCTCGCCTCAGCTGCACCCCCGGTTCCGGCCTGGCGCGCGAGCTGTCCCGGTGGAAGAAGGACGGAACGCATTCGGGGCAGGGCGACACCCCCGCGGGGTCGGCGAGCCCTTCCCCTTCGCCGGACGGCCGCACATCGAGGACGGCTGCATCACCGGGGTCCGGGTCACCGTCGACCTCCGCGAGCTCCCGCGGTCCGGCGGCGACCCGAAGCGCGGATCCGCCCACCACAGGCCGCCCCTGAGCGCCCGGCCGACTTCGCCCGCTCACCCGATCCCCTCCCAGTGCTGGCCTGATGAAAAGAGAGAACCCCATGACCACCACCCCGCCCGTCCTCGTCGTCGGCGCGACCGGCTCCCTCGGGGGCAAGGTCGTCGACGAACTGCTGGGGCGCGGTAAGAACGTCCGCGCCCTGGTCCGGCCGACCACCGACGCGAGCAGGCTCGAAAGCCGGGGCGTCGAGATCGCCCGCGGCGACATGCTCGACCGCGCCTCGCTCGTCGCTGCCATGAACGGCGCCGATGCCGTCATCACCACCGCTGCCGGCTACACCCGCGGCGGCAAGAACGCGTATGACATCGACACCGTCGGCAACGCCAACCTCGCTGAGGCCGCCCACCGCGCCGGCATCCGGCGGTTCGTCCTGACCAGCATCCTCACCAGCGACCAGACGCCCCAAGTCCCGCACTTCTGGCACAAGAAGATCGCCGAGGACGAGCTCGAACAGCTCGGCGTCCCCTTCGTCGCACTACGGCCGGGGGCCTTCCTCGACCAGATCGCGACCATGGCGGGCAACCCGATCGACAAGGGCCGCCTGACGTGGATCGGCAAGACCACCGTCCCGCTGACCTTCGTCCACACCTCCGATCTCGCGGCGTACCTGGCGGCCGCAGTCGACGCCGAGGCCGACGACGGTGAGCGCATCGACATCGGCTGGGACCGTCCGGTCAGCATGCGCGAGATGGCCGGCCTGATGGGCAGCCGGGCCGGAAAGACGATCAAGGTGTGGGCCGTCCCTTCCGCCGTCGCCCGCGCCGCAGGAGCCGTCGCCGGCCGCTTCATGCCCCTGGTCAAGGACATGGCCGCGATGTTCGGCTGGTTCGACAGCGGCCGCTACGTCGCCGACACCCGCCGGCAGGAGGAGCTGTTCGGCCCCGTCCCCACGGCCGAGGACGTCCTCAGCCGGTACACAGACGCCCTGTCATCGGCACCCAGCCGCGTTCACCGATGAGCGGCCAGCACTGCCGCGAGGCCTTCTCGCAGGTCCTTGACGAAATACTCGGGAACCTCCAGCGACGGGAAATGTCCCCCGGTTTCGGGTGACCTCCATCGGACGATCTGTCGGTACCGCTCCTGCGCCCAGGGGCGCGGACACTTCTCGACGTCGCGGGGATACATGGTGATTGCTGACGGGACGTCGACCCGGAGTTCGGGGTCCAGCGAGTTGTGGCTCTCGTAGTAAATGCGGGCCGCCGACGCGCCGGTCCGCGTCAGCCAGTACAGGGTGACGTCGTCGAGAACGCGGTCTTTGGACATCGTCTCGAACGGGCTGTCCTCGGTGTCCGACCACTCGGCGAACTTGTCGAGGATCCAGGCAAGAAGCCCGACCGGTGAGTCGACGAGCGAGTAGCCGATGGTCTGCGGTCGGGTCGCCTGCTGCTTCGCGTACGCCGCGCGATGGCGCCAGAAATCGCGGGTTTCCTCGGCCCACCTGCGCTCGACCGGCGTCAGCCCGTCCGTTGTCAGGCCGGGCGGCCCCTCCGCGAACGTGGTGTGGATACCGAGCACGTGCGCGGGGAACCTGCCGCCGAGAACGGTGGTGATATTGCCTCCCCAATCGCCCCCGTGGGCCGCGAACTTGCTGTAGCCCAGTCTCCCCATCAGTTCCACCCATGCGGCCGCGATCTTTTCGGTTCCCCACCCGGTGGTGGCCGGCCTGTCGCTGTAACCAAAGCCCGGTAGCGACGGGACTACGACGTGAAACGCCGGCGCGTCTGCGTCTTTCGGATCTGCCAGCTCGTCCACGACATCGATGAACCGAACAACGCTGTCAGGCCAGCCGTGCGTCAAGATCAGGGGAGTGGCATCCGGGCGCGCGGACCGACGGTGCAGGAAGTGGATTCCCAGATCGTCAATGGTCGTGCGGAACTGGCCGATCTGGTCGAGGCGCTCTTCGAACGACCGCCAGTTGTACCCGGTGCGCCAGTAGTTCACGACATCGATGAGGTCGGCGAGCGGAACGCCCTGTTCCCATCGGCGAGGGTCGGGCGCGGTACGACAGACCGTCTCGGCCTCCGGTAGCCGCGCCGCGGCCAGTCGTGCGCGCAGATCGTCGAGGTCGGCGTCAGTCGCGTGGGCTTCAAATGCTTGCACGTCGCTGGTTGGACGGGGCATGAGACCTCCTGGCCATCGCGGAACCGGCTAAGACGGTTCTACTATGTCCTCATGTCGGCGTGCAACCGGCTAAGGTGGTTCCATGCGTGCTGGATTCCCTGACTTCCGCCTCGGCAACGTGCTGGCGACCAGCTTCACGGGGACTCTGTCGGAGCGTCATGGCGACTCTGTCGAGCGCATTCCCACGCCGGGCCGACTCATCGACTGGCTGGCAGTGAACGGCCTCGCCGTGGACTCCTGCACCACTGCCCAGCTCGAACTCGCCCGGGAACTGAGGGAGTCGATTCACGCCGCCGCGACCGCGGCCGCGCTCCAGGACGCTCTCCCCTCGTCTGCCGTCCACGTCATCAATGACCGCAGCGCTCAGGGGCGGGCCGCGGCGATCCTGACGCCCGAGGGCAAGCGGCGCTGGCGGCTCAGTTCGGCTTCCAGCGTGGAAGATGCCCTCAGCGTGATCGCCGCCGACGCGATCAGCATCATCGCAGGCGAACGAGACGGAAAATTGGCCTTGTGCGCATCGCCGACCTGCCAAGCCGCCTTCTTCGACACCAGTCAAAGTCGCACCCGCAGATGGTGTGACATGAACACGTGCGGGAATCGTCAGAAGAAGGCGCGCTTCAAAGCCAACCAGCGAAAGAACCCCAGCTCAGCGGGGTGATCGTCACCGGACCGACAGCAGATGGAACTTGGTGACACTGCCGTTGAACCCGAAGTTGTCGTCTGCGACGAGGACGAGCGAGCGGGAGCCGTCGGGCAGCGTGGGTCCCCAGGTGATGCCCTCGACGTTGTCGGCGTCCGTGCCGGAGGTGGTGAAGTCGTACAGCAGCTTCTTCCGCATCGGCTTCTCGTCGCCGGACAGGGCGTCCTTGCCGTCCACGTTCGTGGCACCGATGGTGCTGGTCCAGTACAGACGGATGGCGAAGCCGACACCGGAGGCGAAGGAACGCTCCACGGTGATGTAGTCGGTCCCGTTGATCGCGAGGATCTCGGTGACTCCCCGGTCCGCCGAGTACGTCCCGACCGGGGCCGGCAGCGGTGCGGTGGGGGCGTCGGAGATCGGGTCCACCTCGTAGACGTGCTCGGCCTGCGGCTTGCCCGTCGCACGGTCCGCCACCAGCAGCCTGGACGGGCTCTTGGCCGTCAACCCTGCTGCGGGACCGTCCTGGACGAGCGCGTTCTCCGTGACCGTGACGACCTTCCTGCCGTCGGGGGAGAGCGTGAGGCCTTCGAGGGCCTGGTTGTTGCGGACGCCGGCGGTGAGCGTGCCGGACGCCGACCTGACGGGCGCGTACGCCTCGGGCAACGGTAGTTCGCGTTCGTAACCGCCCGTGGTGGTCGCCTCCCGGACGAAGGGCAGGCTGCCCGGAGGACGAGGCCCCCTCGCTGGTCCACAGCAGGCTGTTGCCGCCCGGCGTCCAGCGGATCGCCTCGGGGTCGACCGCCTTGGCGGCGAAGGGCTCGCCCGTGGTGTCGTCGAGCACGGTCAGGCCGTCGAGTGCGGGTTTGTCATCGGCGAAGGCGGCCCCGTCGAGCGGCAGTCGGAGGGTGTAGAAGCGGGCCTTGCCGTTCTCCGAGCGGTCGTCGCTGACGGCGACATACCTGCCGGACTTGCGGTCGTAGTCGATCCCGGACAGTCCGCCGAACGGCATGCCGAACTCCGTCGTCCCGGCGGGCACGGTGATCGTGTCCAGCAGCCGTACCTTCTGCCGCTTCGCCGCCGCTTCCGGCTCCGCGGCGAATCCGCTCGTGAGAGCGACGCTGCCGAGGAGTCCGACGGCGGTGAGGGAACCGACGAGCGCGCGCGTGCGGTGCACTCGGTGTCTGTGTCGTCGCATGGGTGACCTTCCAAAAGGACTGATTGCACGGGGGAGTCGGGTGCTGTCAGAGGGAGGCGGCGACCTCCCCGGTGGCGCCGCGTCGCTTGCGCCGCCACGCGTAGAGCGCGAGGGCCACCAGCGTCAGCGTGTACGGGATCGTCGACACCAGTTGCGGCGGTACGTCGAGCGTCCCGAGCTGTACGGCCAGGGCTTCCGCCGCGCCGAAGCCGAGCGCGGCGAGGAAGACGCCCCACGGGCGCAGCCCGCCCAGGAAGACCGCGGCGAGGGCGATGAAGCCGCGGCCGGCCGTCATGTCCCGTACGAAGAAGGACACATAGCCCATGCTGAGGAAGACCCCGGCGAGGCCGGCGAGCGCGCCGCTGAGGGCGAGGCCGGCGTACTGGACACGCCGTACCGGAATCCCTACGGAGGCGGCGGCGTCCGGCATCTCGCCGACCGCACGCAGATGGAAGCCGAAGCGGGTGCGGAAGAACAGCCAGGCGACGAAGGGCGCGGCCAGGAACGCCAGCCAGGTGATGATGTTCTGACCACTCACCACATCACCCAGTACGGGAATGGTCTCGACGCCCGGCAGGGTGACCGTCGGCAGTGTGCCGCTCTTCAGTCCTGACGTGCCGCCCTTGTCGTCGAGGAGGGTGTAGACAGCGAACGCGGTACCGCCGGAGGCGAGGAGGTTGAGGCCGATGCCCGCGATGATCGCGTCGGCGCCCAACTCCAGCCGCAGAGCGGCCAGAAGCACACCCATCAGCGTCGCCACCGCGACCCCGCACACCGCGCCCAGGGCGACGGAGTGGCTGTATCCGGCGACCAGCGCGCCCGTGCAGGCCGCGCCGAGCATCTGCCCCTCCAGCGCGATGTTGCTGATGCCGGAGCGTTCGGCGACCAGTCCGCCGAGCGCGGCGAGCAGGTAGGGGGTCGCGACCCGGAGCACCGCCGCCAGGAAGGCGCTGCTGAGGACGACGTCGAGCAGGGAACTCATCGGACGCCCACCTGCCTGCGCGCGAGCCGGCGCTTGAGCAGCTCCGGCAGGGCCTGGGCGGTGACCAGCAGCACGATGACCGCCTGGATGACCACCACGATCTCGGTGCCCACGTCCGTCTGCTGTTCCATGATGTCGCCCCCGGCGCGCAGATAGGAGTAGAAGAGTCCGGCGGCCACGACGACGAGCGGGTTGTTCCTGGCCAGCAGGGCCACGACGATCCCCTCGAAGGCCAGGCTGCCGGCGAGGCCGGGTTCCAGGCGCCCGTAGACGCCCTGGACGAGGTGGGCTCCCGCGAGGCCCGCCACGGCGCCGCCGATGACGAAGCTCCACTCGATGACGCGGGGCACCTTGATGCCGCCGTACTCGGCGAAGCCGGGGTTGGAGCCGGTCATGCGGATGCGGTAGCCGAGCGGGGTACGGGTGAGGAGCAGCCACAGCGCGACCGCGGTGAGCAGCATGACTCCGAGCCCGATGTTGGCGCGGCCCATCGGGGTGCCGAACCAGTCGGTCAGCGGCGTGAGCGCGGCATCGTCCTGGATGGACTTCGAGTGCACGGCGCTGCTGCCGGGCTCCTTGAGCGGACCGTTGACCAGGTAGTCGTAGACGCGGACGACGATGGCGTTGAGCATCAGCGTGGCCACGATCTCGTTGGCGCCGAGGCGGGCCTTCATCGATCCCGGCACCAGGCCCATTCCGGCGCCCGCGGTGGCGGCGGCGACCATGGGCACGATCACGGCCGCGACCGGTGGCAGCGGCAGGAAGACCGCGACCGCGGCGGCGGCCAGCGCACCGGCGTAGAGCTGGCTCTCGGCGCCGAGGCTGATCTGCCGGGCGCGGAAGGGGATGGCGACCGACAGGCCGAGCAGGGTGAGCGTGGTGGCGTCCTCCAGCCAGCGGCCGACCCGGAAGGAGCGGTCCAGCGGGCCGGTGAGCATCACCTCGTACGCCCGGATCGGGTCCTTGCCGGTGGCGAGCATGACGAGGAAGCCGATGGCGAGGGCGGCCAGGATGGTGGCCAGGGCCATGCTGAGGTCCACCGCGAGGTCGCGGCGACGGGTCGCCCGGTACTCGCGGCGGTCCTCGGTCTCGATCAGGGTGCCGGTCACAGGGCGTCCCCCAGGTCGGTCAGGCCGACCGTGAGCTGGTCGCGGTCGTGGTGCTCGACACCGAGCATGTAGAGCCCGACGCGCTTCTCGGTGAGGCCGGTCGTGTCGTCGAACCGGGCGGTGAGGCGGCCGTCCTTGAGGACGAGCAACCGGTCGGAGAGGGCGAGCAGTTCGGTGAGGTCGGCCGAGACCAGGAGCACGGCGGTGCCCGCGTCGCGCGCGGCGACCAGTTGCTCGTACATGAACCGCATCGCGCCGACGTCCACCCCGCGGGTGACCTGACAGGCGATCAGCAGCAGTGGCCCGGCGGAGAGTTCACGGGCGACGATCACCTTCTGCAGGTTGCCCCCGGACAGCGCGCGCACCGGGACCGACGGGTCGGGGGTGCGGATGGCGTAGTCGGAGATCAGCCGCTCGGCGTGGGCGCGCACGGCCTTCGGGCTGAGCACGCCGCGGCGGGCGAGGGGCGGGCGGTCGTGGCGGTCGACGACGAGATTGTCGGCGATCGACTCGTCGAGCGCGGCGCCGTTGGACAACCGGTCCTCCGGTACGTAGCCGATGCCGGCCCTGCGGTGCTCGGCCACGTCCAGACCGGCCGTGTCGGTGCCGCCGACGTGAACCGTGCCCGAGGTCGGACGGCGCAACCCGGCGAGGATCTCGGCGAGTTCGCTCTGGCCGTTGCCCTCGATGCCGGCCACACCGACGACCTCCCCGGCGGCCACATCGAAGTCCAGGCCGTGCAGGGACTGCCCGGTCGGTGCCTCGTAGCCGAGGCCGCGTACCCGGAGGGTGACCCCTGCCGGGCTCGCGGGGGCGCGGTCCACGTCCAGGGAGACCTCGCGGCCGAGCATCATCGAGGCGAGCGACCGCTCGGTGGCGTCGGCCGTGGCGACCGTCCCCACCAGCGAACCCGCGCCCATCACGCTCACCTTGTCGCTGATCTCCCGCACCTCGCGCAGCTTGTGCGAGATGAACAGCACGGTCATTCCGTCGTCGCGCAGCCGTCGTACGGCGGCGAACAGGTCCTCGGTCTCCTGCGGGGTGAGCACGGCGGTCGGCTCGTCGAGGATCAGTACGCGCGCTCGGCGGTGGAGGGCCTTGAGGATCTCGGCGCGCTGCCGCATTCCGACCGACACCTCGTCGACGCGCGCCCTCGGGTCGACGGCGAGTCCGGACTCCGACGCGAGCCGGGCGGTCGTCTCGACGGCCGCCTTCGGGTCGACCAGACCGCGCCGGCCCGGCTCGACGCCGAGGACGACGTTCTGGGCGACGGTGAAGGAGGGCACCAGCATGAGGTTCTGGTGCACCATGCCCACGCCCAGGGCGATCGCCGAGGCCGGGCCACGCAGCACGCGGGGCCGGCCGCCGATCAGGAGCTCGCCGGAGGTGGGCTGCTCCAGGCCGTAGAACAGCTTCATCAGCGTGGACTTGCCCGCGCCGTTCTCGCCCACGACCGCGCGGATCTCGCCCGGCGGGACCTCCAGGTCGACGCCGCGTACCGCGCGTACTCCGTTGGCGTACGTCTTGGTGACCGCGCGGGCGGCGACGGCAGGGCCGTCCTCGCCCCATGGCTCGTTCATCATCGAGGCCGTCCGGCTAGAAGGCGCTGGGGACCGTGACGGAGCCGGACTTCACCTGGTCGGCGGCTTCCTGGACCTCGGTACGGATCTTCTCGGGGACCAGCTGTGCGAAGTGGTCGTCGTTCACATAGCCGACGGCGTCCTCGGCGAGACCGACGCTCTCGACGGCGCCGTACTTCAGGGAGTCCTTCTGGTCCGCCTGCGCGGCCTTGTACAGGGCGTTGCCGACGTTCTTGAGGATGGAGGTGACGACGGTGTTCTTCTGCGCCTGGTCGGTGAGGGTCTGGTACTGGTCGGAGTCGACGCCGAAGGTGTACCGCCCGGCCGCGACCGCCGACTCGAAGGTGCCGAGGCCGGAGAGCCCGGCGACCGGCCACACCAGCGCGGCGCCCTGGCCGTACATGGCGGTGGAGATCTCCTTGCCCTTCGCGGGGTCACTGAACGGCTTGTCGCCGCCCACGTACTGCACGAGCACGTCCGAGTTCTGTCCGCCCGCGTCCTTGAATCCTGCCTTGAAACCGACGACGAAGTCCTCGATCACCGGTATCTTCACTCCGGGCATGACGCCGACCTTCTTCAGGGATTCGGCACCCTTGAGTGATTTCCCGGTCACCAGCTTCTCGGCGAGGAATCCGGCGAGATAACCGCCCTCGTTCTGCTTGAAGGTCACGGAGTAGACGTTCTCGCACTTGTTGGAACAGGTGCCGTTCTTGCCGCTGTAGTCGACCGGGGCGTCGAAGAGCCAGAACTTCTTGTCCGGGAATTGCGGGGCGAGTTCGCCGATGTAGTCGGTGACCTCGAAGGTCCCGGCTGCCAGGATGTCGTAGTCGTCGGCCGAGGCGGCGTCCTCGAATCCGGGCTCCCACTTGGTGCGGTCGGCACCCAGCTCGACCACCTTGAGCTCGTAACCGAGGTCCTTCTGGACCCTCTTCAGCCCCTCGTAGGCGGAGTCGAAGAACGACTTGTCGCCCAGCCCGCCATTGATCACCAATTTGATGCGCGGCTTGTCGGAGGCGGCCGCTCCGGAATCGTCCCCGCCCGACCCTCCGCACGCGGTGAGCGCGAGCATGCCGGTCACCGCGATGGCGGCGCTTCTTCCGTATCGCATCATGGACCTCCTGATCATTGTGTTGCTGAGTGAGCGGCTGCGTTGACAGTAGGAAGTGCAAAACGTTTTGGCTACGTCGGCCGGTTTCTGTCTGATTTCCGGTGTGGGAATTTCAGACATCGCTGAGCAGCGCGGCGGCGGCGATGCGCAGCGCCCGGTCGAAGTCCCTCTCGCGGTCCTCGGCGCAGGCCACCGCATAGAGTCCCGCCGCTTCCATCTCGACCGCGAGCGTGCCCCTGCGCTCCAGGGCGTCGAAGAGGGCGGGGCGGTCGAGGTAGAAGTGGTCGCTGCTGAACACCGGCCCTGTGTGCACGGCGGCGGGCTCCAACTCGGCGGCGTCCGCGGCCGAGGCGATCACCACGTCCCGCAGCGACACCGAGCGCGGGATGGCGCCCGCGGTGCTGACCCGGACGATCCGGCGGACCCCGTAGGTGCGGAACAGTTCGGTCGCGTAGATGGACATCGACGGAATGCCCATGCCGGAGGCGAGGGCGAACATCGGCACGCCCTGGCGAGTACCGGCGTAGCCGAGGACGCCGCGTACGTCGGTGACCTGCCGCGCGTCCTCCAGGAACGTTTCGGCGATACGGCGTGCGCGGCGCGGGTCACCCGGCATGAGCACCAGCGGGGCGACATCGCCCGGCGCCGCGCCGATATGGGGTGTACCGACCGGACGTGCCTGCCCGGACATCACAGCTCCGCCCCGGCCAGCCAGCGCACCAGCCGGTCCCACAACTCCGCGTACCCGTCCCAGGCCAGGAACGGCGGCGGCGCCCAGTGCGGCGCCACGTCGGAGGTGAACGCGGCCGACCTGCCCCTGCCGTGTCCGCCGACGGCCAGCAGCGGATGCCCGGCGCACTCGGCCAGCAGCGACGCCTCCGGACGTACCGTGACCTCGTTGAGGCCGAGCAGTGCCGGCCAGGACCGGTCCAGTCCCCGTACGAGAGGGTGCTCGTCCACCACCTCGGGCACGGCCCCGGCAGGCAGCTCCACCCGGTCGTCCCGGTCGACCATGACCACCGGCAACGCGGCGGCCAGCGGGGTACGCCCCCACCTCGCGCGGGCGTCGATACCGCTGAAGCTCAGATAGCCACCGATCATCAGCACCCCACCGCCACGCTCGACGAAGTCGCGCACCAGCTCCGAGCGGTCGGGCGCGGCGACGGACCGGCCGAAGGTCTCGGGCGGCAACTGGAAACTGTTGGCGCCGACATCGCTGATGACCACGACGTCGTACGCGTCGAAGCCCGCCGCCGAGCGGGGCACCCGGGTGGGGATCTCGTGCGCGGGAACGTAGGTCACGTCGTGGCCCCGGGAGCGGAGGGCGTCGAGGAAGACGCCTCCGCCCTCGGTGTACTCCGCGGTGTGGAAGGCGTCGAAGCCCTTCTGATGCACCGTGTACGTGAACCAGGACTCGCCGATGACGAGCACTCTGGGCATGGCGAACCGCCTTTCGGGGAGAGCACGTCGATACAGCCGGGCACGGGGACATGGCCGCGTGGCGCGGTGGTCGAGCAGGGGGATGCGCGGGTCAGCGGGTGGTGGGAGGCGCTGTGCTGCCCCGCACCTTCAGTTCGACGGGGAGGGTGTGCCGTGAGGCGGGCGGGATCTCGTCCCGGGAGACGTACTGGAGAAGCTGGGCGGTGGCGGTGCGGCCCACGTCGTAGGCGGGCTGGTGGACGGTGGTCAGGGACGGATGGGCCAGCGAGGCCGCTCGGATGTCGTCGAAGCCGACCACCGAGACGTCCTCCGGCACCGAGAGACCCGCGTCCCTGAGCGCCGTGAGGGCGCCGAACGCCATCAGGTCGTTGGCCGCGAACACGGCGGTGCAGTCGAGACCGCCGTCCTGGAGGAGCTTGTCGACCAGGACGTAGCCGGAGGCCTCTTTGAAGTCGCCGACGCGCTCTACGACTTCGCCCCGGAAGGCCTGGACGAAGCCGTTCGCACGGGCGACGCTGCTGCGCAGGGCCCCGGGTCCGGTCAGCATCAGGGCCCGGCGGTGACCGAGCGCCCGCAGGTGTTCACCGACCAGCCGCCCGCCCGCCTCGTGGTCGGCCGTGGCGATGAGGGCGCCTTCCAGACCCTCGACCTCCTCATCGGCGAGCGCGATGGGGAACTTGCCCATCAGGGCCTCCAGCCGGCGCCGGGACGGAGGGGACCCCGAGGCGTACACCATCCCGTCGATGAACCGGCTGCGGATCATGCCGAGATAGCGGTCCTCGCGGTCGGCGTCGAACTCGGTGTTGCACAGGATCAGGCCGTAGCCGAGGTCGTGGGCGGCGTCCTCGGCGCCCTTGGCGAGCTCGGCGAAGAAGGTGTTGCTGATGTCGGGGATCAGCAGGCCGATCACCGAGGTGGAACCGGCCTGCAGGCTGCGCGCCAGCGACGCGGGGACGTAGCCGAGCCGGTTGACGACACTGCGCACCCGGGTGGCGGTCTCCTCGTTGACCGGCCGGTTGCCGCTGAGCACGTGCGAGACGGTGGTGGCGCTGACGCCTGCCGCGGCGGCCACGTCCTTGATGGACGCGGGGCGCCGGACGGCCGTCCGCTCGTACGGGTCAGGGGTCATAGTGCTGCACCGTCCTGCCGTGGGAGGTGTCGAGGATCCTGGCCACACGGGCGTCGGCCTCGGCCAGCAGCTCCGGGACGTCCACGGTGAGGAGCCGGCCGTCGCGCATCAGCACCCGGCCGTCGACGACGACCGTCCGTACGTCACTGGCACGGGCGCTGTAGACCAGCGCGGCGCGCGGATCGTGCAGCGGACGGCAGTGCAGCCCCGACAGATCGGTGAGGACGATGTCGGCGCGCATGCCCGGCTCCAGTGCCCCGATCTCCTTCTGCAGGCCGAGGGCGCGAGCCCCGCCGCGCATGGCCATGCGCAGCGTGTCGGAGACGGTCATCCAAGTGGCGTCCCGTACCGCCTGCTTCTGGGTGAGCGCGACCAGTCGCAGCGCCTCCCACACGTCGAGCGTGTTGTGGCCGGCGGCTCCGTCCGTGCCGACGGCGACCGTGACTCCGGCGGCGAGCAGGTCGCGTACCGGGGTGAGCGGGGACAGCGCGTGCTTGAGGTACACCTTGGGACAGCAGGCCACGGCGGTCGTGCCGGCGAACTCGGCGAGCAGTGGCAGGTCGTCATCGACGATTCCGCAGCCGTGCGCGATCAGGGCGCCGGCCTGCAGCACGCCGGTCTCGTGCAGCACCCGGATCGGGGTGATGCCGCGCCGCTCCAGGCTGGACCCCGTCTGCTCCAGGTGCTCGGCGGCGTGGATGTGCATCCGCAGACCGAGTCGCCGGGCGTGCCCCGCGAGGGTGCGCAGGTCGCCGTCGTCGACCGTGTACGGGGCGTGGGGCCCGAGCGAGACGGTGACCCGGCCGTCGGCACCGCGGTGCCAAGCCTCCGCGAACTTCACTGTGTCCTCCAGGGCTGCCTCGCCCCCGCTGCTGAAGTACGTGGGAGCGATGTCGGCCCGCAAGCCGGTCTCGGCGACCGCCTCCGCGATCTGCTCGGGGAAGAAGTAGTGGTCGGCGAAGGTGGTGACACCGCAGCGGATCATCTCCGCGCAGGCCAGCCGCGCCCCGGCCCGCACATCCGCCGGAGTGAGGTTGGACTCCATCGGCCAGACGCGCTCGTTGAACCACCCCTCGACCGTCACGTCCTCGGCCGCACCGCGCATCAGCACCATGGGGCTGTGCGTGTGCGCGTTGACCAGGCCCGGTACGGCGAGCAGCCCGCGCCCGTCGACGACCTCCACCGTGTCGGCGTCAGGGACGGCGCCGGTCGGCCGCACCTCCTCGATGACACCGTCCGCGACCACGATGTCCCGCGCCGGGAGGATCTCGCACTCGCTCTCCGGCGGAACCCGCAGCACATCGCAGCCCCGCACCAGGAGACGGCCTGAGGAGGGAGGCGTTCTGTCGCTCATGCGGCACAAGCTAGATATCCAAAACGTTTTGCACAACAGGTGACGGCAGGTGACGACAAGTCGATGTCTCAGCCCGCCGTTCGCTCCGAACTGGTAGAAGACGGGCATGACCACTTCACTCCACCCTCGTGGCGCCACCCGATGACCGCCGGTATCGACACCCCCGACCGGCGCGGCCGTACCGGACTCGACCGGACCGGCCTGGACCTGACCGGCAACCCGCGTGTGAAGGTGCGGGAGGTGACCCTCCTCTCCAGCCACTGGTACGTCGAGCGAGCGACGACCTTCGACCTCCAGCACGCCGACGGCACCTGGAGCACCCAGCAGCGCGAGACGCACGACCGCGGCAACGGGGCCACCATGCTGCTGTACGACACGGAACGCGAAACCGTGCTGCTCACCCGTCAGTTCCGCTACCCCGTCTACGTCAACAGCCACCCGGACGGGATGCTGATCGAGACACCGGGCGGACTGCTCGACGACGATGACGAACACCCGGAGATCGCCGTACGGCGTGAGGTGGTGGAGGAGACGGGCCACACCATCGGCGCCGTCCGGCATGTCTTCGACGTCTATATGAGCCCGGGCTCGGTCACCGAACGCGTCAGCTTCTACGCCGCCGAGTACGGACCGTCGACCCGTACCCATGAGGGCGGGGGACTGGACGAGGAGGGCGAGGACATCGAGATCCTCGAAGTGCCCTTCCGCAGAGCCCTGGAGATGATCCGCACCGGGGAGATCGCCGACGCCAAGACCATCATGCTGCTCCAGTGGGCGGCGCTGGAGGGGCCGTTCGCGGGCTGAACCGGCGTACTCCCTTGACTTGAAGAGCACTTCAAGCTGAAGACTCCCGTTCACGCGCCCCGAACGTGGGCGCGGAACGGGAGGCATCCACCATGAAGTACCGCACGATCGGCACCGATCCGAAGACCCGCCGCGACGTGAGCGTGCTCTCGCTCGGTGCCATGCTGTTCGGCTCGCGTACGGACGAGGCGACCTCCTTCGCGGTGCTCGACCGCTATGTCGAGGCCGGGGGCACCTTCATCGACACGTCCGACAACTACGCCTTCTGGGAGGACGGAAGCCAGGGCGGGCAGAGCGAGGAACTGCTCGGCCGGTGGCGGCGCAGCCGCGGCGTCGGCGACGAGATCGTCATCGCGACGAAGCTCGGCGCCCGCCCCCTCGCCCCCGGCACCAGCTATGTCGAGAACGCGGAAGGCCTGTCGGCGAAGGTGATCCGGGAATCGGCCGAGCGCAGCCGGGAACGGCTGGGCGTCGCCAAGCTGGATCTGCTGTACGCGCACATCGAGGACCACAAGGTCCCGCTCCAGGAGACCGTCGAGGCCTTCGCCGGGCTGGTGGCCGAGGGCACGGTGGGCCTGCTCGGCGTCAGCAACCACGCCATGTGGCGGGTGGAGCGCGCCCGCGCCCTCGCCGCCGCGGCCGGACTTCCCGGCTACGAGGTGCTCCAGTACGCGCACAGCCATCTGCGGCCGCGTACCGACGTACCCGACGACCTCTTCCCCGACGGCAGCCTCGGCCACGCAGGCTCCGAGCTGCTGGGCTATCTGCGGGCCGAACCCGGACTGACCCTGGTCGCCTACTCGCCGCTGCTGAAGGGGGCCTACACCCACCCGGACCGGCTGCCCGCGGACTTCGACCACCCCGGGACCCCGGCCCGACTGAAGGTGCTGCGCGAGGTCGCCCAGGAGACCGGTGCGACCGTCAACCAGGTGGTGCTGGCCTGGCAGATCGGCGGCGAGCTGCCGATCGTATCGCTGGCCGGGGCGTCGTCGGTGGCGCAGTTGGACGAGAACCTGGCCGCCGTCGACCTGGAGCTGACCGCGGAGCAGCGGGCCCGGCTGGACGCGGCTCACTGACCGCGACGGTCGTTCGGCCCCGCAGTAGGCTGCTGGGAGAGCCGAAGGAGAGCGGGTCATGTCGATGCTGCCCACCGAGCGATCCATCCGGACCACCCCCGAAGGCCTCCTGTGGGAGCCCGGCGAACGTTGGGTGCGCGGCGTCAAGGGTGATGTCACCGTCGTGGACAGCCGGCATCCCGTCCTCGTCTGGGAGCCCGAACTGCCCGTTCCGCAGTACGCCTTCCCGCGCGAGGAGGTCCGCACCGAGCTCCTCCGCCCGGCCAAGAACCCGCCGACCGGCACGCACACCGGCTCGCAGGTCTTCTACGACCTTGAGGCCGACGGCGAGGTGGTGGAGAACGCGGCGTGGACCTTCCCCGCCGAGGACCTGGCCGGGCACATCGCCTTCGCGTGGTTCCTGCGCTGGGACAGGGGCCTCGACCACTGGTACGAGGAGGACGAGGAGATCTTCGTCCATCCCCGTGATCCGCACAAACGGGTGGACGCGCTGCCCAGCAGCCGCCATGTCCAGGTCGAGATCGACGGCACGCTGGTCGCCGACACCCTTCGCCCGGTGCTGCTCTTCGAGACCTCGCTGCCGACGCGGTACTACATCCCGCCCGAGGACGTCCGCCGCGATCTGTTCGTCCCCACCGACCACCACACGTCATGCCCGTACAAGGGCACCGCCGACTACTGGTCGTGGCGGGGCGAGGCCGACGTACCGCCGAACCTGCTCTGGAGCTACCCGGACCCGCTTACCGCGGTGGCCGCGATCAGGGGGCGCTTCGCCTTCTACAACGAGGCGATCGACATCACCGTGGACGGCGAACGCCTCGAACGCCCGGTCACCCCGTTCAGCGCGTCGCTCGGCACCCGGCCGCGCCCGTAGCGCGGGGCCGTTCAGGGCCTGACCAGCAGACGGAAGTCGAAGGCGTACCGGGACGCGCGGTAGATGTGCGTTCCGTACTCGATCGGCCGGCCGGTGTCGTCGTAGGCCGTGCGCTGCATGGTGAGCAGGGCCGCGCCCTCCTTCTCGTCGAGGCGGGCGGCCTCGTCGGGGTTGGCGGAGCGGGCGCCGATGGTCTGGCGGGCACTGTGCAGGGTGATGCCGGTGGCGCGCAGCATGCGGTACAGGCCGGTCGACTCGAGCCGGGGGGTGTCCAAGGCGAGCAGGCCGGCCGGCAGGTAGTTGCAGAGGAACGCCACCGGCTGGCCGTGCGTGCGGCGCAGCCGCTCCAGGACGACGACTTCTGCGCCCTCCGCGAGACCGAGGGCGGCCGCGACATCGGCGGTGGCCGCCATCCGCTCGTTGCGCAGCACCTCCGTGGTGGGGCCCTGCCCGGCCGCCTCCAAGTCGTCGTAGAGACTGCTCAGTTCGAGCGGGCGCTTGACCTGGCTGTGCACGACCTGGGTGCCGACGCCGCGGCGGCGGACCAGCAGGCCCTTGTCGACGAGGGACTGGATGGCCTGGCGGACGGTGGGCCGGGACAGGCCGAGGCGGGTGGACAGGTCGATCTCGTTGCCCAGGAGATTGCCCGGGGCGAGCACACCGTGCTCGATCGCCGCCTCCAGCTGCTGGGCGAGTTGGTAGTACAGCGGCACCGGACTGCCCCGGTCCAGGGCGAAGTCCACCGCGTCGAGCCCGGGGGAGGGCACGGCACGCGCGGCGCCACCGGTCTTCGCCATGCTAGCCAACTCCCTGTGAAGGACGGTCAGTTGAGCCGGGGGATACGGCCGCGTACTGTACGGTCGTCGCCAGATCCCAGCCGGACAGGAGCCCGTGACACAGCGCCCCGCCGAACGCCCCGCCCGTGCCATGGCCGTTGACCGGCCCGGCGGTGGCGGGAGGGGCTTCGGCCGTGCTGCCGTCGTGGTGCATGGCGAGTACGCCCGCGGCGTCCAGCCTGACCACCGCCGTCTCGACACCCGCGTCGAGCAGCGCCCGTGCGCACGCGTGCGGTTCGCGTACGCCGGTCATGAGCTCGCATTCGTCGAGGGTGCCGACCGCGACGGTGGCGTGCCGCAGCGCCTCGGCGTAGTACGGGCGGGCCTCGTCCGGGCCCGACCAGGACTGCGGGCGCCAGTCGAGGTCGAAGACGGTGATGCCCGCCCGGCCGCGGGCCTTGAGCGCGGCGAGCACGGCGGACCGCCTGGGCTCGTGGCTCAGGCCGGTACCGGTGATCCAGAAGACGCGGGCCGCGCGGATGGCGAAGCAGTCCATCTCGTAGGGATCGTCGCCGGTGGAGGTCAGCACGGCCGCGGAACGGCCCAGGCCGGCGGCGGCGACCGCCACGTCCGCGGCCGCGTCCCCGATTCCTGTGCGGCCCATCGTGATGAGATCATATGGCTGGGCTGACTCGGCCATGCGCGCTCCTCGTCGAGCTGAGGGAAGGTGGTCCCACCCATGGGGCCTGCCGACTCTCAGGTTGTAGGGCGCGGAGGCCGATGCTGTCAATGGTTTGTTCTTACATTCGGACCTGTTTGTGAAATGATGTCTTAACAAAGTATTGACAGCGGCCCCGCCAAGGGATTTGATCCCGTCCCAGCAGACAAGCCACGTTCGGCGGCGCAAGACCCGGACCCGCAAGGGCCCGGACTCCGGATCCTTCGATCCGCCGCCTCCTGCGCCGTCGTTCCCCGTCGCACAGTGAGGTGCAGGAAAGATGGACCGCTCTTCTCGCTCCCGCAGATTCGCCCCCGTAGTGGCCGTGGCGGCGGCAGCCGCCCTGACCCTCGCAGGCTGCTCCAGCAGCTCCGGCGGCAAGAAGGCCGAGGAGAGCGCGGAAGGCGCCTCGGCGGGCAAGGCCACCACACCCCGGATGACGGTCGCCCTGGTCACGCACCAGGCGCCCGGTGACACCTTCTGGGACATCGTCCGCAAGGGCGCCGAGGCCGCCGCGGCCAAGGACAACATCAAGCTGATCTACTCCGCCGACCCCAACGCGGGCAACCAGGCCAACCTGGTGCAGAACGCCATCGACCAGAAGGTCGACGGCATCGCCATCACCCTCGCCAAGCCGGACGCCCTGAAGGACGTCGTGAGCAAGGCGAAGTCGCAGAACATACCCGTCGTCGGCCTCAACTCCGGTGTGAGCGAATGGCAGAAGCTCGGCCTGATGGAGTTCTTCGGCCAGGACGAGACGGTGGCGGGCGAAGCGCTCGGCAAGCGGCTGAACGAGGCCGGCGCCAAGAAGGCCGTCTGTGTCATCCAGGAGCAGGGCAACATCGGCCTCACCCAGCGCTGTGACGGTGTGGCCAAGACCTTCAACGGCGACATCGAGCCCCTCAACGTCAACGGCACCGACATGCCGTCCGTGAAGTCGACGATCACCGCCAAGCTCACGGAGGACAAGGCGATCGACCACGTCGTCACGCTCGGTGCCCCGTTCGCGCTGACGGCCGCCCAGGTGGTCGAGGAGACGGGCAGCAAGGCCAAGGTGGCCACCTTCGACCTCAACAAGGAGCTGACCGGCGCCATCAGCGAGGGCAGCATCGAGTTCGCCGTCGACCAGCAGCCCTACCTCCAGGGCTACCTGGCGATCGACTCGCTGTGGCTCTACAAGAACAACGGCAACTACATGGGCGGCGGCGAGCAGCCGGTGCTGACCGGCCCGGCGTTCGTCGACAAGTCCAACGTCGAGGCGGTCGCCGCCTTCGCCGCGAAGGGCACCCGGTGATGAGCATGGCCCAACAGGCTGAGCCGGCGGTGACCACACCGCCGGCCCCCGGCCCCAGCAAGCAGAAGGACGGCCGGACCGCACAACGCCCGCTGGCGCTACGGCTGCTCGCCCGCCCCGAGGTCGGTGTCTTCCTCGGCGCCGTCGCGGTGTACATCTTCTTCCTCGTCGCGGCGCCGCCGGTGCGCGACGGCAGCTCGATGGCGAACGTCCTGTACCAGTCGTCGACGATCGGGATCGTGACGATCCCGGTGGCGCTGCTGATGATCGGCGGGGAGTTCGACCTGTCGTCCGGTGTCGCGGTGATCACCTCGGCGCTGACCGCGAGCATGCTCGCCTACCAGCTGAGCATGAACGTCTGGGTCGGCGTGATCGCGGCGCTGCTGGTCTCGCTGGCGGTGGGGTTCTTCAACGGCTGGATGGTGGTCAAGACCGGACTGCCCAGCTTCCTGGTCACCCTCGGCACCTTCCTGATCCTCCAGGGCGTCAACCTGGCCGTGACGAAACTGGTCACCGGCAATGTCGCGACCGACAACATCAGCGACATGGACGGCTTCGACCAGGCCAAGGCCATCTTCGCCTCGTCCTTCGAGGTCGGCGGCGTCAATGTGAAGATCACCATCGTGTACTGGCTGGTCTTCGCGGCGATCGCCACCTGGGTCCTGCTGCGCACCAAGTACGGCAACTGGATCTTCGCGGTCGGCGGCAACAAGGACAGCGCGCGGGCCGTCGGTGTCCCGGTCACCTTCACCAAGATCTCGCTGTTCATGCTGGTCGGCGTGGGCGCCTGGTTCCTCGGCATGCACCAGCTGTTCTCCTTCAACACGGTGCAGTCCGGCGAGGGTGTCGGCATCGAGCTGATCTACATCTCCGCTGCCGTGATCGGCGGCTGTCTGCTGACCGGCGGCGCCGGCAGCGCGATCGGTCCGGTCTTCGGCGCGTTCATGTTCGGCATGGTGCAGCAGGGCATCGTCTACGCCGGCTGGAACCCCGACTGGTTCAAGGCGTTCCTCGGCGTGATGCTGCTCGGCGCCGTCCTGATCAATCTGTGGGTCAGCCGTACGGCGACCAGGAGGTGACCCGATGACATCCAGCAACGGAACCGGCACGCATGGCGCAGTCCTCGCGGACGCCGCCCCCGAGAAGGACACGCCGATCGTCGAACTGCGCAACGCGGGCAAGTCGTACGGCAATATCCGCGCCCTGCACAGCGTCGACCTGAAGGTCTTTCCGCAGCAGGTCACCTGCGTCCTCGGCGACAACGGCGCCGGCAAGTCCACCCTCATCAAGATCATCTCGGGGCTGCACCAGCACACCGAGGGCGAGTTCCGAGTCGACGGCGAGCCGGTGCGCTTCTCCACCCCGCGCGAGGCGCTCGACAAGGGCATCGCCACCGTCTACCAGGACCTCGCCGTGGTCCCGCTGATGCCGGTGTGGCGGAACTTCTTCCTCGGCTCCGAGATGACCAAGGGCCCCTGGCCCATCCGCCGCCTCGACATCGAGCGGATGAAGAAGACGGCCGACGAAGAGCTGCGCAACATGGGCATCATCCTCGATGACCTGGAGCAGCCCATCGGCACGCTTTCCGGCGGCCAGCGCCAGTGCGTGGCGATCGCCCGAGCCGTCTACTTCGGCGCCCGTGTCCTGATCCTGGACGAGCCCACCGCCGCCCTCGGCGTCAAGCAGTCCGGTGTGGTCCTGAAGTACATCGCCGCCGCCCGCGACCGAGGCCTCGGCGTCATCTTCATCACCCACAACCCCCACCACGCCTACATGGTCGGCGACCACTTCAGCGTGCTGCGCCTGGGCACCATGGAACTGAACGCCTCCCGCGACGACGTCAGCCTCGAAGAGCTGACCAACCACATGGCCGGCGGCACCGAACTCGCCGCCCTCAAGCACGAGTTGGCGCAGGTGCGCGGCGTCGACGTCGAGGAGCTTCCGGAAGAGGGGGACCTCACCGCCCCCGTGGCGACCTCCTCCGAAGGGAAGTCCCTGAAATGACCCCTGCGCTGGACCGCATCCGGGTCGGCTCGGCCCCCGACTCCTGGGGCGTCTGGTTCCCCGACGACCCCCAGCAGGTGCCCTGGGAACGCTTCCTGGACGAGGTCGCGGAGGCCGGCTATCCCTGGATCGAGCTGGGCCCCTACGGCTATCTCCCGACCGACCCGGCGCGGCTCACCGACGAGATCGCCAGGCGTGATCTGAAGGTGTCCGCGGGCACGGTCTTCACCGGCATGCACCGTGGCCCCTCCGTCTGGGAGTCCACCTGGGAGCACGTCAGCCAGGTCGCCGCGCTCACCCAGGCCATGGGCGCCCGGCATCTCGTCGTCATCCCGTCCTTCTGGCGCGACGACAAGACCGCCGAGATCCTCGAACCGCCGGAGCTGACCGGCGAGCAGTGGGCGCACCTCACCAAGGGCATGGAACGGCTCGGACACGAGGTCAAGGAGGCGTACGGCCTCGACATCGTCGTCCACCCGCACGCCGACACCCACATCGACACCGAGGACCATGTCGAGCGGTTCCTCGACTCGACCGACTCCGACCTGGTCAACCTCTGCCTGGACACCGGCCATTACGCCTACTGCGGCGGCGACAGCGTCAAGCTGATCGAGACGTACGGCGAGCGCATCGGCTATCTGCACCTCAAGCAGGTCGACCCGGAGATCCTCGCCGACGTGGTGGCGAACGAGGTGCCGTTCGGGCCTGCGGTGCAGCGCGGGGTGATGTGCGAACCCCCGTCCGGGGTACCGGAGTTGGAGCCGGTTCTGGTCGCGGCCCAGAAGCTTGGCGTGGAACTGTTCGCGATCGTCGAGCAGGACATGTACCCGTGCGAGCCCGACAAGCCCCTGCCCATCGCTGTCCGTACACGGAAGTTCCTGCGGTCCTGTGGCGCCTGACCACGGGAAATGATCCTTGTTAGACAGAGCGTCATATTACTGAAGCGTAATAATCCGAGGGATACCGCGAGTAACTTACGCGTGAGTAGGGTCGCGGCAATCCGCTGTGGAGCGGTCCGAGGACGCCGTGGGACGACGTGCGTCCTCGACCCCACCCTGCCCGGCCCCACCCCCACGAGGCCGGGCAGGCCGCTCTGCATGCACTCCTCAGGAGGACGCATGTCTCTCGGAAGACGCCTGGTGATAGCGGTGTCCACCGCCGCCTGCCTCGGTGCCCAGGCCCTGCCGGCCGCCGCGGCGACGGACTCGGACACCGAGGTGGTGTCCCGTGGTGTCACGATCCCCGCGTTCTACAACCCGCCGGCCTCACTCCCGGCGGCCAATGGCGCGTTGATCCGCAGTGAGCCGCTGCACCTCGCCCTGAGCCTGCCCGGCCTGAACGGAACACTGCCGGGCGAGGCGACCCGTCTGATGTACAAGTCCACTGATTCCAATGGCAGACCGGTGGCCGTCACCGGCGCCTACATCGAACCCTCCGCCGCCTGGAAAGGCTCCGGTCCACGCCCGCTGGTCGCGGTGGCCCCCGGCACCATGGGGCAGGGCGACCAGTGCGCGGCCTCCATGGGCCTGGAGCACCCGCTCCGGCTCAACGGCCAGACAGTGTCCCTCGGTTACGAGAATCTGGCGATCTACCGGCTGCTGGCCAAGGGCGTCGCGGTCGTCGTCACCGACTACGCCGGCCTCGGCGCGACGGACCGGCTGCACACGTACGTCAACCGTGCCGACGAGGCGCACGCGGTGCTGGACGCCGTCCGCGCGGCCCGTGCCCTCGCCGGAGCGTCCGTCACCTCCGGGTCGAAGGTAGGCCTGTACGGCTACAGCCAGGGCGGCGGGGCCTCGGCCGCGGCAGCCGAGCTGCAGCCCTCGTACGCCCCGGAGTTGACGCTCGCGGGCACCTACGCCGGCGCACCACCGGCCGACCTGAACGCGGTCACCAAGGCCATCGACGGCAGCGACCTCGCCGGGGCCCTGGGCTGGTCGCTCAACGGGTTCCTGCAGTCCGACCCGGAGCTGCGGCCGATCGCCGACGCCCACCTCAACGAGAAGGGCAAGGCCGCACTGAAGGACCTGTCGACGATGTGCGTCGGCGACGCGCTCTTC
Organism: Streptomyces sp. 4N124; assembly: GCF_052245395.1. NCBI lineage: Bacteria > Bacillati > Actinomycetota > Actinomycetes > Kitasatosporales > Streptomycetaceae > Streptomyces > Streptomyces sp. 4N124. Next base: position 173,412 of record NZ_JBQQBS010000001.1, read on the forward strand.
GGCTACGCCTTCGCCAAGAGCACGAACTGGACCAAGGACGGCCGGTCGATCAGCGAGATCATCCGCTCCGAGCCCAAGGTCCAGACGTTCCTCGACGAACAGCGCATCGGCACGCATGCGCCGAAGAGCCCCGTCCGCCTCGCCACCGGCACCGCGGACAACCTCGTACCGCACGGACAGGCCCGCGATCTCGCCGCCACGTGGTGCAAGAAGGGAGTCGACATCACCTACAAGGCGGTGGTCCTGCCCAGCCTCGGGGACGCGCTGCTCAACCACTTCGCCCCCCTGCTCGCCGATCAGGGGTCGGCGATCTCGTGGCTGACGGACCGTCTCGCTGGCGAGCCGGCGAAGTCCAACTGCTGGAGCATGCCCGTCCAGCCGTGAGAAGAGGGCTCGGTGAGAAGGAGGGGGCTCGGCGGTCGAACCGCCGAGCCCCCTTTCTCGTACGTCAGACCGCGCGCACTTCCTCGATCGTCACCGGCCGGTGCTCGTGCAGCGACAGCGTGCACGCGTCCGCGATCCAGCCCGCTTCCAGCGCGTCCGCGACCGTGCACGGCGAGGGCCGGGTACCGGCCACGACGTCGGTGAACGCGGTGAGTTCGGCGCGGTAGGCCGCGGCGAAGCGGTCCATGAAGAAGTCGTGCGGGGTGCCGGACGGGAAGGTCACGCCGGGCTCGACCGAGCGCAGCGGCAGCTTGTCCTCCAGGCCGACGGCGATGGAGTCCGTGAAGCCGTGGAGCTCCATGCGGACGTCGTGACCCCGGGCGTTGTGGCGGGAGTTGGAGACCACGGCGATCGTGCCGTCGTCCAGGGTGAGGATCGCGCCGGTGGTGTCGGCGTCGCCCGCCTCCTTGATGTAGTCGGCACCCCGGTTGCCGCCGACGGCGTACACCTCCGTCACCTCGCGGCCGGTCACCCAGCGGATGATGTCGAAGTCGTGCACCGAGCAGTCGCGGAAGATGCCACCGGAAGCGGCGATGTACGCGGCCGGCGGCGGCGCCGGGTCGAGCGTGGTCGACCGTACGGTGTGCAGCTTGCCCAGCTCGCCGCTCCGCACGGCGGCCCGCGCGGCGACGAACCCGGCGTCGAAGCGGCGGTTGTAGCCGATCTGGATCGGCACGTCGCTGCCCTCGACGGCCTTCAGTACCTCGACGCCCTCGCTCATCGTCCTGGCGACGGGCTTCTCGCAGAACACGGGGATACCCGCCTCGACCCCGGCCAGGATCAGCGCGGGGTGGGCGTCCGTCGCCGCGGCGACGACGATGCCGTCCACGCCGGCGGCCAGCAGGGCCTCGGGCGAGTCCACGACCTCGGCTCCGAACCGCTCCGCGGCGGCCTTGGCGGCCTCCGCGAACGGGTCGGTGACGACGAGGGAGTCGACCGCGTCGAGTCCGGAGAGAGTCTCGGCGTGGAAGGCGCCGATGCGGCCGAGGCCGAGGATGCCGATACGCATGGGGTGTTGCTCCTTGGAGGGTGCGGGTTTCTTGCAGAGAGGTCTTAGTCGAGTCCGCCGAGTACGTTCTGGTCCCAGTCGATCACCGAACCGGTGACCACGCCCGACCGGTCCGACAGCAGGAAGACCACGAAGTCCGCGATCTCGTCCGGCTGGCCCAGCTTTCCCATCGGCAGCTTCGCGGCAGCCTCCTCCTGCCAGTCGTCCTCCGCGCCGTGGAAGGTCTTCTGGGTCGCGTCCTCGCCCTCGGTCGCGGTCCAGCCGATGTTGAGGCCGTTGATCCGGATCCGGTCCCAGCGGTGTGCGTGCGCGGCGTTGCGGGTCAGGCCGATGAGCCCGGCCTTGGCGGCGACGTACGGCGCCAGGAACGGCTGTCCGCCGTGGGCCGAGGACGTGATGATGTTGACGATCGTGCCGGGCGCCTTGCGCGCCACCATGTCCTCGACGGCGGCCTGCATGGTGAAGAAGGGCGCCCTGAGGTTGATCGCGATGTGCTGGTCGAACAACTCGGGCGTGGCGTCAAGGAGCGTGCCCCGCGAGGTCAGCCCGGCCGAGTTGACCAGGCAGTCGATCCGGCCGTACGTGGCGACTACGTCACCGACGGCCGTCCGCGCCTGCCCGGCGTCCGCCAGGTCGACCCGGATGAACATGGCCTTGCCGCCGGCGGCCGTCAGCTCGGTCACCAGCGCCTCGCCGGGGGCCGTACGCCGGCCGGTCACGGCCACAGTCGCTCCCTCGCGGACCGCTGCCCGGGTGACGGCGGCGCCGACGCCCTGACTGCCGCCGCCCACGAGGACGACCTTGTCGTCGAGAAGTCCCATATCTGGTCGGGTCCTTTCAGCTCTCGCGCCGCTCGGCGCCGGCCCGCAGCTCGTCACGCAGAGCCTCGGATGTCCATGCCTCACGCACGGCCCGCCGTACGACGTCGGCCTGCGAGGAGGGGGCCAGACCGTCGACCGGCGGATCGCTGTCGAGGTTGGTGGGGAAGGGGTAGCCCTCGGCGCTCGCGGCGATGACGTTCTCCAGCCAGCGCTCGCCTTCGGACCTGCGCTTCAGCAGCACGGGGAAGACGGCGTTCGCGATCGCCTCCCGGTCCACCGTCTCCATCGCCCGCCCGAACGCGGAGGACACCTGGAGGAGGTTGGCCATCCGCCGGATGTCCGCGGAGCGGTTGGTGCCGGCGGCGTGGAACAGGGCCGGGTTGAAGAAGACGGCGTCGCCCTTGGCGAGCGGGAGCTGGACGTGCCGGTCCTCGAAGCAGTCCTGGAACTCCGGCAGTCGCCACGCCAGATAGCCGGGTTCGTACGACTGCGAGTACGGCAGGTACATCGTCGGGCCGGACTCCACCGGCATGTCGCAGTGCGCGACCGCGCCCTGAAGGGTGAGCACGGGGGAGAGGCGGTGGACGTGCGCCGGGTAGGCGGCGGCCGTCTCGTTGGAGAGGAACCCGAGGTGGTAGTCCCGGTGCGCGGTCTGGGCCGTGCCGCCCGGGTTGACCACGTTGACCTGCGAGGTGACCTGGTAGCCGGGGCCGAGCCAGGCCTGCGAGACGAGAGCCAGGATGTCGTTGGCGTAGTAGTCGGCGAACGCCTCGGGGTCGTAAAGAGCCGCCTTCTCCAGCGCGTTCCACACCCGGTCGTTGGCGCCGGGCTTCGCGAAGTGGTCACCGGCGTTCGCACCCGAGGCGCGCTGCTCGGCGATCAGGGCGTCGAAGACGGCGGTGAGACGGTCGACGGCGTCCAGGTCCGGAAAGGCCCGCTTGAAGACGACGATGCCAGGTCCGTCGGTCAGCGCCCGGATCAGCTCGGCCTGGACGTCCCGGCGGCTCGCGTCGCGCAGCCGGTCACTGTCGTACACCAGGACGTTCCGCTCCACGGCCGCGGCGTGCGGGTAGTCGGCGGCCTCGGTCGTCCGCTCGACCAGCGCGCGGAAGGCGGCGAGGTCGCAGTCTTGCTCGGCCGGCCAGGAGGTGGAGGACATCGTCGTCCCTTCGGTGACAGCGGCGACTCAGCCCTGTCATTCTTGTCAGTACAAACCCTTCGAACAACCAGCAGGCAGCCATCAAAAACCCCTCAGGGCAACCGAAGGAGCCGTCCGCATGGGCCACCCCTTCCCGATCCGGGAGATCGCACGTCAGGCAGGCCTGAGCGAGGCCACCGTCGACCGCGTGCTCAATGGACGGGGAGGCGTGCGGGAGAGCACCGAGCGCGAGGTCCGGCAGGCCATCGCCGATCTGGACCGGCAGCGCACCCAGGTCCGGCTGGTCGGCCGCACCTTCATGATCGACATCGTGATGCAGACGCCGGAGCGGTTCTCCACCGCCGTGCGTGCCGCACTCGAAGCCGAGCTGCCGTCCCTGCACCCGGCCGTCGTACGCTCCCGCTTCCACTTCCGGGAGACCGGCCCGGTGCGGGAGCTCACCGCGACGCTGGACCGGATCGCCCGGCGCGGCTCGCAGGGCGTGATCCTCAAGGCGCCGGACGTCCCCGAGGTCACGGCCGCCGTCACCAGGCTCGCGGAGGCGGGCATCCCCGTGGTGACCCTGGTGACGGACCTGCCCGCCACGCCCCGCCTCGCCTACGTCGGCATAGACAACCGGGCCGCCGGGGCGACCGCCGCGTACCTCATGGGCCAGTGGCTCGGGGACCGCCCCGGCAATGTGCTCACCAGCCTCAGCAGCGAGTTCTTCCGCAACGAGGAGGAGCGCGAGATGGGCTTCCGGAGCGCCATGCGCGCCCGGCATCCGGAGCGCACGCTGGTCGAGATCGCCGAGGGACAGGGCCTCGACGCCACGCAGTACGACCTCGTCCGCGCCGCCCTGAAACGCGACTCCGACATCCGGGCGGTCTACTCGATCGGCGGCGGCAACATCGCCACCCTGCGCGCCTTCGAGGACCTGGGCCGGGAGTGCGTGGTGTTCGTCGCGCACGACCTCGACCACGACAACACCCGGCTGCTGCGCGAGCACCGGCTGTCCGCCGTCCTCCACCACGACCTGCGCCAGGACATGCGCGAGGCCTGCCACCTCGTCATGCGGGCCCATGGAGCCCTGCCGCCCGCGGGACCGACCCTGCCGTCCGCAATCCAGGTCGTCACGCCGTACAACATGCCTACGGCGTGACCCAGGCACCGCTCTCGGCGGACCGTGCCATCGCGTCGAGTACGGCCGCACTGTGCACGGCGTCCGCGAGCGTCGCCCCGTACGGCGTGCCCTCGACGATGGAGCGCAGGAAACGGTGGGCCTCGATGACCTTGAGGTCGTCGTAGCCCATGCTGTTGGCCGCGCCCGGCTGGAAGGCGGCGTACTCGCCGTCGCCGGGGCCGACGTAGACCGTACTGACGGGCTGGTCCTGGTACGTCGTGCCGCGGCTGACGCCAAGCTCATTCATGCGGCGGAAGTCCCAGAAGACGGCCCCCTTGGTGCCGTGCACCTCGAAGCCGTAGTTGTTCTGCTCGCCGACCGCGACCCGGCTGGCCTCCAGGACACCGCGGGCGCCGGAGGCGAAGCGCAGCAGGCAGCTGACGTAGTCCTCGTTCTCGACCGGGCCGAGTGCGCCGCCCGTGGCGCGGGTGTGACCGGCGGTGGCGCCGAGGGGGCGGGCCCGCTCGGGGACGAAGATCGCCGTGTCGGCGGTGAGGGACGCGATGTCGCCCAGAAGGAAGCGGGCCAGGTCGGCGCCGTGCGAGGCGAGGTCGCCCAGCACTCCGCTGCCGCCGCGCTCCCGCTCGTACCGCCAGGTCAGTGCGCCCTCGGGATGCGCCGCGTAGTCGCTGAAGAGCCGGATGCGGACATGCGTGACCGTGCCGATGTCGCCGGCCGCGATGAGCTCGCGGGCGGTCGCGACGGCGGGCGCGTTGCGGTAGTTGAAGCCGACCGCGCTCTGCACGCCGGCCTTGGCCACGGCGTCGGCGACCGACCGGGCGTCGTCGGCGGTGAGGCCGACCGGCTTCTCGATCCAGATGTGCTTGCCGGCCTCCGCCATCGCGACGCCGATCTCGCGGTGCAGGAAGTTCGGGGCGGTGATGCTGACCGCCTGGACCCGGGGATCGGCGGCCACCTCGCGCCAGTCGCGGGTGGTCGAGGCGAAGCCGAACTGCGCGGCGGCCTCCTCGGCCCGGCCGGGCACCTCCTCGGCGACGGTCACGAGTTCGGGCCGGAGGGGCAGTTGGGGGTAGTGGTGCGGGACTCGGGCGTACGCCTGGGTGTGCACCCGGCCCATCCAGCCGAATCCGACGACGGCGACACCGAGCGTATCCACCATGAGAGCCCCTCTACGGCCACGTGGGCCTCTTTGGACCGGTCCATTCCTTGTCCAGGCCACCCTGAGCGGGGTTTCCGCATGGTGTCAAGGGCTTTGACAAGACGTCCACCTCGTGGAACGGTCCACTTCATGAGAGCGCCGACCATCCGAGACGTGGCAGAGCACGCCGGTGTCTCCAAGTCGCTGGTCTCACTGGTGCTGCGTGGCTCCGCGCAGGTACGGCCGGAGAAGCGGGACGCCGTGCTGCGGGCGGTGCGCGAGCTCGGCTACCGCCCCAACGCCGCCGCGCGCAGCCTCAGCGAGCAGCGCTCCCGCACGGTCGGCGTCCTCCTCAACGACCTGCGCAATCCGTGGTTCGTGGACCTTCTGGACGGCCTCAACTCACTCCTGCACGACAACGGCCTGCACATGCTGCTGGCCGACGCCCGCCTCAACCGCCGCATAGGCCAGGACCTCGCCCGTCCCTTCCTGGACCTCCAGGTCGACGGCCTGGTCGTGGTCGGCACCCTGCCCGACCCGGCGGCGCTCGGTGCGGTCGCCGAGCGGATCCCGGTCGTCGTCGCGGGCGCACGCGAGGCGGTGCCGGCCGGCGTCGACGTGGTCGCGGGCGACGACGAGAAGGGCGCGCGGCTGGTCACCGAGCACCTCATCGGGCTCGGCCACCGGCGGATCGCGCACATCGCGGGCTTCGGCGCGGTCGGCGAACTGCGGCGGCGCAGCTTCGAGGAGACGATGCGGGCCCACGGTCTCGCGGACGGCGCGGTGGTCGAGCCCAGCGACATGACCGAGGAGGGCGGCTACCGGACCACCGTCCGCCTGCTGAGCCGCCCCGCCCGGCCCACCGCCGTCTTCGCCGTCAACGACATCGCGTCCGCCGGTGCCTTGTCGGCCGCCGACGAGCTGGGCCTGCGCGTCCCACGCGACGTGTCCGTCGTCGGCTACGACAACACCAGCATCTCCCGACTGCGCCACGTCTGGCTCACCACCGTCGACAACGCCGGCCACGAGGTCGGCCGCCGCGCGGCCCGCCGCCTGCTCGACCGGTTCGAGGGACGCGGAGGGCAGGGGGACGTCCACCTCGCCGTGCCGACGCTGGAGATCCGGGGGACGACGGGACCGCCGCCGACAACGGCGTAGGCCCTGCGCAGCGTCACGTGCACCGGGTGGCGGGCCTGCAGGTGGCGGGTGATCGTTTACGGGACACTCTGTACGGCCGTGAGGGGAGCACCCATGGTGGCCAGACCGGCGTCCCTGTCCGGACCGTCCCCGCAGGACACGCGGTCGGCCATGCTGTTCGGGGGCGTCTACGGCAGCGTGCTGGCCTGCGCCATGGTCGCCGCGCTCACGCAGTACGGCCACGCGTCCCGCGCGAGCCGCCGCTACGACGCCCTCTGGCTGGTGGTGACCGCGCTCGCCTCCGCCCTCGCGCACGGCTACGCGCACATCATCGCCGAGCGCGGACCGGACCGCGGCTGGGCCGCCCTGCGCTCGGTGCTGCGCACTCTCCTCGACGAGTGGCCCCTGGTCGCGGCCGTACTGCCGACCGTCTTCATCCTCGCGGGAGCGGGCTGGGGCTGGTGGCCTCCGAACGGCGTCGAGTACCCGGCGTTCATCCTCAACGTCACCCTCCTCTTCACTCTGGGCCTGGTCACCGCGCGCTGGTCGGGACGAGGCTGGGGTTCCGCGCTGCTGATCGGCGCGGCGGACGCGACGCTCGGGCTGGTCGTTGTCGTGGCGAACGCGGTCATCAAGTAGCGCGTGATCAAGCAGGGCCCTCTCGTCCTTCGGCCTTGCGGCCGCTCACCGCCCACGCGCGGGCGGTGAGCGGGATGGAGCCGTCCGGCGCGCTGGGGACAGCGGCCCGGAATGCGGCCCGCAGGAGGTCCCGGTCGGCCGGGGCGAGGGCGGCCACATAGCCCGGCGCGGGGCCCTGCCCGGCGAGGAACGGCTGCCACAGGTCGGTGAAGTCGGCGAAGACGGTGGGCACTTCGACGGGAACGACGGTTACGTCCACGAGGCCCGCGCCCGTCCACAGCGCGCGGAGCGGTTCGGGCCGGCAGACGGGGAATCGGCGGCCCTCGTCGAGCACCGCCGCTGCCGCATCCAGTGCGACGGCCGTGTCCCAGAACCGGCGCAGGAACTGCATGCCTTCGCCGTAGTCCCACACGTAGGCCGCGGCCAGACCGCCGGGCCGCAGCGCCCGCACCATCTCGGCGAGCGCCCGCGCGGGCGCCGGTAGGAAGTTCAGCGTCAGGCCGCTGACCACCACGTCGTACGCCGCGCCGCGCACCGGAAGCGACATCGCGTCCGTCACGACGAAGTGCACGCGACCGGGAACAGTGACGCGGGCCGAGCGCACGAACTCCTCCGACCGGTCGCCCGCCACCAGCAGGCGAGGGCGGTGCCGGGCGGACACGACTGCCGACAGCGCGCCCGTACCGCAGCCCACGTCGAGCCAGCGCAGAGCATCCGCGCAGTCGAGCCCCGCGACGAACTCCTCCGCCACCCTTCGGCTCCAGCGGCCCATGAACCGCTCATAGGCGGGCCCCGCCGCCCACACGTCGAACCGTCGCTCGTTCTCCATGGGGCCACGATCCCGGGAATCCCGTCCGCGAGCACGACACGTCTCCAAGTCTCCAAGCCTCCCAGGTGAATGAGTCATCCATGAATTGGTTGACTTTTGGCTGAGCGATCCAGAGGATTCCAGGGGTGACCCACACCGAGCGCGCGCCCCTGAGTCCGGCTCTGCCCTCCGACCTGGACGAGGCGGTCCACCGCTGCCTCGTGGCGGGCTTCGACGGCACCACGTCCGTCCCCGACACGCTCAAGCGGCTCATCGACCGTGGCCTCGGTGGGGTCATCCTGTTCACCCGCAATGTGCGGGACGCGGCGCAGGTCCGCGAACTCACCGACACGCTACGGGCGTTGCGGCCCGACCTGCTGGTGGCCATCGACAACGAGGGCGGCGGCATCGGACACCTGGTGCGTGCAGGTGCCCCCGAGGTGCCCGGCTCCTACGCCCTCGGCGTCGTCGACGACCCCGAGCTGACCGCGCGCTGTGCCGACGCCCTCGCCGGACACCTCGCCTCGCTGGGCATCACGGCCTCGTACGCTCCCGTCGCCGATCTGCAGCACCAGCCCCTCAACCCGATCGTGCGGACACGTTCCTTCGGCGCCGACCCTGATGCGGCCGCCCGCCACCTGAGCGCCTGGATCGCCGCGACCGAGGCGCGCGGGATCGCCTCGTGCGCCAAGCACTTCCCGGGGCACGGCGGCACGGTCACCGACAGCCACCACGAGACGGCCGTCGATCCGCGGCCGTACGACGAACTCGACCTCGCGCCGTTCCGGGCCGCTGTCGCCGCGGGTGTGCCGATGCTGATGAGCGCGCACGTCGTCTTTCCTGCGCTGGACCCCGACCGGCCCGCCACGCTCAGCCCGCGCGTCCTCAGCGGGCTGCTCCGGGACGAACTCGGCTTCGAGGGCGTGCTGGTGAGCGACGCGCTGGAGATGAAGGCGATCGCCGAGCGGTACGGCGAGGCTGCGGGGGCGCGGCTCGCGCTGGGCGCCGGGGCGGATCAAGTCATCGTGGCGGTACCGGACTTGGGGGTGACTCTGGCCTGCCGGGATGCGGTGATCGATGGGTTGCGGACCGGTGAGTTGTCGGAAGGGCGGGTGCGGGAGGCCGCGGGGCGGGTGCGGGCCCTTGTTCGGCGGTACGCGACTGAGGCCGCGGTGGTTTCCGGATGGGACGCGGGGGTGGGGCTGGAGGCCGCGCGGCGGGCGGTGCGGGGGCAGAGCGAGCCGATGCGGTTGCGTGGAGCGTTCGTCGTCGATCTGTTTCCGCCGCCGCATCCGGCGCTCAACTGGGGCGGGGAGGATCTGTTGAGCGAGGTGCGGGAGGTCGACGGCACGGCTTCGGGGGTGGCCGTCACGGGGGAGCCGGCGGATTCCGGTGCGCTGGTGGACGAGATCTCGCGGATGGCCGGTGAGTCGCCGTTGGTCGTCGCCACGTGTGATGCCGGGCTGCATCCCTGGCAGGAGCGGATGCGGGATGCGGTGGTGGGGCGGCGCTCGGATGTGGTGCGGGTGGACACGGGGCTGCCGGAGGGCGGTGCGTTGTGTTCGTTCGGGCGGGGGCGGGTCAATCTGCGGGCTGTGGCAGAGGTGCTGAGCGCGTAGCCATGGGCCGTCACTGCCGCATCCTCGGGTCGTGCGTGGGGTCGGCATACATGGCGGGGCAACCGTCATCGACGGCCTCGGGGCGGAGCTCGTAGTGCCACGGCTCGTTGCCGTAGATCTGGCACAGTCCGTACTCGGCGCCGTGTTCGGACAGCCACGTCGTGGCGTTGTCCTGCCCTATGTCGATCGCGTCCCCCGACACGTGAGGTGACGTGTCCGCTGTGGCCACCCATCGCGCGGCTTCTTCTTCCGAGCCGTACTCCGCGACCGCCTCACGAAGAAGCTGATTCTGCAGTTCCGCGGAACGCCAGCCGCTGTTGACGTAGAACTTGACGCCGTCGCCGGCGGCATCCGTCGCCGCCTCGCGCACGACCCGGAGCAGATCGGGGTCGAGCTTGGTGACGCCGGGATAGCCGTCGTCGAACACGGTCACGCCGTCGGGGAGAGCGCCGTCAGCCTCGCCCAGTACACCTTTGGGGGCCGCACGCCTGTGGTCTCCCTGAGAGGTGTCGGTGGGTGATGCCGCTGAGGAGGGCGGGGACGTCGGCGAGGAGGGCAAGGAAGCCGACGAGGAGGGCGAGGACGCCAGCGACTGCCAGATGAGTACGCCGATGAGCGTCGCGCTGATGGCCACGAAGGCAGCGAGGATGGCCGGTCGGGTACGGCGGGCCGCTTTTCGTGCTGATTGGCTGTGTGTCATGCCCGCAGTCAAGGCAGCGCGGTGTTGCCCGCCCGTATGCGGTTTTCGATACGGCGACGATATGTGCCGACTCGTAGCCTTGGAATATGCGTGTGTTGATCGTCGAGGACGAGCCCTATCTGGCCGAGGCCATCCGTGATGGCCTGCGCCTGGAAGCGATCGCGGCGGACATCGCAGGTGACGGCGACACCGCTCTGGAACTGCTGAGCGTCAACGCCTACGACATCGCCGTCCTCGACCGGGACATCCCCGGACCCAGCGGTGACGAGATCGCCAAGAGCATCGTCGGCTCCGGCAGCGGCATGCCGATCCTCATGCTCACCGCCGCCGACCGTCTGGACGACAAGGCCACCGGGTTCGAGCTCGGCGCCGACGACTACCTCACGAAACCGTTCGACCTGCGGGAACTCGTGCTCAGGCTCAGAGCGCTCGACCGCAGGCGTGCGCACACGAGGCCGCCGGTGCGGGAGATCGCGGGTCTGCGCCTTGATCCGTTCCGCCGGGAGGTCCACCGTGACGGCCGCTACGTCGCGCTGACCAGGAAGCAGTTCGCGGTGCTCGAAGTCCTGGTCGCCGCCGAGGGCGGTGTCGTCAGCGCCGAAGATCTGCTGGAGCGGGCGTGGGACGAGAACGCCGACCCCTTCACCAACGCCGTGCGGATCACCGTCTCCGCACTGCGCAAGCGTCTGGGCGAACCCTGGATCATCGCCACCGTGCCGGGCGTCGGCTACCGCATCGACACGGCACCCGGCACCGGACGTGAGGGACGAGACCGTGGATAGGCGGCCCGGGTTGAGCGTTCGCGTCAAACTCACCCTCAGCTACGCCGGATTCCTCATGCTCGCCGGTGCCTTGCTGCTCGCCGCCATCGGAGTGTTTCTCCTGCAGGAGGGGTGGCTGCAAACCAACCCACAGGGGGCGTGGAGATCAACTCCGGGCACCACCTTCGTGCGCGGGTTCGCCCCCATGGCAGCCGCAGTAATGGTGTTCCTCCTGGTATTCGGCCTCCTGGGGGGTTGGATCCTCGCCGGCCGTATGCTCGCTCCCCTGACTCGCATCACCGATGCCACCCGCACGGCCACGAATGGATCGCTCTCCCACCGGATCCGGCTGCCGGGCCGCAGAGACGAGTTCCGCGAACTCGCCGACGCCTTCGACACGATGCTCGCGCGGCTCGAAGCTCACGTCGACGAGCAGCGGAGATTCGCCGCCAACGCCTCCCACGAGCTGCGCACCCCGCTGGCGATCTCGAAGACCCTGATCGAGGTGGCCCGCACCGACCCGAACCACGACACCGGCGAGGTCATCGCCCGCCTCGAAGCCGTCAACACCCGGGCGATCGACCTCACCGAGGCACTGCTCCTGCTCAGCCGCGCCGACCAGCGGTCCTTCACCCGCGAACCGGTCGACCTCTCCCTCCTCGCCGAAGAAGCCACCGAAACGCTCCTCCCCCTCGCGGAAAAGCACGGCGTCACCATCGAGACCTCCGGCGAGATCACCCCCACCGTCGGGTCCCAAGCGCTCCTGCTGCAGCTGACCACGAACCTCGTGCACAACGCGATCGTCCACAACCTGCCCGGTCAGGGGAGGGTGTGGGTGACTACTGGCGTCCGCCCCAGGAGCGTGGTGCTCACCGTCGAGAACACCGGCGAGAAGCTCAGCCCCCAGCTGGTCTCCACACTCACCGAACCATTCCAGCGCGGCACCGAGCGCGTTCACACGGACCACGCGGGCGTCGGCCTCGGCCTGGCCATCGTCAAGCGGATCGCCCAAGTACACGACGGATCCCTCACCATCTCCCCGCGCCCCGCGGGCGGACTCCGTATCGCCGTTCAACTGCCCGCCCCACCACCCCACACAGCTGACAACGAGGACAACTGATCAGTGAGCGAAGCAGTGCAAGACCTTGCGGATGCGCGGCAGCAGGACGAAGCCAAGGGGCGCGCCGAGAACCTGAACGTGATCCGCCTCCTCTCCCGACCCGGGCCGTGGAAGCGTGGCCCGGTGCTCGCGGCGCTGGCGCTGCTGCTCGGCCTGTTCATGCTGCTGCACGCGCGGATCCCGAACGGGATCGGGGGTCTCGGCAGCCTGGTGGAGACGTTCCTTCCGTGGTTCGGCCTGTTCATTCCGGTGCTGCTGGCCGCCGCGCTGTGGCGCCGCTCCGCCTCCGCGGTGGTCGCGCTGCTGCTGCCGGTCACGGTGTGGCTGAACCTCTTCGGCGGGCTGCTCGGCGACAAGTCACACGCGGGCAGCGACCTCACCGTGGCCAGCCACAACGTCGGCGCCGACAACCCCGACCCGGCCGGCACCGCGCGTGACCTGATCGCCTCCGACGCGGACGTGCTGGCCCTGGAGGAGATCACCGCACAGGCGAAGCCGCTGTACGAGAAGGAACTGGCGAAGACGTACCCCCACCACACGGTGCTGGGCACGGTCGGGCTGTGGAGCAGGCTGCCGCTGTCGGACACCCGGCCGGTCGACATCGAGCTGGACGCCGGGCCGCTGGGGGACGCCAAGCCGGCCGAGGTCAAGCTGGCCTACAACCGGGCGCTGCGCACCACGGTGGCCACGGACCAGGGGCCGCTGGCGGTGTACGTGGCCCACCTGGGGTCCGTACGGGTAACTCCCAGGACGGGCTTCTGGACGGACAGCCGGGACAGAAACGCACAGGCGCTCGCCGAGGCCCTCGCCACCGAGCGGAACGAGCGGGTGGTGCTGCTCGGCGACCTCAACGGCACCATGGACGATCGAGCGTTGGACGGCATCACCTCGCAGCTGCACTCGGTCCAGGACGAGGCCGGGGACGGCTTCGGCTTCAGCTGGCCTGCGTCCTTCCCTGTGGCGCGGATCGACCAGATCCTCGTCCGTGGCGTGGAGCCGCGGAGCTCGTGGGTGCTGCCGGAGACCGGCAGCGACCACCTGCCGGTGGCGGCCGGCATCAGCTGGTGAACGCTGCTGGAAAGGGCTTGGGCCGTACGGCTTCCTTGATTCCTCGCGCCGTCAAGTAGTCGCCGTCCGCTGCCCGTTCCGCCAGCACGACCGCCGGGCGTACGCCCTCTCTGCGCATGCGCATCCATGCCTCGAAGTACGCGCCTCCCGGACCGGAGACAGAGCGTGTTGCGGGAGTGCACTCCAGCACCAGGGCCGTTTCGCGCGTCGGGGCTGAACGCGGGGCGGTACGGAGTTCGGCGACCGTGTCGGCGAGTGCCGTCGCGATCGGCTTCGCCCGGCCCGTCGCGTCGAACAGGCCCAGGGTGTATTCGAGTTCGGGGTAGTCGGCCAGGGCGCGGTCCACGTCGTGGGAGGACCACCACGTGACGCCCCACAGGTCCGTGCAGTCGGCCGCGTTCCGCAGGGTCGCGCGGGCGAAGTCCGGGGCGTCGGCGGCGGGGATGTGGGGCTCGGGCGCGCCGGTCTCCTGGACCCAGACCGGCCTTGCGGGGTCGTCGGCGTACGCCTTGGCGAGTTCCGTGCCGTACTCGGCGAGGTGCAGGACCTGGGGGGAGCGGGGGCCGTAGCGACGGGCGCAGTCGCCGGAGAAGACCCAGGGGTGGACGGTGGTGAGGTCGCCCTTGCGGGCGGAGGCCTCGGGGGTGAAGGGGTGGTCGTCGCCGTACCAGACGGCGTCGTAGGCCGAGTGCGTGACCAGGTGGTTCGCGGCGGGCAGGCCCTCCCCGGCGGCGGTCAGGAGCGTGTCGAGGTAGTGGTCCACCTCGGCGACCGTCACCGGGTTGTGTTCGACCAGGTTGTTGAGTTCGTTGCCGAGTTGGAGGCCCAGGAGGTTGGGGCGGTCGGCGAGGGCTCGGCCCAGGGTGCGCAGGAGCTGGGCCTGTGCCTCGATGGCTTCTGGGTCGGTGAACACGTTGCGGTGATGCCAGCTGCGGGTCCACTCCGGGTAGAAGTCGAAGCTGGACAGATGGCCCTGGACGCCGTCCACGAGGACGTCGAGGCCGGCCTCGGCCGCGAGGTCGACCAGGTGCGCCAGCTGGTCCACGGCGGTGGTGCGGATGAGGGTGCGGTTGGGCTGGAGCAGGGGCCAGAGGTGGAAGACGCGGATGTGGTCGAGGCCCAGCGCGGCGATCTGGGCGAGGTCCTCGCGGGCGTGCTCCGGGTCGAAGTCGTGCCAGGAGTGGAACCAGCCGCGGCGGGGCGTGTAGTTGACGCCGAAGCGGGGCGTGGATGCGCTCATGGGTCCTCCTCGGACGGCGTCGGGCCTTGTCTCCGGCGAATGTATCAACCACCATGGTTGCCGATGAACAATAATTTGAACCAGGATCTCGTGGTCGGCCTGGACGCCGGCGGCACTCGGACCCGTGCCGTCCTGGCCTCAGCCCACGACGGCCTGCCGCAGGGTGAGGGCACCGGCGGACCGGGCAACGCCTTGACCGTCCCGGTGCCGGAACTCACCGACCATCTGGCCGAGGCCGTCGCCCAGGCCGTGCCGGAGCCGCTGCGCGCCCGGGTCGGGGCCGTCGCGGGCGGCTTCGCGGGCGCGTCACGGACGGCCGCCGACGAGCCCGGGCGGCTCAGGGCGCAGTCCGCCCTCTCCGCCGCGCTGGGGCGGCTGGGCATCCCCGCCGTGTCGGTCGAGATCTACAGCGACATCGAGGCGGCGTTCGCCTCCGCCCCCGGCTTCCCCGCCGACGGCCTCGCCCTGGTCGCCGGCACCGGCGCGGTCGCCGCCCGGATCACCGGACGCCGCTGCACGGCGACCGCGGGCGGCGACGGCTGGCTGCTCGGCGACGACGGCAGCGGCTTCTGGATCGGCCGCAGCGCCGTCCGGGCCGCCCTGCGCATGGCCGACGGACGCGGCGGGCCGACCCTGCTGGCCGCCTCGGTCGGACGGGAACTGGGACTTCCGGACCACGTGCTGCCGTACGGCGGTCAGGAGTGGACCCGCGAGCAGCGCGAGGTCTACCGCATGCATGTGCTCCCCGCCGTGATGGCCCGCCCGCCGGTCCAGCTCGCCCGTCTCGCACCCCTCGTGGTCGAGGCGGCCGGCGACAAGGACGTCGTAGCGGAGGCGATCCTCCAGGAGGCGGCCGATCAACTGACCGACACCCTCTGCGCGTTGGACCCGCACCCGGGGGAACGGGTCGTCGCGACGGGAGGGCTGATCGACCCGCTGCTGACCCTCCTCACCGACCGGCTGCCGGAGTTCACGATCCACCAGGTGGCCGACGGCTGCCCTGGAGCCGTCGCCCTCGCCCGACTGGGGCTCGGACGGTGACGACGTACCGGGACCCGGCCGCCCCCGTCGAGGTCCGCGTCCGCGATCTGCTCGCCCGTATGACCCTGCGGGAGAAGGTCGGTCAGCTCAACCAGCGCATGTACGGCTGGGACGCCTACCGCCGCACCCCCGACGGCGCCTTCGAACTCACCGAAGCCCTGCGTGCCGAGACCGAGCGCTTCGCCGGACTCGGCGCCCTCTACGGGTTGCTGCGCGCCGACGCCTGGTCCGGCGTCGATCACACGACCGGAGCCGGTGCGGCCGACAGCGCGGAACTTGCCGATCTAGTGCAATGTCACATCGTACAGACCAGCCGCCTCGGCATCCCCGCCCTCTTCGTCGAGGAAGTGCCGCACGGCCACATGGCCCTGGACGGCACGGTCTTCCCGGTCAACCTGGCCGTCGGCGCCACCTGGGACCCCGCGCTGTACGAGCGCGCCGCCGCCCACGCCGCCGCCGAACTGCGCGCCCGCGGCGGCCACGTCGCCCTCGTCTCCGCGCTGGACATCGCCCGCGACCCACGCTGGGGCCGCACCGAGGAGTGCTTCGGCGAGGACCCCTACCTCGCCGCCCGTCTCACCGAGGCACTCGTTCGCGGCATGCAGGGCCAGGGAGAACTCTTCGCCGCCGACAAGGCCCCCGTCGTCCTCAAGCACTTCGCCGGACAGGGCGCCACCGTCGGCGGACGCAACTCGGCCGAGTCCGAACTCGGGCCGCGCGAACTCCACGAGATCCACCTCCCCGCCGCCCGGGCCGGAGTCCGTGCCGGAGCCGCCGCCGTCATGGCCGCGTACAACGAGGTCGACGGTCTGCCCTGCGCCGGCAATCGCGCCCTCCTCCACGAACTCCTGCGTGAGCGCTGGGGTTTCGAGGGCCTGGTCATGGCGGACGGGCTGGCCGTGGACCGGCTGGCCCGGATCGCCGGCGACAAGGTGTCCGCAGGAGCCCTCGCCCTCAACGCCGGGGTGGACCTGAGCCTGTGGGACGAGGGCTTCACGCACCTGGAGCAGGCGGTCGAACGCGGGCTGGTGACTGTGGCGGCCCTGGACGCCGCCGTGGCGCGTGTCCTGCGCCTGAAGTTCCGGCTCGGCCTCTTTGAACAACCCTACGGATCAAGCCAGTTGGCGCCACCAGATGGCCGCGAGCTGAGCACCTCCCTCGCCCGCTCCGCCGTCACCCTCCTCCACAACGACGCCGGTGTGCTGCCCATACGCCCCACGGTCTCCCGTATCGCCGTCCTGGGCCCGCACGCCGCCACCAGCGCCCACCAACTCGGCGACTACACCGCCCCGCAGCGCCCCGGCACGGGAACCAGCGTGCTCGACGGCCTACGCCGACTCGCCCCGCCCGGCGTCGACCTCCGCCACGCCCGCGGCTGCGCCCTGACCGGCGACGACCTGTCCGGCATCCCCGAGGCGGTCGCCGCCGCGGCAGCGTCCGACCTGGCCGTGCTGGTGCTGGGCGGCAGCAGCGCCCGCACCCCCGACACCGAGTTCGCCGCCAACGGCGCCGCCGTGACGGCCGTATCGGAGATGACCTGCGGCGAAGGCGTGGACCTCGCCGGACTACGGCTCGGCGCCGCCCAGCACACCCTGCTGGACGCCGTCGTCGCGACCGGCACACCCACGGTGGTCGTCCTGATCCAGGGCCGCCCGCACGCCGTACCCGAGGCCGGACGCGCGGCGGCCCTGCTCATCGCCTGGTATCCGGGCCCCTGGGGCGGCGACGCGATCGCCGAGGTGCTGCTCGGGCTGGCGGAGCCGAGCGGCCGGCTCCCCGTCTCCGTCCCGCGCTCGGCGGCCCAACTCCCCGTCTACTACAACCACAAGGACACCGAGTACGGCGGTTACGTCGACGAAAGCGCCGAGCCGCTCTACTCCTTCGGGCACGGGCTGTCGTACACGACCTTCGAGTACGGCACGCCACGCCTGTCGGGGCGCACGGTCGAGGTCGATGTCACCAACACCGGGGACCGGTACGGGCGTACGGTCGTGCAGGTCTATCTCAGACGCCTGATCACGTCCGTCTGGCCGCGCACCCTCGAACTGTGTGCGTTCGAGGGTGCGGGCCTCGCGCCGGGCGAGCGGCGTACGGTCACGCTGGCCCTCGGTGCCGATCTGACCGGCGTGGTCGAGATCCGCGTCGCCGAGTCGTCGCGGGCCGCACTGAAGGCCGTACCCCTACAGCTTCACCGCTCCTGACGACACGCCCTTGTAGAACCACCGTTGCGTGATGACGAACAGGACGAGCACCGGGATCACAGAGATCACCGACCCGGCCATGACCATCCGCTGGTCGTAGCCGAACGACGAACTCTGCAGCCGCGACAGACCCAGCGTCAGTGTCATGTTGCTCTCCGAGCGCAGCACGATCAGCGGCCAGAGGAAGTCGTCCCAGGCACTGATGAAGGTGTTGATGATCACCACCATGATCGCGCCCCACGCGGACGGCAGATACAGATGGCGGAAGCGCTGCCACTCGTTCGCGCCGTCGAGCATGGCCGAGTCCTCGATCTCGCGCGGCACCGCGAGGAACGCGGCGCGCATCAGCAGGACGTTGATCGCGCCGACGAAGCCGGGCAGCCACACCCCCGCCAGGCTGTCGACGAGCCCGAGGTCGCGGATGCTGAGAAACAGCGACACCATGATCGACTCGAAGGGGAACATCATCGAGGCGATCAGCACGACCCAGACCGCCTTGCGGCCCTTCCAGCCGGGCTTGGAGAGCATGTAGCCGGCGGTGGTGGAGAAGACGAGCTGGCTGGTGACCGACAGGACGACCACGATCATGCTGTTGCGGATGTACGTGGCCACCGGCACCTGCTCGAAGATCGTCCGGTAGGCCCGCAGGGTCGGGTCGTGCGGCAGCAGGGTGGCGTTCGCGCCGAAGACGTCCTCGCCGGTGCTCTTCAGGGAGGCCAGGAGCTGCCAGAGGAGCGGTCCTACGGTGAGGCCGAGCACGAGGAACAACAGCAGGTAGCGGACGAGCAGTTCGCGGGGGCGGCCGTAGTCCCGCCAACGGGGCATCAGACGGCGGCGCTTGGCCGGAACAGCGGCCGTGGTCATGCGTCGTCCTCCTTCGTCAGGCGCTGCGCCAGCAGGGTGAGCCCCAGCGTCAGCAGGAACAGGGCCACGCTGACGGCCGAGCCGTAACCGGCGTTGCCGGTGATCGGGTCCAGGCCGACGTCCCGGATGTAGAAGGGCAGGGTGCGGTCCGCGCCGCCGGGGCCGCCGGTGGAGCTGCCGAGCATGTAGATCTCGGTGAACACCCTCAGGGAGCCGATGCCGGTGAGCGTGCCGACGAGCATCATGGCGTGCCGGACGCCCGGCATCGTGATGTGCCAGAAGCGGCGGATCGAGCCCGCGCCGTCCATGGCCGCCGCCTCGTGCAGTTCCTTGGGCACGTTCCCGAGGGCGGCCAGGTAGAAGACCATGTACCAGCCGAGCCCCTTCCACAGCGTCAGGCCCATCGCGGACAGCAGGATCAGCCACGGGTCGGACAGGAACGGGATGGCGTCCCTGATCAGATGGGCCTTCTCCAGCCAGGTGTTGACCAGTCCGTCGTCGGCCAGCAGCCACTGCCAGCTCAGGCCCACGACCACGCTGGAGGCGAGGACGGGGGTGTAGAAGGCGGAGCGGAAGAAGCCGATGCCCGGCAGGTTCTTCTCCACCAGGACGGCCAGCATCAGCGGCAGCAGCACCATCAGCGGTACGACGATCAGCGCGTACAGGACGCTGTTACGGGTCGCCAGCCAGAAGTCGGAGTCGTTCAGCATGCGCGTGTAGTTGTCCAGCCCGACGAAGCCGGAGGCGCCGCCGAGCGGCTTGGCGTCGGTGAACGACAGCAGCAGGGTGTTGAGGAAGGGGAACACCCCGAAGATCACCGCGCAGCCGACCGCCGGCGCGGTCCACAGCCAGGGGAGCCACCAACGGCGGTACATCGCCGCTCCGTTGGCATCGGTCGCCGGGCCCGGCAACAGTGCGCGGAGTCGAGAGGGTTTCGTGCCCGGTGCGGAGTCCGTGCGCTCCGCACCGGATACGGACACCGGCTTCGTGATCTGAGCCGTCACCGTCAGCCTGCCTGCTTCAGCAGCTCGTTGGACTTCTCCTGGGCGTCCTTGACGGCGTCCGCCGCGCTCTTCTTGCCCTGCATGGCCAGCTGCACCTGGGACACGATGGCGTTCTGCACGGCCGGGGAGAGGTTGGTCTGGTTGGTGTCGGCCGTCTTGAGCTGGTCGGCGACGAGCTTGCGGGCCTGGGAGAACGGGTCGTCGCCGGTGACGTTCTGGAAGAACGGATCGTCCAGCGAGGCCGTGGTGGTCGGGAAGATCACCACGCTGGGGTCCTTGCACCAGGCCGTCTGGTTCTCGGCGTTGGTCAGGAACTTCGCGAACGCCAGCGCCGTGGGGGCGTTCTTGCTGGTCGCGGCGACCGAGATGTACTGCGGGGCACCGGCGGAGGCGCGGCCGAGCGCGTCGTAGGGCTGCTGGCCGACGGCCGTCTTGGCATAGACCGACGGGCTGTTGTCCTTCACGAACCGAACGAAGCTCGGGTTCGTCGAACCGTAGGCCACCTTGCCCTGGCTGTAGAGCGTGGACGGGTCGTTGCTGGAGGACAGCGAGTCCTTCGGCATCGCGCCCTCCTTGTACAGCTTCGCCATCCACTCGACCCACTGGACGGTGCGCGGGTCGTCGGCGAAGACGGCGGACTTGCCGTCGGTGGAGAGGACCTTGATGCCCATCTGGTCGAAGTCGGCCGGGATGCGCCAGATCGGGTTGGCCATGGTCGCGTAGAACTTGCCGCCGGCCGCCTTGGCGATCTTCTCGTAGTCGGCGAACAGTCCGAACATCGTCGTCGGCGGCTTCGCCGGGTCGATGCCGGCCTTCTTCAGCAGGTCGGTGTTGTACGTCAGGAGGACACCGCCGGTGTACCAGGGCAGCGTCGTGTGGATCGCCTTGCCGGTGGCGTCCTTGAAGGTGCTGGACTCCCAGAACGACGGGACGAACGGCTTCGAGGCGTCAGGGTCCTTGGCACCGACGTCGAGCAGGTAGCCGGCCTTGGTGAGGGCCGTCGCCGTCGGCGCGTTGACGTTGATGACGTCCGCCAGCGTGCAGGCCTGGGCGTCGGCGACCGTGCGGCTGGTGAAGGTGTTGTCGCCGGGGTCGTCGATCCACTTGACCTTGGTGCCGGCGTTGGCCTTCTCGAACGCCTTGATGACGCCGTTGAAGAAGTCCCCGAAGTCTTTCTTCAGGTTGGTGGTCTGGAAGGTGATGTCACCGTCGATCTCGCCGGAGAGCTTTCCCGACCCGACGTTTCCCTTGTCGACCTTGCAGCCGCCCGCCGTGGCGTCCCCTCCGTCGGAGCCGCCCGACAGGCCGCAGCCGGCGGCGGTGAGCATCAGGGCGACGAGCCCCGCAACGGATCCGGTCAGTCTTGTAGCGCGCATTGCTGCCCTCCTGCGACCAGCCAGCTGCTGGTTCAATTAACCAACTTCGACTCCGATTGATGAAAATGTGGACCAGAATTCATCGGAGGTCAATGGGTTGCCATGTTGCTTTTAGGTTCCGCCGGTGATCAGTTGGGCGCTCAGTGCCGGTGCTCGTGGTCCGGATGCGAGGGGTCGCCGGGGTGTTCATGGCCGGTGGCGTACTCCACGCCGGCGCGGGCGCGGTCGAACCAGTCGAAGAAGGCGCGGTGCGTTGCCGCGCGGCGCAACTCGTGCGCGATGCCGTCGCGGGCGTGGGTGTACGGCACGAAGTCCTGTGGTGCGGGCGCGCCGAACGGGTCGACGCCTCGCCGCAGGGCCTCCGGCGTGAGGAAGCGGTCCCGGTTGCGGTCGTAGTAGTCCTGTACGGCCGTCTCCGGGACGTGTTGCTCGCCCTCCAGTTCGGCGAGGAGGGTGCGTGCGGCGGGGGAGTGGGCGAGGGTTGCCGCGACGATGCTGCCGAGGTTGGCTACGTCGGTTTCGGCGACGGCTAGTATCCGCGCCGGTGACACCTCGTCTGGGGTCGCCAAACCCCGTTCCTGGCACGCCCGTCGGGCCAGTTCGTCGGCGACGACCACTTGTGTTGCCCAGCGGCGTCGTTGTCGTTCGTGTGCGGATTCGTTGTGGCTGGTCGCGCAGTTCCCCGCGCCCCTACGGGGCGCTTCCAATAGGGCGTTCACACGTTCCCTCGGGATCGCCTCGCCTTGCACGAGAGCCGCGTGTTCCGTCATGGCGTCACCTCCAGCTCCACGGCCTTCGTGTAGGCCACGCAGCCGTGCCAGGCGAGCTTTGCCATCAGCCAGTACGAGCCCGGTGGCACCGATCCTCCGTCCACCTCGATCGTTTGCTCCACGTGCTCTCCGCCGTCCACCGTGAAGCCCTGGCAGGCGGGGGTGACCCCCGCCCAGGTTCCCCAGGAGGACACGGCCCACAGGGTGCCGCTGATGGGGCCGCGGGTGGTGTTGTGCAGGGTGACCGGGACGTGGACGCGCTCACCGCGGCGTATGGCGATGCGCTCAACGCCCAGGTCTGCCAAGAGAGTTGGGCCCGGCTGGGCGCCCGGCACATCGAGGGCCACGACATCCTCGTACACCTGCCCGCCGTACGACAGTCGAGCCGCGAGCCAGTGGCGGCCCGGCTCGGGGTCGGGTGGGGGTGTCACCGTGATCTCGGTGAGGGTGAAGCCGCCGGGGCCCAGGGTGTAGGGCAGTTCGGCGGGGGTGGTGGACCAGCCGGGGGGCGCGTGCAGGGTCACGGTGCCCCACGTCGGGGCGTCGGTGAGTTCGGAGCCGATGCGGACGGTGGCCGGGACCGGGCCGGTGGCGGTGAGTGCGGTGGGGGAGAGGAAGACCGAGACCGGCATGTTGCCGCGGGGGGCGGGGCCGGAGTTGTGGAGCCAGTAGCGGGTGTGGATCGGCTGGGCGGGCTCGTGGGCGGCGACGGTGGGACCGCCGGATGTGTGGGTGGCGGTGGCCCTGGCCAGGACCGTGGCGACCTCGAAGCCGGTCAGACCCAGATCGAGACCGCCGTCGTCGTTCGGGGCCAGCGGTTCGCCCGGTGTCTCGAGTACGTCCGCCCGCGTGCCCTCCGCCCAGTCCCGCGGACCCTGCACGCGCGCGTGCACGGGCCGTCCGTTGACCTCGTGCATGCGTACGACGACTCCGCGGCCCGGGTCGGCGGGTGCCGCGCTGCCGCGGGCGAGTGGGGAGCCGAGCGGCTTGAGCGCGTCGAGCAGTACCTCGCCCGCGGGTTCGAGCGAGAGCAGGGTCGCCTTCCTCGGTATCCCGGGTTCGTCGGAGGACCGCCGGATCCGGGCGGTGAGCGGGTGGTTGAACTCATGACCGGCCCGGGGCAGGCCCAGTTCCCGCCAGTCGCCCTCGCCCGCGACGACGGCGTACTCGAACGTGTGGGACCAGCGCTGGAGTTGGAACGCCGAGCCGTCGGGGGTGGTGCGGCGGGGCGGGTCGATCCAGATGCCGGAGGGCCAGCCGCTGCAGGAGCGCATCAGGGACATGTAGAGGTCGCCGGAGGCGGTGACCACACAGCCGGGCGTGCCCCGGTTGAGGACGGCGAAGCCGCGCCCGTCCCAGGCGTCGCCCGGCGGCAGCGCCTCACCGCCGCCCGCCGCCGTGGCCTGTACGACGGCGTCGTCCAGGTCGGCGATCAGGGCGTCGACCGCCTTGGCGTCGTCCTCGGGGCGGGCGCCCGCCACCACGAGCAGCGGCAGCCGTTCGAGGTCGCGGAGGTCCGCTCCGGGCACCCACTCCTCACGCAGTCCGGCACGCGGCGCCACCCACACGGCCGCGACACCGCTCTCGGCCAGCTGTCGCCGCAGCTCGCGTCCGGCGGCGGGATCCCAGCCGAGGGCTTCGGCGACCAGGGAGTTGCGGTCGGGGCCGCCGACGGCGATCCGGATGTCGGGCAGGTTGGAGTCCACCTCCAGGTCCCCGTACCGGGGCCCGCCCGCGATCGTCGACGTTGCGGTGACTCCCGCGCGTACCAGCGCTGCCGCGAGCGGGGTGCCGAGTTCCCCGGCTTCCTCCCAGTCCGCGTAGACGAGTTCGGCGACTCCGATCGAGCGGTGCCCGAGGAACCTGCCCGTGTCGTCGCTCAGAGCCACACGGGCCGTGGACCCCAGGGCGAACCAGGTGTTCGCCGGGTTGTCCAGCGTCCACGGGAACCGCTCGCTGTCCACCTCCACGAACCCGAACCCACGCCCGATCACGGCATCCGCCACCTCGTGCACCGGCAGACCGCCCTGCACGTTCGACGGCCAGCGGACCCGGATGAGCCGGTCGGCGCTGTCGTACCCGTCGATGGTGGTGGACACGTCCAGCCGGTCGACGCCGTGCCACAGACACAGCCGCTGCGTGTACCGGAAGAGACCGAGGTCGGCGCGGACGGTGATCCGCGATCCGGCGGGGGACTGCTCGACATCGATGTCCGCGCGTACGTCCCCGCTGCGGGCGGCGGTGGTGCCGGTCGGGGTGAGATGCCAGGGGCCTTCGCCGAAGCGGGGGTGTCTCGGGTACTCCTCCTGGACGACGAGTTCGTTGCCGATGTCGCCGGGGCGCAGCAACTCCCGGCCGCCCTCGGTCAGTACGCGCAGGCTGCTGACGGCGCCGCCGCGCGCGGGGTCGACCGTCACCTCGTAGAACTCGTTGCGGATGGTGCTGCCCTCGCCGCTCGTCCACTCGGGTACGGTGCCCTCGGCGAGGGGGAGTGCCTTGAGGCCCATGCCGGGCAACTCCGCTACGACGACGTGCAGTTGGCCGTCCTCGCGCACGGCGGGCAGGGGGTGGCCGGTGTCGTCCAGCGGGACCTGTCCGGGATCCGCGACCGTCAGGACGTCCCGCCGCTCCCAGGTGGCCGGGTTGAAGACGACCAGGTCCGCCGCCCCCTCGGCGGGCGTCACGGCGTCGGCGAGCGCCTGTGTCGCGTCGGCGTGCACTGTCTCGGCGAGGTCGTACAACTCCCGCCAGCCGGTGAGGAGATCGATGTAGACCTGGTCCGACTCGGAGCCGGTGATGGCGTCGTGATGGGCGCCGTAGATCAGCTGCCGCCACGCCTTGTCGAGGGCGGCGTCGGGATAGGGGTGCCCGGTGACGAGCGAGGCGAGTGTCGCCCAGGCCTCCGCGTCGGCGAGGAGCGTCTCGCCGTACCGCTGGGCCTGCTTGGTGTCGATGTAGGAGACGTCCTTGCCGGTGTAGACGGGGTTCATGTCCCGGGTCTGAGGCGAGGCCTTCCGTCCTTCGGCCGCCAACTCGGCCCGTACGGCGGCGAAGAAGTCGCGCGGCACGGCGCTGATGAAACGCGGCCAGACGTAACGGGCGTTCCAGTCCCGGTGGATGTCCATGACCCAGCGGCACGGCGGGGCGTAGTCGCCGCCGACCGGGAGCAGGACATTGCGGGTGAGCGCGACCTTCTTGAGACCCTGGAAGAGCTTGTACGCGGCTGCTTCCGCCTCCGACAGCGTGGGCGCGTTGTCGATCGCCCAGCCGGCGCCGTAGTGGTTGACCATGTACGCCGTGAGCAGTCCGCGCCCGGACGGGGCGATCCAGTTGAACTCGGCCGGGAACTGCATCCGTCCGGGATCCCGGGGCTCCTCGCCGAACACGGAGAGGGTCGGTCCCCACTGATGGAACGGCCCGCGCGCCCACGAACTGGAGGAAATCCCTGCGTCCGCCATCAGCCCCGGGAACTGCGGATCGTGCCCGAAGGCGTCGAGCTGCCACGCCGTCTCGGGGGAGGCGCCGAGGATCCCGCGCTGGAAGCCGTCACCGTAGACGGCGTTGCGGATGGTCGCTTCCGCCCCGGTGAGGTTGGTGTTGGGCTCGTTGTAGGTGCCGCCCATGATCTCGATGCGCCCGGTGCGCAGCAACTGCCGTAGAAAGGCGCGTTCTTCGGGGAAGGCGTCCCAGTAGGGCTTGAGGTAATCGACCTCGGCGAGCACGAAGGTGTACGCCGGATCGCGCCGCGCCAGATCGCAGTGGGCGCGCACGAGGCTCATCCCGGACTGGCCGCGCGAGTCGAAGGTGCGGGCCGGAAGACCGGTCGTCGCCGGGTCGTCGGCCACGTCCCAGGTCTCCGTGTAGGCGCCCTGGGTGTTCCACCAGACGGGGTCGTAGTGGAAGTGGCTGACCATGAACATGGTCCAGCCGGGCTCCGCCGCCGTGAACTCGGCGGTGTGCCGCGCCACTTGGTCCCCGTCGGTGGCGGTGACCGTGATCTCGCGGCGGTCGCCGGGTGCGAGGCCGTCGGTGGTCACGGGTATCTCGACGCGTACGGTGCCGTCCTCATCGACGGTGGCGAGCGCTTCCCCGCTCACCTCCGCACCCGCCACGGCGAGGCGGACCGGCCTGCCCGGGACGTGCTCGATCCGGGCGATCACGACCTGGTGCGGCTGCTCGGCGGCACCGACGAACAGATCGGTTGACTCGACAGAGAGGACGCGCATGGGGCTCCTACGAGTGCTCGGCGGAGCCCCATCCTGGCACCGAGGGGATGATTCAAACAACCATCTCAACGTTTCCTCGGTGGTTCATCCATGCAAACCCGGTCATGCCGACCGGCCGCGCTCAGCGCGTGCGCCGGGACTTCACCGCATGCTGCGGAGTGATGTGGTCGGTCAGGGCCAGGGAGGCGCTGGCCCGCTGGTAGGAGAGCTGGGCGACGCGGACGTACAGGCAGTCGATGAGGAGCAGGGAGGAGTGCCGGCTGCCGATGCTCTCGGCGCGGAAGCTGGTCTCCGAGGAGGAGATGATGAGCCGGATGTCGGCGGCCTTGGCGAGCGGGGAACGGGGGTCGGACGTGATCGCCACGGTGGTGGCGCCGCGTTCCTTGGCCAGCTCGAACGGCTCGATGGTCTCTCGGGTCGCCCCGGAGTGCGAGATGCCGATGGCGACGTCCGCCGGGGTGAGCAGGGCGGCGGAGGTGGCCGCGCCATGCACCTCGGTCCAGCCGCGCACCGCGCAGCCGATGCGGAACAGCCGGGTCTCGGTCTCCTGCGCCAGGGCCCCACTGCCGCCGACGCCGTACACGTCGATACGGCGCGCGCGGGCCGTCGCCTGGGCCGCGCGCTCGACGGCGTCGAGGTCCATCCGGTCGATGGTCTGCTGGACCGCGCGCAGATCCGCGGTGCCGACGACCTGCACGACCCGTTCCAGGCTGTCGTCCGGGGAGATGTCGGGGCCGATCTCGGCGGTGCCCCAGTCCGAGACCTCGCCGCGGCCCCGCTCCTGGGCCAGTTCGATCAGCAGATGCTGGTAGGAGTCGAGCCCGACGGCCCGGCAGAACCGGGTCACCGTCGCCTGGGAGGTACCGGTACGGCGGCCCAGCTCAGCGGCCGAGCAGTGGGTGACGGCGGCCGGATCCTCCAGGATCAGCTCGCCGACCTTCCGCAGCGAGCCGGCCAGCCGGGGCAGCTCGGTGCGGATCAGTGTGGTGACGTCCGTCGCAGGCATACGACGAAGGTAACAGCCACCGTTCAGGCCACCGATTGAATTCCAGGACCCATCGACATGGGTGCGCTTCCTCGTTGCCCGCAGCCCACGGCGTGTGATTTATTGATTCAGCTGTGATGTTGTGTGAGGTGGTTCAATCCACCAGTGGGGAGTGTCCCGTGTCCGTCGAGTCCGTGAGCGCCCAGGGCTTCGCCCGCGAGGGCATGGCCGCCCTCGACCGCATCACCGAGTCCGCCGGCGGCGAGGTGACCCGCGCCGCTGAACTGATTGCCCAGTGCGTGCGCTCGGACGGCGTCATCCAGGCTTTCGGCACCGGCCACTCCCAGGCCATCGTCCTCGAACTCGCGGGCCGAGCCGGGGGGTTGGTGCCCACGAACCGCCTCAGCATCGCCGACCTCGTCCTCTACGGCGGTGACGCGCCCAGCGTCCTCGACGACCCGCTCCTGGAGCGCCGGCCCGGAGTGGCCCAGCGGATCTACGACCTCGCCGCCCCTCGACCGGAGGACCTCTTCGTCATCATCTCCAACTCCGGCGTCAACAACGTCATCGTCGAGATGGCCCTGCACGCCAAGGAAGAAGGCCACCGGCTCCTGGCCATCACCTCCCTCTCCCACACCCGGGCCGTCCCCGCCGCCCACCCGAGCGGCAAGAAGCTCGCCGACATCGCCGACGTGGTCCTCGACAACGCGGCCCCACGCGGCGACGCCCTCCTCGAACTCCCCGGCGGCGGCGCCGTGTGCGCCCTCTCCACGCTCACCGGCGTGATGCTGGTCCAGATGGCGGTCGCCGAGGCAGCCTCCCTCCTCCTCGCCTCCGGCGACCGCCCCCCGGTGTACGTCTCGG
The DNA here is from genome assembly GCF_052245395.1 of Streptomyces sp. 4N124. Lineage (NCBI taxonomy): Bacteria > Bacillati > Actinomycetota > Actinomycetes > Kitasatosporales > Streptomycetaceae > Streptomyces > Streptomyces sp. 4N124. Next base: position 201,529 of record NZ_JBQQBS010000001.1, read on the forward strand.
CGAACGTGCCGGGCGGCTTCGAGGGGAACCTGGAGCTGGAGAAGCGGTACGCCGGACGAATCCGGCGTACCGCGAGCTGAGACCGGTTCAGCAGCGCCCCCAAAGGGGCGCGGGGAACTGCGCGACCAGCCACAACGAACCCGCAGACGCTGGAAGGCGTAGCGCGGCACCCCGCGGAGCGCTACCCCACGGGCACGGGCGTCAGCGCCACAGCCAACGGATAGGCGCCCGTGCTGAACGCATCCCCCACCGCCCCCGACCCCGTCTCGACCAGCACCAGCGCGTTCCCGTCCGCGGTGGTGACGTACGCCGTACCCCCGCTCCAGTCCAGACCGACGTCGAAGGCAGACTTCCCGACCGTCACCCTCGTTCCGGGCGCCCCGGTCACCGTGTCCACGGGCGTAACGCTGTCGCCGGTGCTGGGGCTGACCCACAAGGTCCGCCCGTCCGGCGACAGACCGAGCCCGTAGGCCTGGCCGGCGACCAGGAGTGTCGGCTCGGTGTCGTTCGTGGCGGTGTCGATCGGAGTGACGGTGGAGCCGCCGGAGTTGGACACGTACACCGTCTTCCCGTCGGGAGCGGCCACGACATTGAAGGGCCTGGGGCCGACCGGGATCGCTGTGCCGCTCTTCCGGGTGGCCAGGTCAACCGGACTGACCGTGTTGTCGTGGATGTTGGCCACATACAGCGTCCGCCCGTCGGGTGTGATCGCCATGTTCTCGGGACCTGAGCCCACGGGAACGGCCGTACCCGCCCGCAGCGTTGCGGTGTCCACGGGCTGCACCGTGCCGTCGGAGTAGTTCGCGACCCAGAGCGTGCCGCCGTCCGGCGTGAGCGCGAGCCCGGCCGGGACGCGCCCCACAGCGACGGTGGCGGTGACCTTGCCGTCCGCCACGTCGATCACGCTGACGGTGTTCGAGCCCTGGTTGGCGGCGTAGGCGGTGCGCCCGTCCGCACTCACGACCACCTCACCGGGGTTGTTTCCGACGGCGATCTCGGTGCTCTTGCCGGAGGAGAGGTCGATCGAACTGACCGACGCGCCACTGAAGTTGGCCGTCAGCGCTCTGGACGAGCCGGACCCGTCGGTGACTTGGACCGGGATCGCCCGGTCGAGAGCGCCGGTGCCGGTGGCGACGACGGACCACACGCCTTCCCCGGCGCCCTCCTGCGCAGAGAACCTGACCGTGACGGAAGTGGTGCCGCCCGCCGGGACGGTGGCGGTGCCCTCGGCGGGGGAGGCCGTGACGCCCTCGGGAACGTCGAGCTTCCAGGAGACCGTCTTGGCGGTGGTCGAGCGCTCGTCGGACAGGGCCAGCGTGACCGTCTCGGACTCACCCGGCTTCAGGGCGAGGGAACCGGGCTCGAAGGAGAGGTCGACGCCGGGATCGGGCGCGGTCCGCAGCATCGTCGTGTAGAGGAACTGGTCCATCACTCCCGGCGAGACCTGCTGGGGCACGGCGTCCAGTGCCTTGCGCTCGGCCCTGAGCCGGTTCCAGTACGTGGTGACCGCGTCGCTGTCGCCGCGCTTGCTCGCCAGCAGCAGGTCCACGGCTGTCTGTCCCGCGGAGCCGTACCGGCCGAGCTTGTCCAGCCAGGCCGAAGTCTCTTCGAGGAAGCCGGGGTTGGCGAGTCGGGCCCGCAACTGTGCCGGTGCGGCGGCCATGTCCGTGAAGTACGCCCTGAGCGCGGCGGCGGCCCGGTCGAGACCGCTGTCCTGGTCGTAGGCCTTGTGGAAGGCGGCAATCAGCGGGCTCAGCGTCGGCGACTCGGTCGGGTCGAGCTGGGACGAGTAGTTGTTCTCTGCGAAGATCCGCAGCCACCTCGCCGCCGCGGGTCCCGCCAGGTCACGGACGGAGGCGAGGAACGCGGCCCGTGGGTCGTAGGCCTGCGGGTTCCACAGATAGGCGGCCGAGGTGAACAGCGCGATCCGGCTCGCCTCGCCCTGGACCATCGGGTTGGCGGTCACGCCGACCGCCTCCTCGGCGACGCCGGGCTCACGGCCGGTGTAGGGGCCGAGCAGCAGACGGCTCGTGACGTAGTCGTTGACGGGGTAGTTGTCCCAGACCAGGATCGGGTGGCCGTACACCTTGCGCGCGCTGCGTACCTGTTCGGCGGTGACGGTCGGGGCGATCACGCCGACGCCGGTCCATTCGACCACCACCGAGGGGTCCAACTTCTCTCGCAGGGCGGTCTTGTAGGGGGAGTCGGCCAGGTCCGAGTACTCGGTGGGGACCATCTCCAGCGGTTCGAGCCCTGAGTGCGTGGCGGAGAACTCCTGCCAGACCCGGTTGAGCAACTGGGCCTGGGCGGTGCCGGCCGCGCCGCCTCCGGTGCCGAACTCCTCTTCGTCGGCGGCGCAGTTCCATTTCGTGTAGCTGATGTCGTCCAGCGGTATCGCGAAGGAGCGGACGCCGATGGCGTACAGCGAGTCGAACTTGGCGGTGAGCGCCTTGACGTCGGCGTCGGAGGAGTAGCAGACCGACAGTCCGGGGGAGAGGGCGTACGTGAAGCGGACGTGGTTGGCGTCGGCCCGGTCGACCAGTTCCGCGAGCCGGGCGAGTTCGGCGGGCGGGTAGGCGTCGCGCCAGCGGGCGCGCAAGTAGGCGTCGTCCTTGGGGGAGTAGACGTAGACGTTCTGCTTCGTACGGCCGTAGAAGTCGAGTTGGGCGAGGCGTTCGGCGTGCGACCACGGAGCGCCGTAGAAGCCCTCGATGACCCCGCGCAGGGGCGCTGTCGGCCAGTCCCGCACGCTGACCTCGGGGAGGGCGGAACGGGATCCGCCCACCTTGACGACGAGTTGGCGCAGGGTCTGGGCGGCATAGAAGGTGCCCGTGGTGTCGACGCCGGACAGGGCGACGAGGGCCTGCCCTTGCTTCCGGCCGGACGCGAGGACGTAGCCGCCGGACGGCAGACCGGCCGGGGACTTGGCGCCGAGCGCCTTGAGGGCCCGGCCGGTGGCGCCGCTCTCGGCGGGGCCGCCCACGTAGACGGTGAGCGCGGCCGACGCGGGCGGCTTGTCTGTCGTGACGATCTCGTCGGCTCCGGCGTCCCGCAGGACGGACTCGACGAGACGGCGGGCCGAGGGGTCGGTTCCGGGACCGACGACCTCGACGACCCTTTCAGGGACGGTGAGTTGGCCGTGTCCCGTGCTGAGGTGCTGCGGGGTGGGCCATACCTGCGGCGCATCTCTTGGGGGCGTGGCCGTCGCGGTCGTGGGGAGGCTCAGGGCGAGCGTGAGTGCCATGGCGGTGGCAGGGCGTCTGAGGCGAATGGCTGGGAACACGGGGGAATCCCCTTCCGTAACCATGAGGGGTGCGGTGGGTGAATGGATCCACCGCGCGATGTTAGATTCGCTGAATCAAACATTCAATAGCGCGCCTGGCCTGAGCAAAGCGCGCCTGGTCTGATCAATACGCCCCCGGGGCTCGGCTATCGGCCCGGCCGAGCGAGGATGCTGAGCGCGTTCGCGGCGACGACGGCCGTGATGCCCGCCCACTCCGTCCACCCCAGTCCCTGGCCGAGGATGACCCAGCCGACCACGGCGGCGAGCACCGGGTTGACGCTCATGAACAGGCCGAAGGCCGGTGCCGGTACCCGGCGCAGCGTGAACAGGTCGGCGAGGTACGGCACCGCCGAGGACAGCACCCCCGCGGCCACGGCGCACCCGGCGGCCATCAGGGTCGGTGGGTGCTGGACCGCCACGACGATCCCGACCGGCAGGAACATCAGCGCGGACAGCCCGGCGGCGGCTGCCGAACCCTGCGCTCCCGGGATGCGCCGTCCGACGGTCCGGTTGAGCAGGATGTACGACGCCCAGCACAGGGCCGCGAGCAGGGCCAGCCCCATGCCGACATAGTCGGCCGACGGCTGGGGTCGCATCAGGACGACGACGCCCGCCGCGGCGAGCAGCGCCCAGCAGGCGTCCAGGCGCCGCCGGGTGGCCGCGAGCGCGATGCTCAGCGGACCCAGGAACTCCAGCGTCACCGCCAGTCCGAGGCCGATGCGGTCGATGGCGCTGTACAGGGACAAGTTCATCGTCCCGAACACCACGGCCAGCAGCAGCACCGGCCACCACTGCCGCCAGGTGAACGACCGCAGCCGCGGCCTGCCCACGGCCAGCAGCACGGCCGCGGCGACGTACTGGCGCACCGCGACGACACCGATGGGACCGATCACGGGGAACGCGAGGGAACCGATCGCGGCTCCGACCTGGTTGGACAGCCCGCTGCCCGCCATCGTGGCCACCCCGGCGAGCGGAGGACGCTTCGGGGCCGGGAGCGGTGCGGCGGAGGGCAGGGATGCGGCGGGGCGTGCGGGTGCTCCTTGCATGCTCCGATCGTGCGCCGGTTCCGTACTTGCGCAAAATGCATTCGGAGCGGGATCTATACGCTGGACGTATGGATGTGGAACTGCGGCAGCTGCGCTGTCTCGTCGCGATCGTCGACGAGGGCACCTTCACCGACGCCGCCCTCGCCCTCGACGTCTCCCAGGCGGCCGTCTCCCGCACCCTGGCCTCGCTGGAAAAGGCCCTGGGCGTACGGCTGTTGCGGCGGACCTCGCGCGAGGTGACGCCGACCGGTACCGGGGTGCGGGTGGTGGCGCACGCCCGGCGTGTGCTCGCCGAGGTGGACGACCTGGTGCGGGAGGCCGCGTCCGGCCATGCCCAGTTGCGGATCGGCTACGCCTGGTCCGCGCTCGGCCGGCACACCGTCGCCTTCCAGCGCCGCTGGGCCGATCTGCGTCCGGAGACCGACCTGCACCTCGTTCGCGTCAACTCGGGCACGGCCGGACTCGCGGAGGGCGCCTGTGATCTGGCCGTCGTACGGCGGCCCGTGGGCGACCGGCGGTTCGAGTCGGCCATCGTCGGTCTGGAGCGGCGGCTGTGCGCGGTGGCCGGTGACGATCGGCTGGCCCGGCGCCGCTCGGTCCGGCTGGCCGACCTCGCCGGGCGCACGCTCCTCGTCGACCGCCGCACCGGCACCACGACCGCGGACCTGTGGCCGCCGGACTCCCGCCCGGCCATCGAGGAGACGCATGACATCGACGACTGGCTCACCGTGATCTCCGCGGGCCGCGGCATCGGCATCACGGCCGAGTCCACCGCCAACCAGTATCCGAGGCCCGGCGTCGTCTACCGCCCCGTGCGCGACGCCGAGCCGATCGCCGTACGCCTCGCCTGGTGGCGCGACGACCCGCATCCCGCCGCACAGGCCGTGATGGAACTGGTCACCGAGCTGTACCGCGAGGGCTGAGGCGCCGGCTGGCACCCGGGAGACGCGGGCAGTATGCCGGACAAAATTGTTGACAATTCTGTTTGGCTAGATTTACGTTCGACAGGCACTCACTCAGAGAGGGCACACGATGCCGAAACAAGCCCGTCCGAGCACCGGAGAGCAGGCCAAGCAGCATGCGCTCGCGCAGCTGCGGCAGGCGATCCTGCGCGGCGAGATGGCACCGGCACAGCGACTGGTGGAGAACGAACTCGCCGAGCAGTTCGATGTGACACGGGCGAGCATCCGTGCGGCACTCATCGATCTGGAGGCCCAGGGTCTCGTGGAGCGGATCCGCAACCGCGGCTCGCGGGTGCGGGTGGTGACCGTGGAGGAAGCGGTCGCCATCACCGAGTGCCGCATGGTCCTCGAAGGGCTGTGTGCGGCGAAGACGGCCGTCGCGGCCAGCGACGAGCAGCTGATGGAACTGGCGGACCTGGGCACAGCCATGAGCAAGGCCGTGGCCGACGGCGAGCCGATGACGTACTCCGAGCTGAACCAGGAACTGCACGCCAGGATCCGGGAGTTCTCCGGCCAGCGCACGGCCGTGGAACTGCTGGAGCGGCTCAACGCCCAACTGGTGCGCCACCGCTTCCAGTTGGCGCTCAGACCCGGTCGTCCGCAGCACTCCCTGAACGAGCATCTGGCGATGATCGAAGCGATCAGGGCCAGAGACCCCCAGGCGGCCGAAGCGGCCGTCCGCGCCCACCTCACCAGCGTGATCGACGCGTTGCGCGACTGACGCACGCGGGGCGGGCGCCCCTCTGTCCACCAAGGAGATGTCTGCAATGACGCATGCCGAAGCGCCCGCCACCACCACCCCACCACCACGGTCGACCCTCGTCGTCACCGCGCACGCCGGGGACTTCGTGTGGCGGGCCGGTGGAGCCATCGCCCTGGCCGCCTCGCGAGGGGAGAAGGTCACCATCGCCTGCCTGACCTTCGGCGAGCGCGGCGAGTCCGCCAAGGCGTGGCGCGAGGGCAAGCAACTGGAGGAGATCAAGGCGATACGCCGGGGCGAGGCCGAGCGCGCGGCCGAAACCCTGGGCGCCGAGGTCCGCTTCTTCGACGCCGGTGACTATCCCCTGGTCCCCACAGCGGAGTTGACCGACCGACTCGTCGAGCTCTACCGCGAGACGCAGCCCGATGTCGTCCTCACCCACCCGACCGAGGACCCGTACAACGGCGATCACCCGGCCGCCCACCGCATGGCCCTCGAAGCCCGGATCCTCGCCCAAGCCATCGGCTACCCGGGCGAGGGCGACATCATCGGCGCCCCGCCGGTCTTCTACTTCGAGCCGCACCAGCCCGAGATGAGCGGCTTCAGGCCCGAGGTCCTGCTCGACATCACCGAGGTGTGGGACACCAAGCGCAAGGCGATGGAGTGCCTCGTCGCCCAGCAGCACCTGTGGGACTACTACACCGACCTCGCCGTGCGCCGCGGCGTCCAGCTCAAGCGCAACGCCGGACCCAACCTGGGCCTCGCCCACAAGACCATGGCCGAGGCGTTCATGCGTCCCTACCCGCAGATCGCGAAGGAGCTGGCATGAGCGGCGTGATCGTCACCGACCCGCCGAAGGCCGACGCCAAGGATGTCGAAGCGCTCGCCGGATTCGGCGTGGCCACGGTGAGCGAGGCGATGGGGCGCACCGGTCTGCTCGGCCCCGGCATCCGTCCCATCCAGCAGGGTGTACGGGTCGCCGGTACGGCCGTCACCGTGCTCAGCTGGCCCGGCGACAACCTCATGATCCACGCTGCGGTCGAGCAGTGCGGCGAGGGCGACTTCCTCGTCGTCACCACCACCTCCCCGTCCACCGACGGCATGTTCGGCGAACTGTTCGCCACCGCGCTGCAACGGCGGGGCGTCCGTGGCCTGGTCAGCAACGCCGGTGTCCGCGACACCCAGGAGCTGCGCCAGATGGACTTCCCGGTCTGGTCGCGGGCGATCTCCGCGCAGGGCACGGTCAAGGCCACCGGCGGCTCGGTCAACGTACCGGTCGCGATCGACGGCCAGGTGATCCGCCCCGGCGATGTGATCCTCGCGGACGACGACGGCGTGGTGGTCGTCCCGCGCGAGCGTGCCCACGCCACCGTCGAGGCGTCCGAGGCCCGCGAGGCCAAGGAGGCAAAGGCCCGCGCCGCCTTCCTCGACGGTGAACTGGGCCTGGACCGCTACGGGTTGCGGGAGACGTTGCGGCGGCTCGGCGTCGAGTACCGGACGTACGAGGAATACACGGGGGAGGGGTCGTGAGCCGCGGGCCCGAGGAGGTGCCGTGCATGCTGATGCGCGGCGGCACCTCCAAGGGCGCCTACTTCCTCGCCGGGGACCTGCCCGCCGATCCCGGTGACCGAGACGACCTGCTGCTGCGGGTCATGGGCAGCCCCGACCCGCGCCAGATCGACGGGCTGGGCGCCGCGCACCCGCTCACCAGCAAGGTGGCCGTCATCTCCCGCTCGGCCGGCCCCGAGGCGGACGTCGACTACCTGTTCCTCCAAGTCGCCGTCGACCGCCCCGAAGTGACGGGCCGGCAGAACTGCGGCAACATCCTCGCCGGGGTCGGCCCCTTCGCCGTGGAACGCGGCCTGGTCGACGCGGACGACGCCGAGACGACCGTACGCATCCGGATGCTCAACACCGGAGAGCTGGCCGTCGCGACCTTCCCCACCCCCGGTGGCCGGGTCGACTACACCGGCTCCGCGGAGATCGCCGGGGTGCCGGGCACCGCCGCTGCCGTCGTGATCGGGTTCCCGCCGGGCGCCGGCCCGCTGCTGCCCACGGGGCACGTCCGCGACACCGTCGCCGGTACCGAGGTCACGTGCGTGGACAACGGGATGCCGACCGTGCTGATCCCCGCCTCCGCCCTCGGCGTCACCGGCTACGAGGCGCCCAAGGACCTGGAGGAGGACGTCGCCCTCGCCGGCCGGCTGCGCGAAATCCGGCTGGAGGCAGGGCAGTTGATGGGCCTCGGCGATGTGGAGGGCGCCACGGTGCCCAAGCTCAGCCTGCTCGCGCCGCCCCGGGACGGCGGTGCGGTGACGACTCGCACCTTCATCCCCGTCCGCTGCCACACCTCCATCGGCGTCCTGGGCGCCGCGAGCGTGGCGGCGGGGCTGCTCGTGCCCGGCGGCGTGGGGGAGGGGATCGCCGAGCCCCCCGGGCGGAGCGACCGGATACGCATCGAGCACCCCACCGGATTCCTCGACATCGAAACCAGCGTGGAGCCCGGAGCCGCGCAGACCGCTCCCGTGGTCCGGCGCACCGCCGTCGTGCGCACCGCACGGAAGATCTTCGACGGCACCGTCTTCCCCCGCGCCGCCGTACCACCGCTTGGAGGCACACCATGACCCCGCCGCTCGGTGACATCGCCCATGTCGGCCACGCCCAGTTGTTCACCCCGGACCTGGACGCCAGTGTCGCCTTCTTCACCGACTACCTGGGCCTGACCGTCAACGGGCAGCAGGCAGACACCGTCTACCTGCGGACCTTCGACGACTACGAGCACCACAGCCTCGTCCTCACCGCCCGCGAACAGCCGGGCCTCGGCCGGCTCGCACTTCGCACCTCCAGCGAGGAGGCCCTTCAGCGGCGCGTCAGCGCGATCGAGGACGCCGGCGGCTCCGGCATCTGGGTCGAGGACGAGCCGGGCCTCGGCAAGCTCTATGTCACGACCGACCCGGACGGCCACGAGCACGCGCTGTACTGGGAGAGCCAACACTACGAAGCCCCCGGGGAGTTGCGGCCGGCGCTGAAGAACCAGCCCCAGGCCAAGCCCAACCGCGGCGTCGGCGTACGCCGGCTCGACCACATCAACTTCCTCGCCGCCGACGTACTCGCCAACGCGGAGTTCCAGGAACAACTCCTCGGCGCGCGACCCACGGAGCAGATCCGGCTCGACACGGGGAAGATCGCGGCCCGCTGGCTGACCTTCACGAACAAGTCGTACGACGTCGTCTACACCTCGGACTGGACCGGCTCCACCGGCCGACTGCACCACATCGCCTTCGCGACGGACACCCGCGAAGAGATCCTGCGCGCCGCCGATCTCGCCATCGACAGCGGTGTGTTCATCGAGACCGGCCCGCACAAGCACGCCATCCAGCAGACGTTCTTCCTCTACGTCTACGAGCCGGGCGGCAACCGCATCGAACTGTGCAACCCGCTCACGCGGCTGGTCCTGGCTCCCGACTGGCCGCTGATCACCTGGACCGAGGACGAGCGGAAGAAGGGCCAGGCCTGGGGCCTGAAGACCATCGAGTCGTTCCACACGCACGGGACGCCGCCGGTCGGCTGAGCCGGGACACAGCCGGCCCACAGGAGGCCACAGGAGCCCGGGCGAACGTCTTCCTTCCCCCTCGCTCTCCGCCCGCGGCGGCGGATGCGCGCCGAGGGCTACGAGCTGGGCTCCGCCCTGTCCTTCGTGGTCGTCTTCAACCTCGGCGGCATGCTCGTCGCGGGCCGGGCCGCCCACCGCTTCGGCGCCCCGCGCATCCCGGCGATCTGGTTCGCGCTGACCGCCGCCGGGGTCTTCCTGCTCAGCGTCCACACGCCGATGAGCGTGACGATGATCGTCGTCTTCCTCACCGGCGTCTTCCTCAACAGCGCCCAGACGATGATCTACGCGACCGTCTCCATCCGCTCCACCCCGGACAGCCGCGCCACCGCCGTCGGCTGGACCTCCGGCATGGGCCGCTTCGGCGCCGTCTTCGGCCCCTGGCTCGGCGGCCAGATCCTCGCCGCGAACCACGGCGACTGGGGCTTCACCGCCTTCGCCATCGCCGGCCTCTCCTCCATGGTCTTCATCGGCATCGCCTCACTGCGCGGCCCGAAGCAGCCCGTGGGGGCCGGTGCGCAGCAGGACCGGCGATCACGCACTGACGAGGTGAAGGAGAGTGCGGGTGCGGCCGCCTGCCCTGGCAGGGGAGTGCTCAGTCCCTGGCCCGTACGCCGTCGAGCGCGACGGTCAGTACGCGGTCGCGCTGGGCCTCGTCGAGGAAGTTCGTCGCGGTGATGCCAGCGACCATCCGCAGCAGGTCGTCGAAGTCCATGTCCTTGCGCGCCTCGCCCGCCTCCTGCGCCCGCTGGAACAGCGGGCCGCCCGCCGCGTACATCGACTCCCGGCAGGCCAGGAAGATCTCCGACTCGTTGTTGAGGGCCTCGCGGATGGCCCGCTTGGTGACGGTGTAGTCGACGAATCGCCGCAGCCACGAGGTCAGCGCCTCCCACGGCCCCTGGTCGGCGACCTCCTCGGCGACCTGGCACAGGTCGTTCACTTCGCTCGCGTACACGCTCTCGAACAGGTGGCGGCGGGTCGGGAAGTTCCGGTAAAGCGTGCCGATGCCGACGCCCGCCCGCCGTGCGATGTCCTCCAGGGAGGCCTCCGAGCCGTGCTCGGCGAACGCCTCACGGGCGGCCACCAGCAACGCGTCGTAGTTGCGCGCGGCGTCCTTACGGTGCGGTCGGCGCGACGCGACGATCTCGCTGACGGGGTACGGCTGGGCCGTCACTGCTGCCTCCCGGGGCGGACAGGTTGAAGCGGAGGTTAGCCTCCGCTACAGTGGAGGGGTACCTCCACTTTAGCAGTGCGGGGTCCGTTCGCCGTGGACGCGTGACGTCTCCGACGCGAAGACCCGCACCCTCCTCGGCTCACACTCGTCCGCGACCGGACGCTGTCGGCCGCACCCTGCTCGGATTCGGAGAGGCTCTCCATGCCCCGCAAGTCCACCCGTCTCACCTTCGCGGTCCTCGCGAGCGGTGCCGGCGTGTTCGCCATGCTGCAGTCGCTGATCGCGCCGGCCCTGCCGACCGTCCAGCACGCGCTCAACACCTCGCAGGCCACCGCGACCTGGGTGATGACGGCGTATCTGCTGTCCGCCTCGATCTTCACGCCGATCCTCGGCCGCGTCGGCGACCTGATCGGCAAGAAACGCACCCTCGTCGCCGTCCTGTCCGTCGTGGCCCTCGGCTGTCTGCTCGCCGCACTCGCGCCCACCATCGGCGTACTGATCGTCGCCCGGGTCGTCCAGGGCGTCGGTGGCGCGCTGGTCCCGCTCTCCTTCGGCATCATCCGGGACGAGTTCGCCCCGTCCCAGGTGAGCGGCAGCATCAGCAACCTGTCCGCGGTGATCGCCGCGGGCGGCGGCGTCGGCATGGTCGCGGCCGGACCCATCGTGTCCGCGCTCGACTACCGCTGGCTGTTCTGGATCCCCGTGGCGATCGTCGCCGCCACCACGCTGATCGCTCTGCGCTACGTACCCGAGTCGCGCAACCGGGCTGCGGGGAACGTCAATTGGCTCGGTGCCGGGCTGCTGTCGGCCTGGCTGGTGGCGCTGCTGCTGCCGCTCAGCCAGGCGAGCGTCTGGGGCTGGGGCTCGGCCCGGGTGATCGGCCTGTTCGTCGCCGCCGTCGTCCTCTTCGCGCTGTGGCTGCTTGCCGAGGCCCGCTCGCGCACGCCGCTGATCGACCTGCGTGTGATGCGGCTGCCCGCCGTGTGGACCACCAACACCGCCGCGCTGCTGTTCGGCGCGGGCATGTACGCGATCTGGTCCTTCCTCCCCGGTTTCGTACAGACCCCCGGCTCCGCCGGATACGGCTTCGGCTCCAGCGTCACCGCCACCGGACTGCTCATGCTGCCGATGCTCGTCGCGATGTTCTTCTCAGGCGTGCTGAGCGGCCGCCTGGAACCGGTCCTGGGTGCCAAGACACTGCTCACAGCAGGTGCGGCGCTCGGCGCGCTCGCCTGCGGCTTCCTCGCCCTCTGGCACGACGAGCAGTGGCAAGTCGCCCTCGTGGCAGGCGTGTTCGGCCTCGGTATCGGACTGGCCTTCGCCTCGATGGCCAACCTGATCGTGGGCAGCGTCCCGGCCGACCAGACCGGCGCCGCGACCGGCATGAACGCCAACATCCGCACCATCGGCGGCTCCATCGGCGCCGCGGTCACCAGCGTCCTGGTCACCGGCCACCTCCAACCCTCCGGTCTGCCCTACGAATCCGGCTACACCCACGGCTTCACCCTGCTGGCCCTGCTGTGCCTGGCCGCGGCACTGGCGGCCCTGCTGGTCCCGGTCGGACGATCCTCCGGCCTGACCGCGCCGGCCCGCCCCGCCGAGGACGCGGCGTCAGCACCCGTACGCGTGCGTTAGGGTTGACCTGCGCGTTCTCACGGAACACCGCGGGACGCGCAGCCGGGACGTGGCGCAGCTTGGTAGCGCACTTGACTGGGGGTCAAGGGGTCGCAGGTTCAAATCCTGTCGTCCCGACAGTTCGATGAACTGCCATGGCAGGTCAGGGCCTTGGATCACTTCATGTGAGACGAGGCCCTTGATCGTTTTCTGGGTCTTGTCTCACAACTTCTCACGAACGCGGATGATCTTGACTGACTCCGAGCGCCTAGCAGGCCGCTGGGACGACTCAGGGCTCGCGAACGTTTGCTTGAACGGCGTTGCGGATCGGCGTAGATCCGGTGTTGAGTTCAAGGATTTGCCGTCCGATGCGCGGCTCGTGAAGCAGCTCTGCAAGCGTTTCAGCGACGTCGTCGCGAGCTATCTGACCGTGGAATTCCGCCGGTCCGAGTGAGACGGTGCCGATCCCGGGTTCGTCGAGAAGGAGTGACGGGCGAAGGATCAGCCAATCCAGATCGCTGCGGGTGAGCGCGATGTCCGCGCTCTTCTTCACGGCGAAGTAGTACTCCACCTCCTCGCCGAGGTCCCGCTCCCGCCACGATTCCGGGAGTACGGACACCAGTACGAAGCGGTCGACCCCAGCTACGCGAGCGGCTTCAATCGCCTTCGCGACCCCATCGCCATCGATTGCCTTCGTGATCTCTCTGCTGCCACCATTCGACCCTGCGCTGAACACGATCACGTCGATATCACCCAACGCCGCCGCGAGCTCGTCTGCGGACATGCTTGCAAGATCCCCGACTCTTGCGTTCACGCCTTGTGCTGTCACCTGAGCCTGCTGGTCATCCCTGCGCACGAGCCCGTGAACGGCAGCCCCCCTGGAGCGCAGCTTCTGCGCGAGCAATCCGCCGACTCCGCCGGTGATGCCGATGATGAAGACGTTCATACTTGGTTGCTCCGTTCTCTGGACGCACGCAGTCGCTGCTAGCTTCTCGTCGGCTCTGCTGACTCTCAGCAGTTCGATCATCGCCACCATTCCGAACGTGGGAGCGACGTAGTCGCGCTGGCCCAGCCTCAGAACACGAGGAAGGCCATGCGCTCGTACAGACGGCTGGCCGTCAGGCCCTTGCTGTTGTCCGGGTGCTTCCATCACAAGGTCGCGAATCCCCGGCGTGCCGTCAGGGCATATCGGTATTTTTCATATTAATGTCCCGTGACTGTACGAAGTCGATCTTTTACGGATCGCACGCGCCTCACTCCATCGGAGATGACACATGCACAAGCTTCACAAGGCAGCCGTCCTGGTCGTCGCCCTGGGCAGCGTCGGACTCCTGAGCGCCGGCACCGCCAGCGCCGACGGGAACGACGGTCACGGCGACAAGGGCAAGGGGCACAAGGTCATGCAGAGCTCCGAATGCAAGTCGCACGACCTGAACCTCGACATCCTCGGCCAGGTCGGCATCCTCAACGGCCTGCTGGGCAACGCGCTCAACGGCGAGGGCAACGCCGGTGGGCAGAGCAAGCACATCGGCTCGACCATGGGCTGCAGCAACAGCGTCGGCGGCCACTAGGCGAGAAGGTACTGATCTGTCGTTGGCCGTCCGGGGAAGTCGCGGGCGGCCAGCAATCAGTACTTGGGTCATCAAACTCGGAGGCCGGCTTGAGGAGGGGAAGGGGCGCCTGAGGGCGATGCGTCTACGCCGGGGGTACCAGTCGGTGCAGGTGAGCGATCTCGTCGTGGTGGTCGGCGGTGTTGTCGCCGTCGCCGGCGACGAGCGTCTCGGCATCCCCCCGGCAGCGCATCGTCCTGCCGAGCCTGGCGCACCCGGTACGGGCGATCTGCGTGGAGAGCGGCAGCAAGCCGTGGGGAGATCTGCGGCCGGGAAGCCATTCTCGTCGACCTCGCGAGGGCATCCTCACCCCTGAGGGCGTATGGCGCGCCCACGGCTGGGAGGGCTGAGACGGATGGCGTACGTCGACGGAGAGCGGACGGGAACCCTTGAGGGAAAGACCGCGCTGATCACCGGTGCGGGTACCGGTATCGGCCGGGAAACGGCGCTGTTGCTGGCGGGGGAGGGGGCGAGGGTGGTGCTCGTCGGACGCAGGCAGCACATCCTCGACGAGGTCGCCGCAGTGATCGAGAAGGCCGGCGGCACGGCCTTCACCCACTCCACGCACGTCGAGAACGCCGACGAGGTCCGCGAACTCGTCGCCTGGACGCGAGAGGTGGCCGGGCCCGTCGACATCCTCGTCAACAACGCGGGCGGCGCGAGCAAGGTACTGGACGTCCGCTGGATCAGTGAGGAGGAGTGGAACGAGGTCATGGGCGTCAACCTCACCGCCGTGTACCTGCTCACCCAGGCCGTGCTCCCGGACATGCTGGAGCACGGCGGCGGCTCGATCATCACGGTGTCCTCGCTCGCCGCGGTGCGGCCCACCCTCCTCGGCGGGGCGCCCTACGGCGCGGCCAAGGCGGGCGTGCGCAACTTCATGACGTATCTGCGCAGCACCTTCCGCAACGACCTCATCCGTGCCACCTGCATCCTGCCCGGCGAGGTGAACACACCGATCCTGGACAGCCGCGCCGCCCCGCCGAGCGAGGAGAAGCGGGCGGCCATGGTGCAGCCGCAGGACGTGGCGCGAGCCGTGCTGCTGTGCGCCTCGCTGCCGCAGCGGACGGTCGTCGAGGAACTGGTGATCGCGCCCACGCTGCTGCGGGACACGTCCGCCGACATCGAGATCAGCCGCTGGATCGGGGCACCCGAGGATGCCCGCCCGATGAATGGAGAAGACCGCCGCATGTGAACAGAGGCACCGACTGCCTATCCGAGCCACGCCTTGACCTTGTCGGGGTTCGCGTCCACCCACTTCTTCGCCGCCGCCTCCGGCGTCATCTTGTCCAGCGCTATGGATTTCGCCACCGTGTTCTGGTCGTCGTTGGTCCACTTGAAGTTCTTCACCAGGTCGTAGGCCGGGCTGCCCGACTTGGCGAACTTCGCGCTGACGATCTTGTCGAGGTCGAACACGGGATAGTCGCAGGCGACCTTCGCCGGATCGGCGGTACAGCCTTCCGTGTGCTTGGGCAACTCGACGTGGACCAGCGGCACTTCCGAGAAGAACCACTGCGGCTCGTAGAAGTAGCCGATCACCCATTTCTTGTTCTGCTCGGCGTCCCGGAAGGCCTGGATGAGCGCGGTCTCGCTGCCCGCGTACACCACCTCGAAGTCCAGCTTCAGGTTCTTGACCAGGGCCTCGTCATTGGTCTGGTACGACGGGTCGCCGTCGAGGAGCTGGCCCTTGCCGCCCGACTCGGAGGTCTTGAAGTTGGCCGCGTACTTGTTGAGGTTCTTCCAGTCGGTGATGTCCGGGTACTTCTTCGCGATCCACGGCGGAAGGTACCAGCCGATGATGCCTTTGTTGCCGGTCGAGCCGAGATCGACGGCGGTCTTCTGCTGGGTGATGTACTTCTTCTTCAGGTCCTCGTGGCCCCAGTTCTCCAGGATGGCGTCGACCTCGCCCGTCTCGAACCCCTGCCAGCCGATCTCCGCCTTGAGGTCCTTCTTCTCCACCGTGCAGTCGAGTTCTTTCTCGGCGATGTACGCGATGACCGCCGCGTCCGCCTCGTAGCCCACCCACGGGTTGACCGCGAGGTTGAACGTGCCGCACTTGCCCGAGCTGTCGGAAGCAGAGGAGCTGTCGTCGCCCACCTTCGCTCCGCCGCACGCGGTGAGGGTGAGGCCGAGGACGGCCAGGCCGGCTGTGCCGGCTGTGCCGGCTCTCCAGTGTCGTGTCATGGTGTCGTGCTCCTTATGCGTCCGCGCGTTGCGCTGAGGGCTGAGGGCTGAGTGAGGGAGTCGAAGTCCAGGGCGCACCGGAACCCGACGTTGCCGGTCGCCGAGTCCGGGGACAGGCCTTGCCTCGCGGCGACCCGGTACCGGCGGCAGTAGGAGGCGTGGCACAGGTAGGAGCCGCCCTTGGCGACGCGCCGCTGTTCCTGGTGCGTGAGGGAGAACGGGTCCTCGCACCATTCCCAGACGTTGCCGGTGGCGTTGTACAGGCCGAAGCCACCCGGCTCGTAGGCGTCGACCGGGCAGGTGCCGTACCAGCCGTCGGCGGTCGGGTGCCGGTGCGGGAAGTCGCCCTGCCAGACGTTCATGCGGGGGCGCCCGCCCGGTTCCAGCTCGTCGCCCCAGGGGAACACCTTGCCGTGCAGTCCCCCTCGGGCGGCGCGTTCCCATTCCGCCTCGGTGGGCAGGCGCTTGCCTGCCCAGGCGCAGTAGGCGCGGGCGTCGTCCCAGTCGACGTGGATGACGGGATGGTCCGGCCGGTTCTCCCAGGTGGAGTGCGGTCCTTCGGGACGGCGCCAGTCGGCGCCCTCGACCTGGCGCCACCAGGGGGCGCCCACCACGCCCCGGGTCGGCGGGAAGTCGTCCGGCAGCAGGCCGGCGAAGACGAACGACCAGCCGATCCGCTCGGCGGAGGTGCGGTACCCGGTCTCGACGGCGAAGCGCGCGAACTGTGCGTTGGACACCGTGCGGGCGTCCATCCAGAAGGCCTCCACGTGCACGGTCCGCACCGGGCCTTCCCCGTCGGCCGGGTAGGCGAGCGCGTCCTGGCTGCCCATGAGGAACGCGCCGGCAGGTACGGCCACCATGCCCTCGGTTGTCGAAGGGCCGAGCACAGCGCTCGGGGACGGCTGCCGGTCCGCCGCCCGTCCGCCGGACGGCGCACAGCAGCTCACTGGGCCCCCATGACGCGCCGGTGCAGCCCACCGTCGAAGTCCGACGGTTCGCCGGCCGCGGAGTCCAGATCGATCCGCACGGTGTGCACGGTGCCCGTGAACTCGTTGTCGAGGACGGGATAGTCGTCGGTCACCGGCGTACTGAGGTCCACTCCCACGTCGAGCGTCTCGTCGAAGGAGAAGTAGTACGGGATGGTCCGCTCGACGCGTCCGGTCGCCCGCCGTTCGCCGTCCACCAGGAGTACGGCGGTCCCGCCCTTGCCGAGTCCTCCGCCGTCGTAGTCGAAGGCGAGCCGTACCTCGTGCCGTCCCGGTGTCAGGGGTTCGTCGGCGCGCACGGTGTACAGGCTCATTCCGAAGTAGTTGTAGACGTACGCCGGCCTGCCCCCGGTGACGTACAGGGACCAGCCGCCGAACCGGCCGCCCTGCGCGATGAGCACGCCCTCGGCCGTCGCGCCCGGCACGTCGATGTCCGCGGTGATGCTGTGCGAGCGGTTCTTGATGTTGGGGGTGGTCTCCTCCGTGAACCGCCGCATGCCGCCGCGGTAGGTCACGGACGTGCGGTCACCGAGCAGATCGATGCGCCCGGCCACGGCGGGGTTCTCCCGTTCGGTGACCCGGTCGTCCAGCGGGAACACCTGGTACTTGGCCGCTTCGATCAGGAACAGGTCCTGCAACTGGCGCAACTTCTCGGGGTGTTCGGAGGCGAGGTCGTGCGCCTGACTCCAGTCCTTGTCCAGGTCGTAGAGCTCCCAGACGTCGTCGGAGAACCTCCGGCTGCTGTCCGGCACCATCTCCCAGGGGATGCCGTGCCGGGTGACCGCCATCCAGCCCTCGTGGTAGATGCCCCGGTTGCCGCACATCTCGAAGTACTGGGTGCGGTGGAACTCGGGCGCCCGTGGATCGGCGAGCGTGCGCCACATGCTCGTCCCCTCCAGCGCCTGCTGGGTGACCCCGTCGACGCTGAACGGTGCCGGGATCCCCGCACAGTCCAGGATCGTCGGCAGTACGTCGATCACGTGCGAGAACTGGTGGCGCAGGCCGCCGCCCTCGGGCACCCCTCGGGGCCAGTGCAGGATCATGCCGTCCCGGGTGCCGCCGAAGTGCGAGGCCACCTGCTTGGTCCACTGGTAGGGGGTGTTGAGTGCCAGCGCCCAGCCCGCCGGGGCGATCGGATAGCTGTAGGGTCCGCCGATCTCGTCGAGGTGCTCGATCATCTCGTCGGGGTCGTCCACGATGCCGTGCCCGAGCCGGTGTTCGACGATCGTCCCCTCGATGCCGCCCTCGCCGGAGGCGCCGTTGTCGCCGAGGATGTAGAGGATCAGGGTGTTGTCCAGTTCGCCGAGTTCCTCCAGCGCGTCGAGGAATCTGCCGACCTGCACATCGGCGTGTTCGGTGAATCCGGCGAAGGTCTCCATGAACCTGGACGCCAATTGGCGCTGATGGTCGGTGAGTTCGTCCCAGTGGGGGACGCCTTCCGCCCAGCTCGCGAGTTCCGCGTCCTGGGGCACGACTCCGAGTTCCTTCTGCCGTCGCAGGGTCAGTTCGCGCTGGCGGTCCCAGCCGTGGTCGAAGCGGCCGCGGTACTTCTCCTGCCACTCCGGGGCGACGTGCAGGGGCGCGTGCGCGGCACCGAGGGCGAGGTAGGTGAAGAAGGGGCGGCCCGGGGTGAGGGTGCGCTGGGTGTGGACCCAGTCGATGGCGTGGTCGACGAGGTCCTCGGAGAGGTGGTAGCCGTCCTCGGGCCGGCGGTCCGGCTCGACGGGGGTGGTGCCCTGGTACAGCAGCGGGTACCAGTGGTTCATCTCGGCGCCCATGAACCCGTAGAAGGTGTCGAATCCTTCGCCTGTCGGCCAGCGGTCGAAGGGCCCGACGGCGCTGATCTCCCGCGGCGGGGTCTGGTGCCATTTGCCGAAGGCGGCCGTGCTGTAGCCGTTGCCCTGGAGGATCTGGGCCATGGTGGCCGCGCTGCGCGGCCGGAATCCGTTGTAGCCGGGGGCCGCCGTGGTCATCTCGGTGGTGCCGCCCATGCCGACCGAGTGGTGGTTGCGTCCGGTCAGCAGGGCCTGCCGGGTCGGCGAGCACAGGGCCGTCACATGGAAGCGGGTGTAGCGCAGCCCGTCATCGGCGAGCCGGTCCGCGGCGGGCATGTCACAGGGCCCGCCGAATGCGCTGGAGGTGCCGAATCCCAGGTCGTCGACCAGCACGATCACCACGTTCGGGGCGCCCGGGGGCGGAGGGACCGGGCCGATCGGGGTGAAGGGGGACTTCTGGTCGTGGACGTCCATCGCGGTGGTGAGTGGTGGGCGTGTGTCAGGCCGCGGGAGTACGTGCCGTCCGGCGTCGAACTCAGTCATGTATTTCTCCGATGCGATGCCCGGCGGGGAAATGTCACACGTTCTTCGCGCGGCCGAATTGACAGCGTAATAAAACGGACTTGGGGCGGTCTGGGGAAACTCGCCAGCTGTCGTGGAGCAAAAGTGACAGGCGCCGTGGACAGCGGTCAACCAGCCGACTTGAATACCCCTGAACCGGTTTTGAATGGGGCCGGTAGATAACTTCTATACCGGCAGTGGGGTTCAGTCCTCGGCGGGTGCGGCTGCCAGGTCCACGAAGGCCTGGGCGGCCGGGGACAGCGGGCCCGACCGCCAGACCAGTCGGCCGTGGCGCACCAGCCGTGGCCGGTTGGACAGCATCCGGGCCCCGCGCAGCGCGGCATCCCGGGCCATGGAACCAGGCAGGAGCGAGGCGCCGACGCCCGAGAGGATCAGCGGCACGATCATCGCGCGGTGCGCGGTCTCGACCACGATCCGGGGCGTGACGCCCAGTGCGGTGCATACGTCGTCCACCGCCGCCCGGGTCTCGGTGTCCGGCGGTGTCACGATCAGGTCCAGCGCGGCCAGTTCGCGCGAGGTGATGGTGTCGCCCGGCGGATGCGGGTGGTCCGGAGGCAGCACGACGTGCATCTCCTGCTCGGGCAGGTCCATCCCGCGCAGATCCGTCGTGGGCACCGAGGCGTCCACCAGACCCAGTTCGCACTGACCGGCGGCGACCATGTGCGCCACGGCGGGGCCCTGCTCCGGGTCGACCACGCGCACGGAGACCTTCGGATGTGCGCGATGGAGACGCCCCAGCATCCCGGCGAGTGGATCGACCGAAAGGGTCGTCTGGGAGACGATGTCGAGCCGCCCGCCGCTGAGCCCGAGGACTTCACGGACCAGGGAACCGGCCGTGGTCAGATCGCGCAGCACCTGCCGGGCCGGCTGGACGAGCGCTTCGCCCGCCGCGGTGAGTGCGACGCCGTGCGGGAGGCGGTGAAAGAGTTTTCCGCCGAATTCGCGCTCCAGAGTGCGGATCGCATGGGAAAGCGAGGGCTGCGCTACATGGAGCGCAATGGCCGCGGCTGTGAATCCGCCGTGCTCGACCACGGCGATGAAGTATTCCAGCTGGCGTCGTTCCATCGTGTCTCCGTAAATTCCGGGCAACGCTATCACCGGTCGGCCGGCCGTCGTGCGGCGACGGCTTCTTCCGTCCGTCCGCCTACCGGAGCCTTGACCCCCAGGTGGCCCTCCCCGATGCTGTGTTGCGGCACGCGAGATGTGTGCCGCAATGAGCAACATGCTCAGGTCTCGTACCAGCCGAGGAGTGGCCATGACGCATCAGGTCCGTGCTGTCGTCGCGCGGGGCAAAGGTGCCCCTGTCAGCCTGGAGACGATCATCGTGCCCGACCCGGGTCCGGGGGAGGCGCTGGTGAAGATCGAGGCCTGCGGGGTCTGCCACACCGATCTGCACTATCGCGAGGGCGGCATCAACGACGACTTCCCCTTCCTGCTGGGCCATGAGGCCGCGGGCGTCGTGGAGTCGGTGGGGGAGGGGGTCACCGATGTCGCGCCCGGTGACTTCGTCATCCTGAACTGGCGGGCCGTGTGCGGGCAGTGCCGGGCCTGTCTGCGCGGACGCCCCTGGTACTGCTTCGACACGCACAACGCCAAGCAGAAGATGACCTTGCTCGACGGCACCGAACTGTCTCCGGCGCTGGGCATCGGCGCGTTCGCGGAGAAGACGCTGGTCGCGGCCGGGCAGTGCACCAAGGTCGACCGGGCCGCGTCCGCGGCTGCCGCCGGACTGCTCGGCTGCGGGGTGATGGCGGGCATCGGTGCCGCGATCAACACCGGCGAGGTCGGCCGGGGCGACACCGTGGCGGTCATCGGCTGTGGCGGTGTCGGGGACGCGGCGGTCGTCGGGGCGAACCTGGCGGGCGCGGCGAAGATCATCGCCGTCGACATCGACGACCGGAAACTGGCCACCGCCAAGAAGCTGGGGGCGACCCACACCGTCAACTCCAAGGAGGCCGACGCCGTAGCAGCGATCCGCGAGCTGACCGGCGGCTTCGGCGCCGATGTCGTCATCGAGGCGGTCGGCCGGCCGGAGACGTACCAGCAGGCCTTCTACGCCCGCGATCTCGCCGGCACGGTCGTCCTCGTCGGTGTCCCCACTCCGGAGATGAAGCTCGAACTGCCCTTGCTGGACGTCTTCGGCCGGGGCGGGTCGCTGAAGTCCTCCTGGTACGGCGACTGCCTGCCCTCCCGGGACTTCCCGATGCTCATCGACCTCTATCTCCAGGGCCGCCTCGACCTGGACGCCTTCGTCACCGAGACCATCGCCCTGGACGACGTCGAGAAGGCCTTCGAGCGGATGCACGGCGGCGACGTCCTGCGCTCGGTGGTGGTCTTCTGATGGCCGCCCGTACAGCCCGTACAGAGCGCCTCGTCACCTCGGGCACGTTCTCGCTGGACGGCGGCACCTGGGACGTCGACAACAACGTGTGGATCGTCGGCGACGACACCGAGGTGATCGTCGTCGACGCCGCCCATGACGCCGACGCCATCGCCGAGGCGGTGGGCGACCGGCGCCTCAAAGCCGTCGTGTGCACCCACGCCCACAACGACCACATCGACGCCGCCCCCGAACTCGCGGCGCGCACCGGAGCCCCGATCCTGCTCCACGCCGACGACCTGCCGCTGTGGAAGCAGACCCACCCCGACCGAACACCGGACCGTGAACTAACCGACGGCCTGGTCCTCACCGTGGCGGGCGTCGAACTGACCGTGCTGCACACCCCCGGCCACGCGCCCGGCGCTGTCTGTCTGTACGCCCCTGCCCTGACGGCGCTCTTCAGCGGCGACACGCTCTTCGCGGGCGGGCCGGGGGCGACGGGACGGTCGTACAGCCATTTCCCGACCATCATCGACTCGATTCGGGACCGGCTGCTCGGCCTGCCGGGCGACACGGTCGTATACACCGGGCACGGGGAGACGACCACCGTCGCAGCCGAGGCCCCGCACCTCCAGGAGTGGATCGACCGGGGCTTCTGACCGTCCGGCGGACGTTCGGCAGCCCTGACATCGTTCTCTATGGCGCACATCGTTGCGCAACAAGCAACCATCGCTGACGTGTTTCCCCGGCTCTGGAATGCCTTGACAAGGGTTCAGGGGCGACCTCAGACTGACGTTGCGCTTACCGCAATCCGTTTCGTTATACGCACCGAGGTGTCATGATGATTCCCGTGTGCCGTCTCGCGGATCTTCCGCGAGGTGAGGCCTTCCGGCTCGACATCGATCCGCCGGTCTCGGTGTTCCACACCGACGACGGCGAGGTCTTCGCCATCGACGACACCTGCACCCACCAGGACGCCTCGCTCGCCGACGGCTGGCTGGAGGGCTGTGAGGTGGAATGTCCGCTGCACGCCTCGAAGTTCGACCTGCGGACCGGCGCCGTCGACGCCCCGCCGGCCAAGCTCCCGGTGCGCACGCACGAGGTCATGGTCGAGGACGGCGTGATCCACGTCTGTGTCTCCACCGATGCCCCCAACCTGCCGCCCTGCATCACGGCCCGGCTCGCCGCGGGTCCCGGGTGAGGACCGTGGCCGTGGTGGGTGCCTCACTGGCAGGGCTGTCGGCGGCGCGCTCGCTGCGGAAGCAGGGCTACGACGGACGGCTGGTCGTCATCGGCGACGAGCCCCACCGCCCGTACGACCGTCCGCCGCTGTCCAAGGAGTTCCTGGCCGGCGCCCTCGGCGAGGCGGACCTGGCGCTGGAGACGGACGGCGAGGACCTGAGAGCGGAGTGGCTGCTCGGCACCCGCGCCACCGGGCTCGACCGCGCCGAGCGTGCCGTCCGGCTCGCCGACGGACGGGAGGTCCGCGCCGACGGCATCGTCATCGCGACCGGGGCCGCCGCGCGCACCCTGCCCGGCAGTGCGGGTCTGGCCGGAGTGCACGCCCTGCGCACCCTGGACGACGCCCGCGCCCTGCGCGACGAACTGGCCCTGGGGGGACGGCTGGTGGTGATCGGCGGCGGCTTCATCGGCGCCGAGGTCGCCTCCACCGCGTACGCCCTGGGCCTCGACGTGACGGTTGTCGAGGTGGCCCCGACACCGCTCGCCGGACCTCTCGGCCAGACCATGGGCGGGGTCGTCTCCGCCCTCCATGCGGACCACGGCGTACGGCTGTTGTGCGGCGTGGGCGTCAAGGGGCTGAGCGGAGAGACCCGTGTCGACGCCGTCCTGCTCGAGGACGGCCGAAGCGTCCCCGCCGACATCGTCGTGGTGGGTGTGGGCGCGCGCCCGTGCGTCGAGTGGCTGGAAGGCTCCGGCGTCGAACTCGACAACGGCGTCAAGTGCGGCGCCGACGGCCGCACCAGCCTGACGGGGGTGGTCGCGGTCGGCGACTGTGCCAGCTGGTACGACCCCCGCCTGGGCGCCCACCGCCGGGTCGAGCACTGGACCGGTGCGCGTGAACGCCCCGACGCGGCCGTCGCCGCGCTGCTGGCGGGCGGCGCGCTGGAACCGGGCGTGCCCAGGCCGCCGTACTTCTGGTCGGACCAGTACGGCGTGAAGATCCAGTTCGCCGGTCACGCGGGTGTCTCCGACAGCGTGACGGTGGAGGTAGGCGCCGTGGACGACCGCAACGTCCTGGCCGTCTACCGGCGGGCCGGTGTGCCGGTCGCCGTGCTCGGCATGAACCAGCCCCGGCTGTTCATGCGTTGGCGCAAGCAGCTCAGCGCTCCGCTGTGAGCGCTGTTATGGGTTGTTGTGTTCCCGCGGCGCCATTGTGGCTGGTCGCGCAGTTCCCCGCGCCCCTGCGGGGCGCTCTCCCTCCCCGACGTCCTCCGAGGAGTGCACCGTGACCTCGACCAGCCTGCCGGACAGTCTGATCGCCACCCTCCCCGGCTCCTCCTACACGGATGCGGCGATCTTCGCCCAGGAGCAGGAGCGCATATTCGAGACCATGTGGTTCTGCGTGGCCCGCGCCTCCGAACTGGCCAAGCCGGGCGCCTTCCGCACCGTCGACGTGGGCCGCGAGAGCATCCTCGTCACCCGGGCGAGGGACAACAGCATCCGTGCCTACTTCAACGTCTGCCGGCACCGGGGCGCCAAGCTCTGCACCGAGGAGGCCGGTGAGGTCAAGCGGGCCTTCCAATGCCCGTACCACGCCTGGACGTACGGACTGGACGGCAAGCTCGTCGCCGCGCCCAACCTCACGAAGATGCCCGACGTCGGCCGCACCGAGTACGGCCTGGTGAGCGTGGCCGTGCGCGAATGGCTCGGCTATGTCTGGGTCTGCCTGGCGGAGAACCCGCCCGACTTCGACGAGGACGTCATCGGTGACGTCGTCGCCCGCCTCGGCGACGTCGAGTCGATCGAGCACTACGGCATCGAGAACCTCTCCGTCGGCAAGCGGATCGTCTACGACGTGCGGGCGAACTGGAAGCTCATCATCGAGAACTTCATGGAGTGCTACCACTGCGCGACCATCCACCCCGAACTGACGGAGGTGCTGCCGGAGTTCGCGGACGGTTACGCCGCCCAGTTCTACGTGGGCCACGGCGCCGAGTTCGGCGAGGACGTCCAGGGCTTCACCGTGGACGGCTCCGAGGGCCTTGACCGCATCCCCGGGGTCGCCGACGACCAGGACCGCCGCTACTACGCGATCACGGTCAGGCCCCAGGTGTTCATCAACCTCGTCCCCGACCATGTGATCTTCCACCGGATGTATCCGGTGGCCGTCGACCGCACGATCGTCGAGTGCGACTGGCTCTACCTCCCGCACGTCGTCGAGAGCGGCAAGGACGTCAGCCGGTCCGTGGAACTCTTCGACCGGGTCAACCGCCAGGACTTCGACGCCTGCGAGCGCACACAGCCCGGAATGCGCTCTCGCATGTACGCCAAGGGCGGTGTGCTGGTGCCCAGCGAGCACCACATCGGCGCCTTCCACGACTGGGTACAGGAGCGTCTGGGCACCTGGCAGCTGTGACAACGGGGTGCGGGGAGCACTCAGCCCAGGTGGCCCATCCGGTGGCTGATCTCCTCCGCGCCCTTACGCAGCACCGGGGAGAGTTCGTGCAGGCGCTCCTCGGTGAAGCGGTACGAGGGTCCGGAGGCGCTGAGCGCCGCGATGACCTGGCCGTCCCGGTCGCGGACCGGCGCGGCCATGGCGTGCAGGCCGACCTCCAGCTCCTCCAGGCCCAAGGCGTAGCCGCGCTCGCGGGCCTCCGCGAGGTTCTTCTCGAGCTTCGTCTTCGCGGTGATGGTGCGCGGGGTGACCTTGTGCAGGCCGGCCCCGGCGAGCAGTTTCGCGCGCTCCTTGGCAGGCAGGTGGGCCAGCAGGATCTTGCCGCTGGAGGTGGCGTGCAGCGGGGTCAACTGGCCGACCCAGTTGTACGCGCTGACGGCTCCCGGGCCCCGCACCTCGTAGAGGTTGACGGCGTAGTGCTCCTGCAGCACGGCGATGTTGACGGTTTCGCCGATCTCCTCGGCGAGCCGCTCGCAGACCGGGCGGCCCTGCTGGGTGATGTCGATGCGTCCCGTGACCGCACCGGCCAGACGTACGATGCCGAATCCCAGGCGGTACTTGCCGCGTTCGCCCGCCTGTTCCACCAGGCCGCGCGCCTCCAGAGCGCCGAGCAATCGGAACGCGGTGGACTTGTGCACCTCGATCTCGGCCGCCACCTCGCTGACGCCCGCCTCGCCACGCTGGGCCAGGATCTCCAGGACGCTGATGGCACGGTCGACCGACTGCACTCCGCCGGCCTGCGAACTTGACGTTTCGGGGTCTTGGCTGTGGTTGCTCACAGTAAAACTATACGCGTAGTAAACAACAGCGCTGCAAGCAACAGGGTCGAAACCCAGGAGTTGTAGGTTGCGTGTTTCGCAACCTAGTGCGTATAGCGCTACTGGTACTAGCATGCTTCGCGTATCTACGGCGCGAGCGAGACGAGGCATCATGGCTCCCCTGCAATACGACTTCGTCATCGTCGGCGGCGGATCGGCCGGCAGTGCGCTGGCGAACAGACTCTCCGCGGACCCGGCGAACCGGGTACTGGTCCTGGAGGCCGGCCGCTCCGACTACCCGTGGGACGTCTTCATCCAGATGCCGGCGGCGCTGACCTATCCGATCGGCAGCCGCTTCTACGACTGGAAGTACGAGTCCGAGCCCGAGCCCCACATGGGAGGCAGACGCGTCTACCACGCGCGTGGCAAGGTGCTGGGCGGCTCCAGCAGCATCAACGGCATGATCTTCCAGCGCGGCAACCCCATGGACTACGAGCGCTGGGCGGCCGATCCGGGCATGCGGACCTGGGACTACGCGCACTGTCTGCCGTACTTCCGGCGGATGGAGAACTGCCTGGCGGCCGATCCGGACGACGAGTTCCGAGGTCATGACGGTCCCCTCGTCCTGGAACGCGGCCCCGCGACCAACCCGTTGTTCGGCGCCTTCCTCAAGGCCACCGAGGAGGCGGGCTACGCGCCCACGGACGACGTCAACGGCTACCGGCAGGAAGGCTTCGCCAAGTTCGACCGCAACGTCCACCGCGGTCGCCGGCTGTCGGCCTCGAAGGCGTACCTCAAGCCCGTCAGGAAACGGCCCAACCTCACCGTCAGGACGCGCGCCCTCGTCACGCGCGTCCTCTTCGAGGGCAAGCGCGCCGTCGGTGTCGAATACCAGCGCGGCAAGAGTGCCCCCCAGCAGGTCCGCGCCAAGGAAGTCATCCTGTGCGGCGGCGCGATCAACTCCCCGCAGTTGCTTCAGCTCTCCGGCGTGGGCAACGCGCGGGAGCTGAGCGCCCTTGGCATCGACGTCGTCCACGACCTGCCGGGTGTCGGCGAGAACATGCAGGACCACCTGGAGGTCTACATCCAGTACGCCTGCAAGCAGCCGGTGTCCATGCAGCCGTACATGGCGAAATGGCGTGCCCCCTTCATCGGACTGCAGTGGCTCTTCCGCAAGGGCCCCGCCGCGACCAACCACTTCGAGGCAGGCGGCTTCGCCCGCAGCAACGAGGACGTGGACTACCCCAACCTGATGTTCCACTTCCTGCCCATCGCGGTCCGCTACGACGGCTCCTCGCCGGCCGGCGGCCACGGCTACCAGGTGCACGTGGGTCCCATGTACTCCGACGCGATCGGCTCGGTGAAGATCAAGAGCAAGGACCCGCGCGAGCACCCGGCTCTGCGCTTCAACTACCTCTCCACCGAGCAGGACCGGCGTGAGTGGGTCGAGGCGATCCGGGTCGCCCGCAAGCTGCTCAACCAGCCCGCGATGGCCCCGTACAACGACGGGGAGATCTCGCCCGGGCCCACAGTGGATTCGGACGAGGAGATCCTCGACTGGGTCGCCAAGGAGGGCGAGACGGCTCTGCACCCGTCCTGCACCTGCAAGATGGGCACCTCCGCGGACGAGATGGCTGTCGTCGACCCGGAGAGCATGCGCGTGCACGGGGTGGAGGGCCTGCGTGTCGTCGACGCGTCGGTGATGCCGTACGTCACCAACGGCAATATCTATGCCCCAGTGATGATGATCGCCGAGAAGGCGGCCGACCTGATCCTCGGCAAGGAGCCGCTGCCCGCCTCCAAGGCCGCGTACTACCGTCTCCGCGACGCCGAGAAGCAGGCCGGGTAGACCGGCGCGGGAGCCGTGACATTCGTATACGACGCCTTCGACCGTCGTATACGACAGGGGCGGGACCGGAATCCGGTTCCGCCCCTGTCATGCAGGCTCAGCGGAAGACCACCGTGCGGTTGCCGTCCACCATCACGCGGCTCTCGCTGTGCCACTTCACCGCGTGCGCGAGGACCTGCGCCTCGACGTCCCGTCCGACCGTGACCAGCTCCCCGGGGTCGAGCGAGTGGTCCACCCTGACCACGTCCTGCTCGATGATCTGCCCCTCGTCGAGTTCGGGCGTGACGTAGTGCGCGGTCGCGCCGACGAGCTTCACCCCGCGGTCGTAGGCCTGCTCGTACGGGCGTGCGCCCTTGAAGCTGGGGAGGAAGGAGTGGTGGATGTTGATGGCCCGGCCTTCGAGCTGCTTGCACAGGTCGTCGGAGAGGACCTGCATATAGCGGGCCAGCACCACCAGATCGATGTCCAGCTCGCGCACCAGCTCCAGCAGCCGCGCCTCGGCCTCGCCCTTGGTGTCCTTGGTGACCGGGATGTGGTGGAAGGGGATGCCGTAGGTCTCCGCCAGCGACTCGAAGTCGGGGTGGTTGGAGACGATCGCGGGGATCTCGATGTTGAGGGAGCCCGTGCTCCGGCGGAAGAGCAGATCGTTGAGGCAGTGGCCGAACCTGGACACCATGATGAGCGTCCGGGTCGGCGTCGAGGCGTCCCACAGGGTCCAGGAGATCCGGTAGGCCTCCGCCACGGGACCGAATCGGTAACGCAGAGTTTCCAGATCCGCGTTTGGGTCGGAAACGTCGAAGTGGACTCTCATGAAGAAGCGGCCCTGGAGTCGATCATCGAATTGCTGGCTTTCGAGGATGTTGCCGGAGTTCCGGACGAGGAAGCCGCTCACGGCGTGGACGAGTCCCACGCTGTCGGGACAGGAGAGGGTGAGGACGTACTCACGGCCAGGCTGTGATCGAGGGAACTTGGGGGACACGTCGGCCTCCGTCGGTGCGTATTGCACAACATGGTGAGCGATACGCAACATAGTTCAGGCGCACAGGGGCCTCGGTCAAGAGAGAAGGGGCCGATGGGTCCGTGCTGAATCGTCATCCATCAAACCCTTGACGTATGTCTGCACATTCGCCAAGGTGTTCCACCACAAGCAATTGGATGCACAATGCGCAACGAATTCCAGCTGAGAGGCTTGGCGCGTGGCACATCTGTATGTGGACGGTTCATGGCGGGATCCGGTGGCCGGAGGCCTCCGCGAGATCCGCTGCCCCGCTGATGGCACGCTCTCGGCGACCGTTGCGGAAGGGACGCGTCCGGACGCCGAGGCGGCGATCGCCGCGGCCCGCCGCGCCTTCGACAAGGGGCCCTGGCCGCGCACCCCCGAGCGCGAGCGCGGCGCGCTGCTGCTGCGCACCGCCGACATCATGGAGCGCGACGCCAAGGAGTTCGCCCGCGCCGAGTCGCTGGACACCGGCAAGCGACTGGTGGAGAGCGAGTACGACATCGCCGACGTCGTCTCCTGCTTCCGCTACTACGGAGGGCTCGGCGGCACCGACGCCGGCCGGGTGATCGACACCGGACGTGACGACGCCGTCAGCCGCGTCGTCTACGAGCCCGTCGGTGTGTGCGGGCTGATCACCCCCTGGAACTACCCGCTGCTCCAGGCCAGTTGGAAGGTCGCCCCGGCCCTCCTCGCCGGCAACACGATCGTCCTCAAGCCGAGCGAGCTCACCCCCTCCACCTCGATCCTGCTGATGAGGGCGCTGGAGGAGGCCGGTATCCCGGCCGGCGCCGCCAACCTCGTCCTCGGCACCGGGCCCGAGGTGGGCGCACCGCTCTGCGAGGACCCCGCCGTCGACCTGGTCTCCTTCACCGGCGGCCTGGAGACCGGAAAACAGATCATGGCCACGGCCGCGGCGAGCGTGAAGAAGGTGGCGCTGGAGCTCGGCGGCAAGAATCCGAACGTGGTCTTCGCCGACGCCGACTTCGAGACGGCCGTGGACTTCGCGCTCACGGCCGTCTTCCTGCACTCGGGGCAGGTCTGCTCGGCCGGCGCCCGGCTGATCGTCGAGGACTCGCTGCATGACCGCTTCGTCGACGAGGTCGTCCGCCGGGCCCGGCAGATCCGCCTCGGCGGCCCCTTCGACACCGAGGCCGAGACCGGTGCGCTGATCTCCGCCCAGCACCTGGCGAAGGTCGAGGCGTATGTCGCCGCGGGGATCGCCGAGGGCGCCGTCCTGCGCTGCGGCGGCGAACGGCCTTCCGACCCCGCCCTCGCGAATGGCTGCTACTATCCGCCGACCGTCCTCGACGAGTGTCGGCAGGACATGGGGGTGGTGCACGAGGAGTCCTTCGGACCCGTGCTCACCGTCGAGCGGTTCACCGACGAGGACGACGCCGTACGTATCGCCAACGACACCGAGTACGGACTCGCCGGGGCCGTGTGGACGCAGGACGCGGGCAAGGCCCAGCGGGTCGCCCGGCGGCTGCGCCACGGCACGGTGTGGATCAACGACTACCACCCCTATGTGCCGCAAGCGGAATGGGGTGGCTTCGGGCACTCGGGCGTGGGCCGGGAGCTGGGACCGACCGGCCTGGACGAGTACCGAGAGCCCAAGCACATCTGGCAGAACATCCAACCCCGGCCGCAGCACTGGTTCCGCGGCTGAACGCCGAAGAGAGGTCGATCGTGACCCCAACACAGACCGAGGTGCCGCAGCGGCGCGGCGCCCCCCAGGACTCGGATGGCACTCCGGTCATATCCGTGCGCAATCTGTGGAAGGTGTTCGGGCCGAAGGCGGACCAGGTGCCGGCCTCCGAGGAGCTGCGCGGGCTCACCCGACGCGAGCTCATGGACCGCGCCGGATGCACCGCCGCCGTACGTGACGTCAGCTTCGAGGTCGCGCCCGGCGAGGTCTTCGTCGTCATGGGCCTGTCCGGCTCCGGCAAGTCCACGCTGGTGCGATGTCTGACCCGGCTGATCGAACCCACCACCGGTGAGATCGTCTTCGAGGGCGAGGACATCCGCGACGCGGACGCGAAGCGCCTGCGCGAACTGCGCCGCCGTAAATTCTCCATGGTCTTCCAGCACTTCGGGCTGCTGCCCCACCGCCGCGTCGTCGACAACGTGGGCTTCGGGCTGGAGATCCGTGGCATGAGCAAGGCCGAACGCACCAAGCGGGCCCTGGAGGTCGTCGAGCTGGTCGGCCTCTCCGGCTACGAGAACTCCTACCCCGACCAGCTCTCCGGCGGCATGCAGCAACGCGTGGGCCTGGCACGGGCGTTGGCGGGCGACCCCGACGTCCTCTTCTTCGACGAGCCGTTCTCCGCGCTCGACCCGCTGATCCGCCGCGACATGCAGAACGAGGTCATCCGGCTGCACCACGAGGTCGGCAAGACCATGGTGTTCATCACCCACGACCTCTCCGAGGCCCTCAAACTCGGCGACCGCATCCTCATCATGCGCGACGGCAAGATGGTCCAGTGCGGCACCGGCGACGAACTCGTCGGCGCCCCGGCCGACGACTACGTACGCGACTTCGTCAAGGACGTCCCGCGCGGCGACGTCCTCACCCTGCGCTGGATCATGCGCCCCGCGGCGGAGGGCGACGCCCTGGACGGCCCCGAACTGGGCCCGGACGTCGTCGTACGGGAGGCCACCCGCGCCGTCCTCGCGGCCGAGAAGCCGGTCAAGGTCGTGGAGGACGGCAAACTGCTCGGCATCGTCGGTGACGAGGAGATCCTCGCGGTGGTCGCCGGGCAGGAAGGCGGCGCGTGATGACCGTCGCCGTGGAGAAACCGGACAAGACACAACAGACGGAGCAGCCTGCGCCGCCCGTCACCCGGGTCCGCCAGGTCAGTCGGCGCACGATGGTGGCCGCGATCCTGGTCGTCTGGCTGGTGCTGTTCGCCCTGCTGCGCGGCAAGCAGACCCTGACGCTCGCCGCGGCCGACCTGACCGACCTGCACCGGTGGTTCAACGACCTCAACGACTCGATCGGCGCGAACCGCAACTCCAACCCGCTCTTCCTCTACTTCTTCAACGAGATCCGGCTGGTCATCGACAACCTGGTGACCTTCGTCCAGGAGCTGATCTCCCAGCCCTCCGGCACCCGCCCCGTCCCGCAGATCGGCTGGCTCGGCGTCGTCGGTATCACCGGCTATGTCTCCTGGGCCATGGGCAACTGGCGGGTGGCGCTGCTGGCGGTGGCCGGCTTCACCTTCCTCGGGCTTCAGGGCCTGTGGCAGGAGAGCATGGACACCCTGGCGCTCACCCTCTCCGCGGTCTTCGTCGCGCTGCTGTTCGCGATCCCGCTGGGCGTGTGGGCGGGGCTCTCCGACCGGTTCAACCGGATCGTGACGCCCTTCCTCGACTTCATGCAGACGATGCCGACCTTCGTCTACCTGGCCCCGATGACCCTGTTCTTCCTCATCGGCCCCGCCTCCGCCACCATCGCCACCGTCATCTACGCGGCACCGCCGGCCATCCGCATCACGGCGCACGCCATCCGTTCGGTGCCTCAGACCACCGTCGAGGCGGCCGACTCGCTGGGCGCGACCCAGCGGCAGGCGCTGCTCAAGGTCCTGCTGCCGATGTCCAAACGGACCGTGGTGATGGGCGTCAACCAGTCGATCATGGCCGCCCTGGCCATGGTGACCATCACCGCCCTGATCGACGCGCCGGGCCTCGGCAAGACCGTCCTCCAGGCACTCCAGTCGCTCGACGTGGGTACGGCCTTCAACGCCGGCCTCGCCATCGTCGTCCTGGCGATCGTCCTGGACCGGGTCACCACCGCGGCGAGCACCCGTGAGGAGGCCGCCCGCAAGTCGTCCGGCCGGTTCCTCGCCTGGCGGCGGCCCCTGCTGGGAGCGGGCGCCGCGGTCACGGCCGTACTCGTCTACATGTCGCACACCTACCTCTGGGCGGCCGAGTTCCCCGGCGAGGGCACGACCGGAAGCAAGATCGCGAGCGCGGCGGACACCGCGACCACCTGGGCGCAGGACAACCTGTCCGGCCTGACCAACGCCTTCCGTGACGCGATCACCAACGGCCTGCTCAACCCGTTCCAGTCGGTGCTGACCGACTCCCCGTGGTGGCTCGTCGGCGCCGCCCTGATCGGACTCGGCGTGGTGCTCGGCGGTCCGCGCGCCGCGATCACCACCGTGGTGTGCGTGGGACTGCTCGTCGGCACCGGCGTGTGGTCGGACGCCATGACGACGCTCGCGTCCACCGCCGTCGCGACCGTCCTCGTGATGCTGCTCGGCACCGTCTTCGGGGTGTGGATGGGGCGCAGCCCGCTGGTGGACCGGCTGCTCCGGCCCACCCTGGACGCGGCGCAGGTCATGCCGCCGTTCGTCTATCTCGTACCGTTCCTGGCGCTGTTCGGCGCGACCCGCTTCACGGCGATCGTCGCCGCGATCGTGTACGCGGCTCCCGTGGCCATGAAGATCATCGCGGACGGGGTTCGGAACGTGCCCGCCACCACCGTGGAGGCGGCCACCTCTGCCGGGTGCAACACCTGGCAGATCATCACCAAGGTCCAGCTGCCGATGGCACGCGGCGCCCTGACTCTCGCGACCAACCAGGGCCTGATCTACGTGCTGTCGATGGTTGTGGTGGGCGGCCTGGTGGGGGCAGGTGCTCTCGGCTACGACGTCGTGGCCGGCTTCTCGCAGGGACAGCTGTACGGGAAGGGGCTTGCCGCGGGGCTGGCCATCGTCCTTCTCGGAGTCATGTTCGACCGGATCACTCAGGCAGCGGCGCGACGCACCAGTGCATAAAAGGAGCAACTGACCATGGCAAGGCAAGCAAGACAGTGGAGAGTCGGCGCGGCCGGCATAGCGGGCGTGGTTGTCCTCGGGATCACCCTCACCGCCTGCGGCGGTGCGAAGGTCGGTGACAGTTCCTCGGACGCCGGCAGCTCGGACAGCTCCGGCAAGTGCGGCGCCTTCAACCTCGCGGTCAACCCGTGGGTGGGCTACGAGGCCAACGCGGCCGTCCTCGCTCACGTCGCGGAGAAGGACCTCGGCTGCAAGGTCACCAAGAAGGACCTCAAGGAAGAGATCGCCTGGCAGGGCTTCGGGACGGGCGAGGTCGACGCCGTCGTCGAGAACTGGGGCCACGACGACCTGAAGAAGAAGTACATCACCGACCAGAAGACCGCCGTCGACGCCGGCCCGACCGGCAACGAAGGCCTCATCGGCTGGTACGTGCCGCCGTGGCTGGCCAAGGCGCACCCGGACATCCTCGACTGGAACAACCTCAACAAGTACGCGGCCGAGTTCAAGACGTCCGAGTCCGGCGGCAAGGGCCAACTCCTCGACGGCGACCCGTCGTTCGTCACCAACGACGAGGCCCTGGTCAAGAACCTGAAGCTGGACTACAAGGTCGTGTACGCGGGCAGTGAGACCGCCCTCATCCAGGCCTTCCGCAAGGCGGAGAAGAACAAGGAATGGGTGATCGGCTACTTCTACGAGCCGCAGTGGTTCATGTCCGAGGTGCCGCTGGAGAAGATCAAGCTGCCGGAGTACAAGGCGGGTTGTGACGCCGACGCCGAGAAGGTCGACTGCGACTACCCCGTGTACAAGCTGGACAAGATCGTCAGCAAGAAGTTCGCCGAGTCGGGCAGCCCGGCCTATGACCTGGTGAAGAACTTCACCTGGACGAACGACGACCAGAACGTCGTGGCGAAGTACATCGCGGTGGACAAGATGACCCCCGAGGCGGCGGCCGAGAAGTGGGTCGAGGCCAACCGCGACAAGGTGGACGCCTGGCTGAAGTAGCCCGGAGTCGACAGCCGGTCGGACATGCCCGGCGGGCGGTGCGCACAGGTGTGCACCGCCCGCCGGGCATTGCCGTGTCCAGGGCTGGGTTCACCCCGTGTTTCGGGCTGTTTTCCGGTGTCATGGACCCCTTGACACCCCCTCTCCGGGACAGGCACATTGAGTTGCGCAACCTGAAGCATGTTGCGCAGACAGCAACTTAACCGGCTGGGCTGGTTTTCAATCGGAGGTGCGGCGATGGCGGGACCCCGAGTGGTGATCATCGGAGCGGGTGTCGTGGGAGCGGCCCTCGCGGACGAGATCTCCGCACGCGGCTGGACCGAAGTGACCGTGGTCGACCAGGGCCCGCTGCCCGCCACCGGCGGCTCCAGCTCGCACGCCCCGGGCCTGGTCTTCCAGACGAACTCCTCCAAGACCATGACGGAACTGGCCCGCTACACCGTCGAGAAGTTCTGCTCCCTCGACGTCGACGGCAAGCCCTGCTTCCTCCAGGTCGGCGGCCTCGAAGTGGCCACCACCCCCGAGCGCCTCACCGAACTGCACCGCCGCCACGGCTGGATCACCGCCTGGGGCGTGGAGGCCCGGCTCCTGACCCCTGACGAGTGCGTCGAGCAGCACCCGCTGGTCAACCGCGACAGGGTCCTCGGCGGCCTCCTGGTCCCGACCGACGGCCTCGCCAAGGCCGTCCTCGCCGTCGAGGCACAGATCCGCCGGGCCACCGAGCGCGGCGTCCGCTTCCTGGCCCGCCACGAGGTCCTCGACGTCCAGCAGGCCGACGGCGAGATCACCGGCGTCCTCACCGACCAGGGCGAGATACCCGCCGACATCGTGGTGTGCTGCGCGGGCATCTGGGGCCCGAAGATCGCCCGCATGGTGGGCATGAACCTCCCGCTCACCCCGCTCGCCCACCAGCTCGCCTGGACCGGCCCGGTACCGGCCCTCGCCGGCCAGACCGAGGAGGCCGTCCGCCCGATCCTGCGCCACCAGGACGCCGACCTCTACTACCGCGACCGCTTCGACGCCATCGGCATCGGCTACTACGGCCACCGCCCGATGCCCATCACCGCCGACGAGATCCTCTCCGTGGACGAGGCCGACGAGATGCCGTCGGTCCTGAAGTTCACCGAGGAGGACTTCGCGGACGCCTGGACCGAGACGCAGTCCCTGCTCCCCGCGACGAAGGAGGCGAAGGTCGAGGAAGGCATCAACGGCCTGTTCTCCTTCACCACCGACAACTTCCCGCTGCTCGGCGAGTCCCCGGACGTCAAGGGCTTCTGGGTCGCCGAGGCCGTCTGGGTCACCCACTCCGCGGGCGTCGGCCGGGCCATGGCCGAATGGCTGGTCGACGGCCACTGCTCGTCCTTCGACCTGCACGAGTGCGACGTCAACCGCTTCGAGCCGCACCAGCTCACCCCGGAGTACGTCCTGGCCCGCGACTGCCAGAACTTCGTCGAGGTCTACGACATCCTCCACCCCCTCCAGCCCTCGGGTAAGCCGCGCCCGATCCGCACCAGCCCCTTCCACACCCGCCAGCAGGAACACGGCGCGTTCTTCCTGGAGGCCAACGGCTGGGAGCGCCCGCAGTGGTACGAGGCCAACGCGGGCCTGGTGGAAGGCCGTTCCATCCCCACCCCGAACGACTGGGCCGCACAGTTCTGGTCGCCCATCGTCGGCGCCGAGGCCCAGGCCACGCGCGAGACCGTCGCGATGTACGACATGACGGCCCTCAAACGCCTCGAAGTCAGCGGCCCCGGAGCCGCCGCCTTCCTGGAGCGCCTGTGCACCGGCAAGGTCGCCAAGTCCGTCGGCTCGGTGACGTACACCCTGCTCCTCGATCACGACGGCGGCATCCGCAGCGACATCACCGTCGCCCGCCTGGCCCGCGACGTCTTCCAGGTCGGCGCCAACGGCAACCTCGACCTCGACTGGTTCACCCGCCACCTCCCCGCCGACGGCACGGTCCAGGCCCGCGACATCACGCCGGGCACCTGCTGCATCGGCCTGTGGGGCCCGCTGGCCCGCAAGGTCCTCCAGCCCCTCACCGACGAGGACTTCACGAACGACGGCCTGAATTACTTCCGCGCCAAGCGCGCCCACATCGGCAGCGTCCCGGTGACGGCGATGCGCCTGTCGTACGTCGGTGAACTCGGCTGGGAGCTCTACACCACCGCCGACCTCGGCCAGAAGCTCTGGGACACCCTCCGGGCCGCCGCCCAGCCCCTCGGCGGCGTCATCGCCGGCCGCGGCGCCTTCAACAGCCTCCGCCTGGAGAAGGGCTACCGCTCCTTCGGCACCGACATGACCTACGAGCACGACCCCTACGAGGCCGGCGTCGGCTTCGCCGTCAAGCTCGACAAGGGCGACTTCATCGGCAAGGCGGCCCTTGAGCGCCGTAAGGCCGATGTACGACGCAAGCTGACCTGCCTCACCATCGACGACCCGCAGGCGGTCGTCATGGGCAAGGAGCCGGTCTACGACGGTGACCGGGCCGTCGGCTACGTCACCAGCGCCGCCTACGGCTACACGATCGGCAAGGGCATCGCCTACGCCTGGCTGCCCACGGAACTCACCGCCCCCGGCACCACCGTGCACATCGGCTACTTCGACCGGCGGGTCGAGGCGGTCGTCGCGGAGGAGCCGCTGTTCGACCCGACCATGTCCCGTCTTCGTGGCTAGTAGAGGGGTACCGCCGGTGACCGCACAACTCCTCGACGGCAAGGCGACCGCTGCCCGGATCCGCAGTGAACTCGCCGAACGAGTAGCCAAGTTGACCGCCGGCGGCGGCCGCCCGCCGGGCCTCGGAACCGTCCTGGTCGGCGACGACCCGGGCAGCCGCGCCTACGTCGCCGGCAAGCACCGCGACTGCGCGCAGGTGGGCATCGCGTCGATCCGCCGGGACCTGCCCGCCGACGCGTCCCAGCGGCAGGTCGAGGACGTCATCGACGAACTCAACGCCGACCCGGCCTGCACCGGCTACATCGTCCAACTTCCGCTCCCGGGACACCTGGACGCGGGCGCCGTACTGGAACGCATGTACCCGGCCAAGGACGCCGACGGTCTGCACCCCGTGAACCTCGGCCGGCTCGTCCTCGGCGGCGAGGCCCCGCTGCCCTGCACCCCGCGCGGCATCGTCGAACTGCTGCGCCGGTACGACGTGCCGATCGCCGGAGCCCGGGTGTGCGTGATCGGACGGGGCATCACGGTGGGACGGCCGATGGGGCTTGTGCTGACCCGCCGCAGCGAGAACGCCACCGTCACCCTCTGCCACACCGGAACCAAGGGCCTGGCCTGGCATGTGCGCGAGGCGGACATCGTCATCGCGGCCGCCGGATCGCCCGGACTGATCACCAAGGACATGCTGCGCCCCGGCGCGGCCGTCCTGGACGTCGGCATCACCCGGACCGACCACGGACTCGTCGGCGACGTGCACCCGGAGGCCGCCGGGGTCGCCGGATGGCTCGCGCCGATGCCCGGGGGCGTGGGCCCCATGACCCGCGCCATGCTGCTCGCCAACGTCGTCGAGGCCGCCGAACGGTAGGTTCTTCAGACCTGGGCGACTGCTCAGTTCTCCTGAAGCACGGACAGGACGTTGCCCGCCGGATCCTTGAACCAGGCGATCGCCGTCGGGCCGCCCTCGGGGCCCCGGACGATGCCCTTGGCGTCGGACCCGAACTCCGGGTAGCGCTCCATGCTCACGCCGCGCTGCGTCAGCCCGTCGACGGCCGCCTCGATGTCGTCCACGGGGAAGTTCAGGATCGTGAAGCTCGCGGGTGTGTGGTTGTCCTTGGGGTAGACGAAGACACTGGCGCCGCTGCCCAGCTTGATCGTGAGCATCCTCATGTCGCCCTGCCCGCTCTCCTCCACCTGGAGGCCGAGCGTCTCGCCGTAGAACTGGCCGGCCTTGCCGAGGTCGTCGACCGAGAAGCCGCTGAACGCCTTCGACTGTCCGAACATGCCGTTGTCTCCTTCGCGTGGTCCGCCCCGGATTTCCGAGGCCACCCCAGCGGACCACCACCCGGACACGCGCCTCGCGCGCTCGCGTCCGGATGGTCGCCACGCGTCACCCTCGGGGAGTGCTCGGGTGTCAGGAGACGGTGAAGCGCTCGAAGTCCGCGATGCCCCGGGTGCCGGTCCAGCCGTTCGCGGCGGTCATGAAGACGCCCACGTCCTGGGCTTCCGCCATGCCGCCGGGCGTGGCGGTACCGATCGTGGTCCAGGCCGTGCCGTCGGTGCTCGCCTCGCCGGTGTAGGTGCCGCCGGAGCGGGTCAGCCGCAGGTGGACCGGGGCGGTGAACGGGCCGGCCTGCCGGATGGAGTCGAAGGTGCCGTTCGCGCCGGAGTCCCAGGACAGGACACAGCCGTTGGACGGCGTCACCGCGAGGTTGACGTAGCCCGCCGACCCGTCCGTGGAGAGGTCGTTGCGCACGATCAGTCCCGCGCGGGCCCAGCCGCCGGTGGGGTCCTGGGAGGTGACGGTGACCGTGGCGGTGGCGTCGGGACCGAAGGCGCCCGGACGGTGGATGGCGCCGAACTGGTTGGTGCCGCCCCACAGGTCCGCGCCCGCACCTTCGACGGCCAGGGTGGCGCCGGACTGCCCGAAGACGGCGTCGTTGAAGTTCGCGGTCCGGTACGGGTCCCCGACCCCGGTGGCCGCCATCAGCCGCACGAACGTGGTGGCCGAGGCGTCGCCGCCGTGTGAGGCGGTGGCCGGGACCCGGGTGACCAGGTCGGCGGGGGTGCCGCTGAGGCCGATCTCGAAGGACGCGGAGAAGGTCTCGCCCGGTGCCACCGAGGCGGTGGTCACGGGGCCGAGCGGGCGGGCCGTCATCCCCTCGGGCGTGTTCAGGGAGAGGGTCAGTGAGGTGGCGGGAGCGAAGCCGTTGCGGTTGGTGAAGGACACGGTCACCGTGACGGGGCTGCCCTCCGCGACCGCGCCCCCGGAGGCCGAAGCGGTCAGGGTGACCTGGTGCGGGTCGGTGGTCAGCGTGTCGCGTACCCGCCGGGCCAGTGTGTGGACGTCGCCTTTTGTTCGCGTCGGGTGGCTGTCGTGCCGGCGCGCCCAGCCGTCCTCCACGGCGAACCAGTCCACGGACTTCGGCGGGCGGCTCTCCTCGAGGGCGCGGGTCAGCTCGGCGAAGTACGTCTTCCAGCGCGTCAGGTACAGCCCTGCGACCAGCCCCGACCACTCCCGGTTGGCGTAGTCGTGCAACCCCTCCTCGCTGCTGGCCCGCCCGCCCCACGTGGTGAGGATCGACCTGGCGTCGTACTCCAGTTGGTCCTTCTCCGCCCGGGTCGATCCCCAGGAGCGGGCGTCAGCCAGCCACCTGCCGAGCAGATGCTGCTCGCTCGTGGCCAGCACCTCGTCCATGAGCCTCATCCAGTTCAGCCAGGTCCGGGTCAGGGTGGCGAAACGGGCGAGGTCCTTTGCCTCGTACGCCGCCTTGATCTGTGGCAGCAGGATCCGGCTCTTGTTCGACAGCACCTGCCGGGCGACATCGGCCAGGTCGTGGCGATAGGCCGAAGACTTCCGCAGTGCCGGGGCGACCAGCAGAAGTTCGGAGAGCGCGGTGTCGAAGGCGGTGGTGTCGTAGCGGTCGGTCGCCGGGCCCCAGGCGGCGGCCTTGTCGGCGCTCAGACTGGGCCGGGCGCCGAACAGGCCGTCGGGCGCCTCGCTCCAGGAGTCCGCGCGGGTCATGCCGTAGGCGGTCTCGCCGATCACCTGCCAGGCGGCGAGGGCGTGCGGGTCCGCCGCGCCGTACCGTGACGTGGCGTAGGAGGCGAACCACTCGCCGAGGTCGATGGTGCCGGGCGTCCACGCCAGCTCGGTGAGGAGCGCGAACGCGGCGTGGTTGTTGCCGGCGGCCTCGGGCATCGCGGCGATGCCGGCCAGCGAACTGCCTTCCTTGTCCCGCCACTTGGGGTACCACTCCACCCAGTCGGGCGCGTTGGCGCCGATCGGGGTGTGTCCGCCGAAGTTCCAGATGCTGCCGTAGGCGTACGGCGTGCCGCCCCAGTCGTTCTCCCGGTCGGTGACGGTGGTGTACCGGTCCGACAGCCCGTCGACGATGAGCATCTTCTCCTTGTCGACGGCGTCGAGGATCTCCGGGCGCGGGTTGGTCTGCCAGCCCAGGATCGCCCAGATCGCCCCGGGGTGGGCCTTCTGAAGCGCGGACTCGACCGCCCGCGCCGCATCGGGCACAGGGACGTCGCCGGGGTCGCCGCCCTCGTGCAGCAGGTCCATCTTGTACATCGTGCTGGCGCCGAAACGCTCCGACTGGGCCCGGTAGAAGGCGGCGGCGACCTCCTCGAAGGCCGTGGTGCGCGGATCGAGCCAGTCGGGGCGTTTGAAGGCGCCCCAGGTGCCCTGGGGGACGACCGCCGCGTCGCCGCCGTTCCTCGGCACGAAGTCGTCGGGCACGGTGCCGAAGTAGCCCGGCAGCACGGGAGTCATGCCGAGCTCCCGTACCCGGTCGGTGATCCTCCGGGCGAGGGCGGCGCGCTGCTCGATGAGCCGCCGGGACACCGGGCCGCCGAACTCCGACATGTTCTGCAGCAGCCACCACGGTTGGTGCGCCGGGGCCGGGATCCATGCCCGCAGTTCGGCGTCGGAGTACCCGAACTCGCGGAAGGTGTCGTAGTAGACCGCGTCGCCGCCCAGGTAGACGAGGACCTCGTTGATGCCGTGCAGCGCGAGGACGTCCAGCTCGCGCTCCCAGGCGTCCCAGTGCCGGTACGGGCCGGTGTAGCCCTCGTTCG
Source organism: Streptomyces sp. 4N124 (assembly GCF_052245395.1). Classification (NCBI taxonomy): domain Bacteria; kingdom Bacillati; phylum Actinomycetota; class Actinomycetes; order Kitasatosporales; family Streptomycetaceae; genus Streptomyces; species Streptomyces sp. 4N124. Next base: position 243,155 of record NZ_JBQQBS010000001.1, read on the forward strand.
TGTCGTTGAAGGCGAGCCGGTGCGGCACATTCGCCGACGCGGTGATCTCGGCGCCGGGCACGGGCAGCAGCCGGGGGAGGTTCAACTGCTCGCCGTTCCAGGAGATGTCGGCCTTCGCGGCTCGCGCCAGGTAGGTGTTGAAGCCGGTGAGCAGTACGGCCGGACTGGTGCCCTCCACCGTGATGTGCCCGTTCCGGCCGGTGACCCGGAACCGGTCCTGACCGTCGGCGGCCAGCGCGCGCAGCGTCACCTGCCGGTGATGGGCGGGCAGCAGCCGCCGTAGCGCAGCCTCGGCCCCAGCGGTGTCGAACACGGCGGGCGCTGCGTGCGCGCCCGCGGTCGGAGACAGCAGTACCGAGCCGCCCACCGCCACCACGCCGGTCAGCAGGCGTCTGCGGCTGACGGATTCACTGAAGTTCATGACGCACCTCGGGCACCTAGGGCCCTTACGGCCTTGGCGGCACCCTTCGCCTTCAGGTTGACGAAGGCCGGGGTCACGCCGAGTGGGGTGGGGTAGCCCGTAAGCGTCTTCGGGCCGCGGATCACGGTGCCGTGGTTGACGTCGTACCAAGTGCCGGACGGCAGATGGACGGTGCGGTGGCCGCCCGCGCTCAGCTGGGGCGCGGCGAGCACGGCGGGGCCGAGCATCCACTCGTCGGCGACGGTGTACGCGGCCTTGTCCCGAGGGAAGTCGAAGAACAGCGGCCGCATGATCGGGTCACCGGTCTTGAGGGTCTGCTGGACTTGGTCCCAGATGTACGGGGCGAGCTTCTCGTGCGTCTCGACGGCGTCCCGGTAGAGGTCGACGGTCTGCTGGTCGTAGTCGACCTTCTGCCCTGTGGTGACGTCGTTGGTGTCCACCGGGGAGGTGGAGGAGTACATCAGCGGCATCAGGGAGGCGGACTGCGCCCAGCGCACCAGCACGTTCTTCGTCGGGGCGGCCTGGCCGCCGGAGCCGCCGATCATGTCGGACTCGACGAAGGGGTAGCCGATGGTCGAGATCGCCAGGTTCTGCGAGGCGGACGCGGCCAGCGAGTCCCAGCCGGTGCCCTTGTCGACCTGGCGGGTGACGAAGCCCGCCTCGTGGGCGGTGGAGTCCCAGTGCACCCGGATGCCCGCGCCCTGGAGGTCGAACTCGTCGGCGAGCTGCGCGCCGAGCTTCTGGTAGTCGGTGGGACGGTGGCCGTCGCGCGGTGCGCACTTCTCGTCGAAGAAGCGGGTGTCGAACTTCAGACCGTCGATGCGGTAGTCGCTCATCAGGCCCTTGAGCTTGTCGACGTACCAGGCCTTCGCCTCGGGGTTCGCCAGGTCGATGATGCCGGCGGTGCCGTTCCACCAGGTGACCTCGCAGGGCTTGGTGGTGTCCTCGGCGTCCTTGAGCAGATAGCCCTTGTCGACCGCGACGTCGTAGTTCTCCGAGTCGAGGTTGATCCACAGGGTGACCCAGAGTCCGAAGTCGAACCCCATGTCGTGGATCTTGTCGGAGAGGCCCTTGGGGTCGGGGAAGGTGGCGGGGTCGAAGGTCAGATTGCCGTAGTTGGACTCCCACTTGTCGTCGAGCTGGATGGTGTGGCCGTCCAGTCCGTTCTCGTGCAGGTCCGTGGCGTAGTCGAGCAGTTTCCCCTGGTCGATCTTTGTGTAGAACTGCGCCCAGGAGTTCCACAGCGGCTTGGCGTACTGCTCGTACGTGGCGTCGCTCTTGGCGGGCTTGCCGACGATGCCGATGTAGTCGCGGTAGACGTCGAGCGGGGTGGACTCCACGAAGACGGTGGCTTCGTAGGTGTCCGCCGACTCGACGGTGAAGCGGCCGAGTCCGTCGTCGCCGCTGTTGATGGACACGTCCATGACGTCTCCGGTGTCGACGCGCAGCCCCGTCGAGTCGGCCGTGTACCAGAACGGGTCGATCATGTTGTACGAGGCCGGGCCGAAGGTGGCGTGCTCGACCTCCCCGCTGTCCAGCGGCCAGGGCTGGTTGACGCCGGGCCCTCCCTGCGAGGTCGCGGCCTCGCCGTGGCCGTACCAATGGCCGGCCGAGGCCAGGTCGTAGGCGAGGCCCAGTTGCTCCGCGTGGCCGCTCTCGACGTCCCAGCTCAGCTGGTAGCGGTCGGCCTCAGGGGTCAGACGCGCCTCTACGGTGGCCCCGGCGAGCGTGGTGTCGGCGGTGAGCGTCAGTACGCCGTCCCGCCAGCTCCAGTCGGTGACTTGGGTGGCGTGCTGCCACTCGTCGCCGGACCGGAACCTGAGGGCTCCAGTGTCGCCACCGGCGGTCGCGAGGACGGTCTCGCCGGCGCGCTCGGTGGTGAGGGTGAGCGTGCCGGCAGTGGTCACCTCGACCGAGTAGCCGGGGGAGGTGCGGGTGGCCGGCACGGACACGGTGACGGTGTCCGCGCCCTCGGTCACCGCGGGGCCCGGGGGAGCCGGCTCGGGCCCGGTCGTGGCCTGCGCGGGTTGGGCGAGGGTCAGGGTAAGGGCGGCGGTGAGCAGTACGCCGAGTCTGCGGGGGTGTGCACGCACTCGCGTCCTCCTGCTGGCAGGATCATGACATTGTGAGCAGAGGTGCAAGATGTTGGCTGTTTCCGCGCATCTTCTTGCAGGAGATTCCATGTGTCAACGCCGCGACCCACGATTCGGCCGAGGCGTCTTCGAGGGCTGGCCCGTTGTCGCCCCGCACCTCACCTGTGGGGGCGGCGGGCGTTCACCTGCTCCGTGAGCTTGCCCTTGCGCAGGTTGAGGACGCGGTCGGACTGCGTGGCCAGCTGCTGGGAGTGGGTGACGACGACCACGCATTTGCCCTGCTCGTGGGCGAGTTCGCGGAAGGTGTCGATGATGCCCTGGGCGGTGTCCTCGTCGAGGTTTCCGGTGGGTTCGTCGGCGAAAAGGATGTCGACGTCGCAGGCGAGGGCGCGGGCGATGGCGACACGCTGCTGCTGGCCGCCGGAGAGCTGCAGCACATTGCGGGTGGCCATCGGCTTGTCGAGGCCGATCTTCTCAAGGAGCTGCAGGGCGTGGGCCTTGCGGCTTCCGGTCGCGGGCTTGGCGCCGGTGATTTCCATGGCGGTGGTGACGTTCTGAAGGGCGGTCATGTAGGTGAGGAGGTTGTACTGCTGGAAGACCGTGGCGGCGTGCTTGTTGCGGTAGTTGCCGAGCCCGAGCTCGGTGAGGTCCTGCCCGTCGAAGCTGATCGCGCCCTTGGTGGGGGTGTCGAGCCCGCTGGCCAGGCTGAGCAGGGTGGTCTTGCCGCTGCCCGAGGGGCCCAGGATGGTGTAGAACGTGCCGCGTTCGAAGGCGTAGTCGATGCCCTTGAGGACCGTGGTCCTGCGGCGCTGGCCGGCGTAGGTGTGGCTGACGTCGGCGAGGCGCAGGACGGGCGGGGTGGTGGTGGCGCTGGTCATGGCGGGTCACTTGCCCTTCGTGAGGATGGTGCGGGGGCTGAGGCGCAGCACGGCGCCGGCCGGGATGGCGGTGGCCAGGAGGCCGATGCCGAGGCCTATGGCGCCTACGGTGACGAGATCCGCCGGGTCGAGCGCCACGGTGATCTTGTCGATGGGATCGGCGTTCTCGACCGGCTGGTCGTCCATGTCGATGCCCTCGCCGAGCCCGGTGCTGCCGGGGCCCGGGGGCTGCCACGAGTCGAGCTTCCGCTTGGCGGCGGAGGCTTCGTCGCCGAGCAGGGACTGGCCGGCGCTCTGGGTCAGGCTCGGGGCGAACAGGGAACTCACCCCGATGGCGATGACGGCCACCACGACGATCTCCAGGGCCTGTTGGGCGATGAGCTTGCTCTTCTTCTCGCCCATGGCCAACAGGACGCCGTACTCCTTGCGACGTTGCTTGACGGCGAGGTTGACCAGGAGGGCCAGGACGGCCGCGCCGGCGACGGCCATCAGCCACATGGCGACGGTGGCCGTGGAGCGGATGCTCTTGAGCGGGCCCGTCATCTGCTGGACGGCCTTGTCGTTGGCGTCCAGCTTGAAGCCATCGAGCGCCGAGCCGGCGATCCGCTTCGCCTCGTCCTTGAACGCGCCCTGCACATCGGCGTCCTGGAGGAGGAACGTCGCCTTGCCGACCTGCAGCGGCCCGTTCCCTTCGGGCGCGAGTGCGGAGAGGCCGCCCACCGTTCCGTACACCATGTTGGCCGGGCTGACGCCGTACTCGGCGTCGGGTTCGGTGCTGGGTCGCGGGTCGCGGTAGATGCCGCCAACGGTGAAGTCGGCCGTGGTCTTCTCGTCGTTGCCGGTCAGTGGGATCCTGTCGCCGACCTTGAGACCGTTCTTCCTGGCCAGCCGCTCCTCGATCAGCAGTTGCTTCTTGTCCTTGTCGGCGGCCGTGAGGTGCTCACCGGACAGGAGCTTGAACTTGCCGCTGCGGAAGTCGGGCAGCAGCGAGGAGTCGAGCAGGCCGATGCTCGCGGTGCCGCCCGGGCCCATGGGGTCGGCCGGGCCGCCCTCGACCAGCTTGTACTTGCCCTTGAGGATGGCGCGGTCCCACATCGAGTAGGTGTACTTCTGCACCTGGGGCAGAGCCCCGAGCTTGTCGATGGCCGCGGCGTCGATGCGCGGGGCCTGCAGGCCGCCGCCACCGGCACCTCCCAACTGGCCCATATCCATCTCGAGGTTGACCTCGGCGCCCACGGAGCGCTTGGCGTCCTGCTCGGCCCGGGCCGTCGCGTCGTTGATCAGGACACCGGCCAGCACCATCACGGAGATGACGAGGAAGGTGGCGAGGGTGATCAGGGTGCGGCCCTTGCGGGCCCACAGGCTGAACCCTGCGCGTTTGACGAAGTTCATGGGTATCTCGGCTCTCTCGGTGCGTGCAGGTGGGGAGGTGGGTGTGCGCTGTTGGCGGCTGGTCCATGCGGCGATGCCGGCTGGTCCATGCGGTGTCGGTGGCCGGCTACTCGGTGTCGGCGAGGATGGAGCGGGGGTGCAGACGGAGGATCCCGATGCCCGGGATGACCGTGGCGACCAGGGAGATCCCGAGCCCGATGCCGGCCACCTTGCCGACGGTGGAGGGTTCGACGCGCACCATGGGCGGAGCGATCTCGGCATCCGGCGCACCGGCCGACGCGACCGGCTTGCCGCTCTGGCCGCCGAGGAGCGCGTCACCCGCGGACTGTCCGGCGAGCGAGCCGGCCAGAGCGGCGATCGCGACGGCGGGCAGGGCCACGGCCGCCACTTCCACGGCGTGCTGGCCGATGAGCTTCCACTTCTTCTCGCCCATCGAGAGCAGCACCCCGAGCTCAGCGCGCCGCTCGCGGATCTGCAGTGTCACGATGAGGCCGAGGATCAGCGCTCCGGCCAGGGCGATCACCCAGACGATCAGTCCCGCGAACGTGCCGACCCGCTGGATGGGGCGGACCTGGTCCCGGTACGCCTTGTCGTTGACACGGAAGTCGAACCTGCCCTTGCCGAGGAGTCGCTCGGTCTCGGCGTGCAGCTGCTTGGCCTGGCCCGGCGAACCGATCTTGAACACCGCCTCGCTGACCGTCTCGCTGCCGGTTCCGACTTTCTGGGCCGTGCTCACCGGTACGTACAGCGCGTTGCCGGGCAGTTCGTGCGGAGGTATCCAGTTCGTCGGATCCTGCATCGGGTCCTGGAAGATGCCGAGGACCGTCAGCGGTACCGTGCGCTTGCCGTCCGACGACCGCACCTGCAGAGTGTCGCCGACCTTGAGGTGGTTCTCGTCGGCCAGGCGCTGCTCGATCATGGCGACGTCGCGGTCCGCGTCCTCGGGGGTGATGCCGCGGCCCGCCGTGATCTTCGTCGAGCCGTACGAAAAGGGCAGCAGCATGCCCGAGTCACGGACGCCGTTCACGGCCAGCGGGCCCTGTTCCTTCTCCTCGGATCCGGTGCCGCCCGGCCTCGGCGCATTCGACGCCAGTGGTGTGAAGCCGCGCGCCCCGGCCCGTACCCGAAGCTCCGGGTTGTAGCGGTGCACCAGGTCCGAGGCGCCGAGCCGGTCGGCGAGGGCCGGGGTGAGGCCCTTCTGCTTGACGGTGACGTCGACGCCGATGGCGCGCTGCGCGTCGGCCTCCTGGCGGGCGGCGGCGGCCTGCAGCAGGAAGCCGGCGAGGAGCAGGGTGCAGATGACGACGAAGATCGCCAGCAAGGCGGCGGTCCTGGATCTTCTGGCACCCAGGCTCATCCCGGCGCGCTTGACGAAGTTCATGCCCAGACAGAAGCAGCCTGCTGTTTGCAGCGGGATAAGGGTGTTACGGCGGCATAAGGCCGGTCCGGCCCGTACAGCGCCGACAGGCTTGGAGCACACCGCTCCGCGTCCTTATCCGGCTGAACCATGACCTTGGTTTCATGTGGACATGAGAGTCCTGGTAGCCGAGGATCACCGCGTTCTCGCCCGCACCATCGCCACTGGCCTTCGCCGGCTGGCGATGGCGGTCGACATCGCCGCCACCGGGGCGGAGGCCGAGCGGATGTGCCTGCTCACCGCCTACGACGTGTTGCTCCTCGACCGCGACCTCCCGGTCATGAGCGGTGACGAGGTGTGCAGGCGGCTGCGTGAACTCGCCGACCCGCCGCGGATTCTGATGCTGACCGCGGCCGGCGAGCTCACGGACAAGATCTACGGCCTCACGACGCTCGGCGCGGACGACTACCTCGCCAAGCCCTTCGACTTCGCCGAACTCGTCGCCCGCGTACGGGCGCTGAGCCGCCGCGCGCCGAAGCCGCCCCCCGCCGTGCTGCGCTTCGGGCGCATCACCCTGGATGAGACGCGGCGCGAGGTGTCCGTGGACGGCCGCCCGCTGGAGCTGACCGTGAAGGAGTTCGCGGTCCTGCGCCTGCTTCTGAGCGCCGGTGGAGCGCCGGTGCCGCACGACGAGCTCGTCCGCACCGTCTGGGACGAGCACCTCGACCCGCGTACCAGCGCGGTCCGCGCCGCGGTCAGTCGGCTGCGCGGCAAACTCGGCGACCCCGGCCTGATCGTCGCCGACAAGGGAGAGGGATACCGGCTGTGCGACTGAGTCCGCGGGCACTGCTGAGCAGGCTGCCCTTCCGCGCCCGCCTGGCCGCCGCGTTCTGCGGGCTCTTCCTGCTCGCCGGCATCGCCCTGCTGGCTTTCGTGGTGCTGCTCGCGCGCTACGGAACGGATCAGCAGGTCGAGGGGATGGCGGTCAGCTATGGCGATGCGCCGCACGGCGATGCGCCGAGTGGTCCTGCGACGCCCTTCGAGCCCGCGTACCCCACTCGCCCGGATCACGCACCCGCGGCCCTGAGCGACGTCGCCATGATCCAGAAGGTCGACCAGACCGTGCAGGCCGTCCAGGACACCGCGCTGCGCCAGATGGTGCTCTGGTCCGCCGTCGGACTCCTGATCACGGCGTTCCTTGCCGGACTGCTCGGCTGGTGGCTGGCCGGACGGGCCCTGCGTCCCGTCGCCTCCATGACCGAAGCCGCCCGCCGCATCAGCGAACAGAACCTGCACCAGCGCCTCGCGCTCACCGGCCCCGACGACGAACTCCACCGCCTCGCCGACACCTTCGACACCATGCTCGACCGGCTCGAGAAGTCCTTCGAGAGTCAACGCCGCTTCGTCGCCAACGCCTCCCACGAACTCAAGACTCCCCTCGCGGTCCAGCGCACCAGCCTCCAGGTCGGCCTCGCCGATCCCCTGCCCGACGGCCTCGTCGGCGTTCGCGAGGACCTGCTCACCGCCAACCGCGAGGCCGAACAGCTGATCAACGCCCTGCTTCTGCTGGCCCGCAGCGACCGCGGCCTGGAAGCGACGGAAAGTGTCGACCTCGCAGCCACCGCCCGGCTCGTGACCGCCGAACTCGCCCCGCAGGCAGCCGAGAACGGCGTACACGTCGACCTCGACGCCGACACCCCGCTGGCTGTCCCCGGTGACCCTGTCCTGCTGCGCCACCTGCTGACGAACCTGATGCGTAACGCCATCCAGTACAACCACCCCGGCGGCCACGTCCGCGGACGTCTCGATGCCCGCGCCGTGACGGTGACCAACACAGGCCCCCACGTGCCCGCCGAACGGATCCCCGAACTGTTCGAGCCCTTTCGGCGCCTCGACGGGGACCGCACCGCCGCTACCGGTCACGGCCTGGGACTGTCCATCGCCGCTTCCATCGCCGAGGCCCACCACGCCACGCTCACTGCGCACCCGGGCGCCGAGGGCGGGCTCGCCCTCACCTTGCGCTTCCCCTGAGCACCGCTTGAACGTGGGCGAGCGGGAGGTGATCGTCCAGCCACCGTTGATCGTGCGTCTACGACAACAGGTGGTCGAGGCAGAGGTTCAGCCCGGCCTCGAGGTGCTCTGCGGAGCCGGTGGAGAGCAGGACGGTGACGCCGCCTTGGACGGCGGCGATCACAGCTGCGGCGGTGCGGTCGGGGTCGAGCGTCGGGTTGGCTTCGCCGGCTGTTTGTGTGGCCTCGATGCCGGCGCGGACGCACTCTTGCCACCGTCGCACCAGCTGCGCCGTGACGGCCTGCGCGGCCGGGCTGTACCGGCCCACGTCGGCGATCAGCACCCCGAGCGGGCAGTGCAGCCCTTGGTCGCGGTACTGCTCGACGATGAGGTCGCGCCACGCCTCCCAGGCCGCGCGCGAGGTGAGTTCGCTCAGGTAGGGCTGCTGGTCGTCGAAGACACGCTCGGCTTCATGTTCGGCGACCGCGAGCAGAAGTTGTTCCCGGCCTTCGGGGAAGTAATAGAACATCTGCCCCTTGCCGGTGCCGCTGCGCCGGCCCACGTCGTCAAGCGTGGTGGCGTTCGTGCCGCGTTCCCGGATTTCGGCTGCGGCGGCTTCGACGATGCGCAGGCGGGTGGCGGCGCCTTTCCTCGTGGTCACCGCCCAAAGTGTACTTGCAGGTACATTTTCTGGTGCCTACCTTCGGCCGCATGAAAGCGATAGTTGTCAGTGAAGCAGGGGGACCGGAAGTGCTGCGGCTGCGTGAGCGGTCGGCACCTCGTCCGGGCCCGGGGGAAGTTCTGGTGGACGTGCGCGTGGCGGGTGTGAACTTCTTCGACACCGCCATCCGCAGACAGGCCCTGGCCGAGGTGCCGGGCGCGGAAGGCGTCGGCGTGGTGGCGGAGACGGGCGAGGGCGTGCACGGGTTCGCCCCGGGTGACCGTGTCGCGTGGTTGACGATCAACAGCCACGGCAGCTACGCCGAGCAGATCGTGGTCCCGGCGAGCGGTGTCGTCGCGGTGCCCGACGCCGTCGACGACGAGACGGCCGCAGCCGTGCTCTTGCAGGGCCTGACCGCGCAGCACTTCGCGACCGTGTCACACCCGGTGCGACCGGGGGACATCGCACTCGTGCACGCGGCCGCCGGCGGGGTCGGCGTGATGCTCACTCAGGTCATCAAGGCCCGCGGCGGCACCGTGATCGGTCTGGTGTCGCGACCGGAGAAGGCCAGGTATGCCACCGACGCGGGTGCCGATCACGTCCTGGTCTCCTCCGGTGACGCGTTCGTCGAGCCGGTGCGCGACCTGACCGACGGGGAGGGCGTGCACGTGGTGTTCGACGGTGCGGGCGCGACCACGTTCGCCGCATCGCTCCAGGTGCTTCGCACACACGGCACGATGGTGTTCTACGGGCCGCTGATCGGTGACGTGCCGACCATCGCGATGAACGACATCCCCCGCAGCACCCGCCTCACCTACGGCGTGACCGAGGACTACATCCGCACACCCGAGGAACTCAAGGCGCGCACGGCCGAGTTGTACGCGCTCGTCGAGAAGGGCGAGCTGATCGTCCGGATCGGCGGCCGCTACCCGCTGGCCGAGGCCGCGAAGGCCCACGCGGACATCGAGTCGCGCACGACCACCGGGAAACTCCTGCTGATCCCAGGCTGAACTGCCGGCGCACGCATGCGTATGGACGAGTATCACGGGAGCATGTGCCTCCCGGCCGACCGCTGGTTGACTCGTCAGTGGACGTTGAGAAGCCCGATCATGAAAGGCACATCGGTGACCGACGACGAGACACTCCGCATCGAAACTCTCTCTCCGGCCCACGCCGAAGACTTCGATCTCATGTCAGCGGTGACCGCGCTGATCAACGAGGTCTACGAAGTGGCCGAGGAAGGCTTGTGGGCCCCTGGCACAACGCGGACCAGCCGCCAGGAGGTCGCGTCGCTCACCCAAGCGGAGGAGATCACCGTGGCGCGGCTGCGCGAGGAGGTCGTCGGCTGCGTCCGGATCCAACAACTCGCCGCCAATGTCTGTGAGTTCGGCATGCTGGCTGCTGCGCCCAAGCGGCGTGGCACAGGAATCGGCCGAGAACTGGTGCGGTTCGCCGAACAGTACGGTCGGGAAGCCGGACTCGACGTCATGCAGCTGGAGTTGCTCGTTCCGCGCACCTGGTCGCACCCTGCCAAGGAGTTCCTGGCCGACTGGTACGGACGCATCGGCTACCGGGTGGTCCGCACAGGTTCGATCGAGGAGTCGTACCCGGAGCTGGCTCCCAGCCTGGCCACCCCTTGCGACTTCGTGATCTATCACAAGTATCTGTACGCCTAGATCTGCTCGACGGTGCCCGGTTCCGCACTGTCCGTTGCTTCACGAGTGTCTCGTCTTTCGTATCACCGAGCCCAGAACCGCAGGAGCTTGCGCCTGCCCGCCGTAGCCTAGGAAGGCCGGCACGGCAGGCGCTTGAACCACAGCGGCGTCCGCACAGAACATGTGCGCCGGAGAAGGTGTCGGAACAGCGAACACGAGGTGGATCGACCGGAGATGGACAGCACTGGATCGGAGACCGACGGATCGCGCGGGGCGTTCGTCATGGATTCCACGGTCCCAGGTGCCGCACCGCGAGGATTCGACGCCTTCCGTCGTGGATGGCAGACGCAGATCGGCGATGTCTTCATGGTGCCGACCTTCAACCCGGCCACGATCGCCGACTTCCGGCTCAAGGGACGCGTCGCCAGGGTGCACGACGCGGCGATCGGTAATCTCCACGGCGCGTCGGCCACCCGGACCACGGACACTCCAGGCGGCGTTGAGGATCTGGTGCGGATGTACGTGGTGCGGCGCGGTGCATGGACGTTGGGCCGCCCGCACGATCGCGGCGAGCACACCGTATCGGCCGGACAGTTCCTCCTCCGGCACTTCGAGCGCCAGTATCCCTTCGAGACGGCACCGCACACCACGGCCCAATTCCTTTTCCTGCCCTCCGCGATGCTCAGACCCCTGCTCGGCAACCGGATCATCACCGGGCCGGCGGACTCGGCCGAAGTGCGCCTGCTGACGGCCCACACGAACATGATCCACGCGACAACGACCGAGCTTGGCCCGGCCGGTGTGCACGCAGCCCACAGCGCCCTGATCGAACTGGCGAAGGCGGTGGCGGTGCGTCGCTTCGACGACGTGGAACCACAGCTGGCTCCCGCACTCTCCCGGGCCGCGAAGGACCTCGTCGACAGCCATCTCGCCGATCCCGAGTTGTCCCCGACGATGCTGGCGCGCGAGCTGAACGTCTCGGTACGCACCCTGCAGCGGGCATTCGCCACGGTGGGGGAGTCGGTGACCGCCTACATCCGCCACCGGCGGCTGGAAGAAGCCCGGCTCGCCCTCACCGCGTCATCCGGCCGGTGGAGCGTCTCGGAGCTGGCCGCCCACTGGCAGTTCGCCGACAGCAGCCACTTCATCCGCACCTTCAAGAAACACTACGGCCAAACGCCCACCGAGTACGCTCGCTCGGTCGTCCCCAAAGGACACGGACCATTGGTCTCTGGACCTACCCGCCCGACAATGCGACGGTGATCGGCACTGCACGGCTGCTGTGGCCCCTCAAGATGGTCCAGGGGCCACAGCCGTGCTGCCTGCTGCGTCAGTTGGCGGGCTTGTAGAAGGTGTAGGTGGCGGAGTAGGGGACGCTGACCTGGTCGGTACCGGTGCAGGCGGTGGTGGGGGCGACGCCGCCGCGGGTATTGAGGCGCTGGATGTAGGAGACGTCGGCGAAGGCCCCGGTGCCGCGGGTGGCGGTGGACTTCAGGAGGAGTTCGGGGATGGTGCCGGTCTTGGGGGAGGTGGCGACGGCGGCGGCGGTGACGGCGCTGCCGTCCACCGTGGACACCCAAACGGGGCCGCGAGAGTGGAGGGCAACCGGGCGCTGGGAGCGGTCGTTCTTGGCCGAGAGGGTGGCGGCGGGCTCCAGCAGCTTCCAGGCGCCGTCGGTGCACGTGTAGGTCTGGACGCCTTCGGCGGAGAAAACGCCGGAGAGGCGGTTGCCGTCGGGGACTTTCAGGGCGGCGGGAATCTCGACGCCGGTGCGGGCGGGCTGCGAGGGTGTGGCCTGGCCGACCGTCGCACTCAAGAGCGTGCCGGCGGTTACGGCGGCTAGAGCCGTGGTGGTGAGAATGAGACGCTTGGCGAGCTTCATCAGGTGTGTCTCCAGAACATTTTCTGACTGTGTTTCGCGGGTATGGACGCGTCTTCGTGGCTACCACGAGGATTTTGACGCGTCGTCACGTTCATTGCGTTTTTGGGCCTTTTCTCACGATGCCGTGTCAAGAACTGCATATCGACTCAACCAGTTATCGGGCCAGGATGCACATACTTCAGTGATGCCACTTGATATGCGTGCGTTCACAGTTGATGCGCTCCGGCACGCTTGTCAGTGGCCCGTGGCAGGATCCCGGGCATGACTTCGATCGACGAACGGCTCGTTCACGAGATGGCAAACGAGTACGGCGTCCCCGGCGCTGTCGCACAGGAGATGATGGGGCACTCCCGCCCGTGTCTCTATCTGGTGCTGCACGAGGAACTACCCCCCGCCCAGCGGGAGAACGCTCGGCCGGCCGCCCGCACGGGCGGGCTTCCCTCATTGCCGAACGGGGTGGGCTGGCCCGAGAGGAGAAAGCCTCTCGTGCTGACCATCGACTGCGCGGCCCTGCCCCGCAATGTTTTGGACATCGAACTGCCCGCCGGTGGACACTTGTTGTTCTTCACCGAGATCGAGTACCCGCCGGAGGGGTCCGCGGTATTCCATGTCCCCGCCGGAGTACAGACCACGGAGCGAGCCGCGGCGTATGAACTCGACGGTGAGGACTGGCAGGTGAAAGTCTATGAACCACGCACGCTGTATCCCGTGACCGGACTGACCCTCGACCCCGACTGGCGAGAAGCCCCGGAGACCAGCTCATTTGCGGACAGCGACGGACAGAAGGAAGTACTGGACCGTTTCGCGGACGCCGTCCTGGATAAGGCCTCCGGCGGAACCCGGCATCTGATCTGCGTTCAGATTGGCGGGTTCTCCGACCCTTGGGACATGGCACCGGACGAGGACGACCTCGTGCTCCTCGCACAAATAGCCGGGCAGGCGATTGACGACGATGTCCCCACTATGAACCTGATCGTGGGCACCCGGGAGGACATCGCCGCCCAACGGTATGCCAACCTCCAGTACGAGCAGCAGACCTGACTCAGGGGGCGGGCGCGTCAGCTTCGTCTTGGCGCAACTGGAGGGTGACTGCTGCCGTTCCGAATGCCGGCACATCGACCGAGATGACGCCATCCGGTTCCGGGTCGAGTTCGCTGGGAACCAGGCCGAGGTAGTTCGTGCGGAAAGCCTGGGTCAAGGGGAACGGGGTGCTCAGACGGCAGGTGACCGGGACATCGGCGATGGACTGCAGGCGGATCATGAGGCTTCCTTCGCTCGGGACGGTCAGGCCCACGAGACGTACGCGGGGATCCTCCACGGTCAGGAACTGCGTCTGCGCCGGTGGCTTCGGCTGAGCCTCGGCGCGGGCGCGGACCGCTACGAGCGGGTGGCTCGTGACGGCCGCGGTGCGCATGGCCAGTTGCTCGCCGAGCCCGCCGGAGGTGTGTGCGGCACTGGAAGTCCCCTCGGCGGCGGCGAAGCCGACGCTGTAGCGAAAGGCGTGATCAAAGGCCTGCTGAGCGGGGAAATTCGTGTCCCAGATGTTGTTGTGCACCCAGGAGAAAACGGTGGCCGGTTCCTCTTGCGGCAACGACTGCGGATAGGGCACGTAAGGCATCGCGATCCCGCCGAGCTGGACGAGGGGCGCGTCGGCTGTGGCCAGCGCGGCGTGGTGGCGGCCGTCGCTCAGACTGATCCAGCGCCGGACGGCTCGCATGTGGGTGGCGGACCCTGGCACGGTCGCAAGTCCGGTACCCGTGACGCCGCCTGTCGCTTCCATGCGTATGGCGGGATCTTCCAGGGCGAAGGGGAAGGCGAAGAACGCACTCTCCTTGGTCAGCGTCGCGGTTTTGTCGATGCGGTTCTCTATGTCGATGCGAGCCGCGTCGTGGGGGAGGCGCACCGTCACGCGGAGTCGGCGCGTGCCGGCCGGGGCGCATTCATAGACGAGCGTGTGGCCGGTGGCGTCGACGCGACGTTCGACGAGTGCTGCGGGTGGTGCCGTGTGGCGCGAGGCGAGCAGGTGCATCGAGTCGTCGGCGACGGTCTTGCTGGACTGGTGATTGAACGCCCCGGCAGTGGCGTACTCGTCGTACACGTAGCCGTTGAAGCCGATGACGGCGTCCTGCCGGACGAGTTCGCGCCCGGTGTGCTTGTCGAGGATGGAGCCGATGCAGGCCTGGCTCAGATCAACAGTGACGCGTAGGTGATGGTTCTCCAGGACGGTCGGATCCGCAGGCAGGTCGGTGCTGTCACCGTTTTCCGTGGAGGAAGTGGCACCGGGGAGGATGTCCAGGCGTACGGCTCCGCAGGCCGGCACGTCAGTGAGGGGCACATGCAGGAACCGGCCGGCTGCCCGGTGGCGGTCGTTGCTCTGGGCTTCCTCCGTAAAGGGCAAGGACGTGCCGGTGCGGGCATCGAGAACCTGCACTGCCTCGCTCAGGGCCACGGTGCTCTCGGGCAGGAACAGCCGTGCCGTCTCCGTACGGGGCCAGCTGCAGGTGTTCACGATGTAGTAGGAAGCCAGAGCGCCTGCGGGGGGTGCGAAGGCTTCGCCGAGCAGCGCGGCGGCGGAGTCCAGCAGGGTCTCCGCGTCGTCGTGGGCGCGCAGGGCCTGGGAGTACTTCCAGTGCCACTGCTTTTCGCCGGAGCCGTGTCCGTGATCGCCGTGGGTCCAGGGGTCGCCGGCGCCCCAGGTGTGTTCGTTGAACAGGGAGGCCGAACGGTAGACGGCCGGCGCGGTCTCGGTGATGACCGGGCTGCCGGGCACGCCCATCAACTGAGCGTAACCAGCCACGGTCTGCGCTTCGGTGAGGGCTGCCTGGCCGCGGCGCGTGGCTGCGAGCGGGACGGCCCCCGCACCGACCCCGTCGACCCACCAGTCGCTCCAGTCGCCCTGGTAGGTCTCCAGCCGGTCCCCGACACGTTTTTCGGCGTCCTCGAAGAAGTCCTGGTTCCGGGAGGCCCGCAGCTGCGGGAACGCCCACTGCTCGTTCCAACGGCGCACAGTGTCGGAGATGATCCGCCGGGGCGGGCCGTTGTCCGCGAACTTGCCCAGCACACGCAGGTGCAGCACGTCCCAGGGATACGGGTCGGATGTGACGCCGTGATCGAGAATGGGGAAGCCCGGGATCCCGCGGCCTTCGTGCGGGTAGGGGAACTCGGCCAGCGCGCTGAGGTAGGCGGGCAGGAGGTCGTCGACGTGGTCGTAGGACTCGTCGAAACCCAGAATCGAGCCCTCCATGTACGCCAGTCCGTGCGGTGTGTCCGTGCGCCAGACCAGGATGCTGTTGCCGCTGGGTGCCTGCCAGCGGAAGAGCCGTGGCAGGTGTTCCCCGCCGACGAGGTGCGGTACGGCGCGCCCGGCCCAGTTGTGCGCCACGGAGAGGTAGCGGATGCCGTTGCCCGCCAGGACGTCGGGCAGGCCGACCACTTGGCCGGGCACGTCGGTCTGCATGGCTGTGCGGATGTCGATGCCGTGCCGGTCGCGCAATTCCAGCACGGGGCGCATGAGTTCGTGCAGTTCGTCGGTGGAGCAGGTCTCCGTATGGAGGTTGAACGGCATCGCCGTGAGTTCGATGCGGCCTTCGCGCACCCGGTCGAGGAACCGGTCGACCTGGCGGCGAGGGCGGTTGGACTGCCAGTCCTGGAAGGAGTGGAAGCCCTCAACGGCCCACCGGAACCGGGCGGGTTCCGGCCAGTCGTCGGTGTCGTGGCACAGCTCGAGCAGCGAGTCGAGGTAGGCGCGGTGCTCGGCCATCACCCGCCCCTGGGGGTCGGTGTAGCCGATGTCGAGGTGGGAGTGCTGCACCAGGTGGAGCGTCCAGTGACGCTGCGGGCGCGCCTCGAAGTCGAACCGGGTGCCTTCTTCCAGGTCGGGCAGCTCGATCAACAAGGGTGTCGGTGCGTCCACTTCCGGCACCAGGATGCGGGTGTCGGAGCCGGGACCGGGGAGGATTTCGCAGGTGACCGCAGTGCCCCCGCTCGTGGTGACCCGGGCCCGGGTGATGCGCGGCAGAGCGTCGTGCGAGTCCGCGCCGCGGCGGCGCAGGCGCAGTCGGATGGACTGGAGCAGTCCACCCTTGCCGTCGCGACGCAGCAAGGGCTCGCCCGACAGCTGCACCTGCACGTCGCCGATGCCGGCGCTGGTGGTGACCACGCGGTCACGCAGGATGTCGCGCGCGATGTCGGAGTCCCACCAGGAGGGCCGGGTCAATGGTGCCTTGGGCATGGTGCGTTGGTGTCCTTTTTGGGTCGGTCAGCCGACTGCGGATGCTGGTCTCAGCGTCTGGTGCGGGCCAGAGTGGCGAAGATCTGGATCATGGCGGACTGTTCGAGGGTTTCGGCCGGAATCCTGGGGTCGTAGTCCCCGCCGCCCGACGGCTGGAAGTGGAACAGCCCGGTCGCGGCGTTCCGGTTGGTGGCGTACGTGCTGTCCGCGTAGGTGCTCATGGCCTGCCGGTAGGCGGGGTTGGGGCGTACGGCGTCCAGGGCGAGCAGGTCCTTGAAGTAGAAGGCGTTGAAGATGGCCGGCTGATCGTGCAGGCGGCTGCCCTGGGTCCAGTACGCCAGGGAGCCGCGGGCGTCCTCGACGGCCTTGTTCAGGTAGTCGGCGTTGCCGGTGCCGCGGTAGAGGGCGGTAGCCGTGCCGATCATGGAGCCTGAGTTGTAGGTCCACAGGGTCGGGTTCGTGCTGCCGTCGTCGCCGCGGTCGTTGGCGTACAGGCCCGGTTCCTTCCGCATGCACGAGTACACCCAGCCGTACCACTGCTCGGCCTTGTCGAGGTAGGCGCGCTTGCGGGTGTGCTCGTAGAGCCTGGCGGCGAGCTGGGCGGACAGGGCCGTGACATTGGTGGCGCGGACGTTGTTGTTGGGGGAGTCGAACCAGTCCATGCCGCCGGGGCAGGGCTTGGCGGGGTCGCCGTCCCAGGCGCGGGCGACGATGGGCACGACCTGCTCGGCCCGGTTCAGGAACTTGGGGTCGCCGGTGCTCTCGTACTGGTCGAGTTGGCTCAGCGCGACCACGGCGTTGTCGTCGTAGTACACGTCACCGCCCGTTCCCAGCGGGGCCGGCAGGTAGGACTGGTAGCCCGGTCGGGCGCCGGGCGCGAAGTAGAGCTCAACGGTGTCGAAGCGCTCGGCCGCGTCCGGGCGGTAGGCCGGGCCGGTGCCCGGGAGGCGCTGCATGTCCACGGTTGCTGCGGCAGCCTCGCGCAGCGGCCACAGGTAGGAGTGCTCCCGGTCCGTGGGCTGCCGGGGCGTGCGTTCCAGGTACAGGCCGTGGTTGTCGGCGCCCTCGTACAGGTGGGTCTGCAGGGCGTCGTAGGCGTTGGTGGCACGGTCGGCCCACACGGCGGAGGACACGGGGCGAGGGCGTGTGGGAGGAGTGGGCTGGGCGTGCGCGGGGACGGCACTCCACAGCAGGCCTGCGCAGGCGGCGGTCACGGTGGCACGGCGGAGCAGCGATCTCAGCATGGTTGCCCTTCGTGGCTGGAAGGAAGCGTGCGGGGGTCAGCGGTGGATCTTGAGGCTGCTGATGAAGAAGCGCTGGGCGGAGAAGAACAGCACCAGGGTCGGCAGGGAGACGAGGAGGGCGCCGGCCAGCACGACCGGGGGCCCGACGTTGGAGTAGTTGCCCTGGAGATCGGCGAGCGCGGCCATGATGGGCCGGATGTTGCGGCTCGTGGTGAGCGTGATGCCGAACATCAGGTCGTTCCAGACGGCCACGAACTGGAACACGAACACGGCGATCATGGCGGATTTGCTCAGCGGGACGTGGATCTGCCAGAACAGCCGCCACCAGGAAGCACCGTCCACGCGCGCGGCTTCCACGACTTCCCGCGGCAGCGTGAGGGCGTAGTTGCGCATGACGAAGAACGCGAAGGGAATCGCGATGGCCGTGTAGATCAGAACGAGCCCGGTCTGGGTGTCGTAGAGGGAAGTCTCCGCGTAGGAGAGGAACAGCGGCCGGATGAAGACCTGCAGAGGCAGCAGCGTGCCTGAGTAGATCACCCAGAACCACAGCACCTGCCGCTTCACGGGCATGATGATGGTGGCGAAGGCGGCGCACGTAGCCACCCCGACAGCGGCCAGCGCGCTGACAACGGCGTACAGCAGACTGTTGCCGAGCGCCGGGCCGAGTTGGGCCTTGTCCCAGGCCTGGGACATGTTGTCGAACAGTCCGAAACTCTCCGGCAGCCAGTGCGGACTGCCCGAGTAACTCTCGGCTGGAACCAGCGCGTTGACCACCAGGAGCCAGGTCGGAACCAGCCACAGCACGGCGAGCACCACGACGGTGCCATTGCGCAGAACTCGGCCCAGAGACATGGGTTATTCGCCTTTCACGTCGAGCTGACGGCGCAGATAGAGCCAGGAAGCCGCCAGCACGATCACGGTGAGAACGACTGCGATCGCCGCTCCCGCACCAGGCCGCAGTTCCAGGAAGGTCTCGTTGTACATGGACACCGCAAGGGTCTCCGTGGCACGGCCGGGGCCCCCTTGGGTGAGCACCCAGATCAGGTCGAACGACTTGAGGCCGTTGACGAGACTCATGCCGATCACGATGATCGAGACAGGCCGGAGCTGAGGCAGCACGATGTGGCGGAACTGCTGCCAGCTCCCCGCGCCGTCCAGGGCGCCGGCCTCCACGGTCTCCGGCGGGATGGACTGCAGGCCGACCAGGAAGAGGATGACTGCCACGCCGGTGGCCTGCCAGGCGTTGGCGAGGATCATCACGACGGTGTTGCCCGGCCAGGTCAGCAGCCATCCCTGGGCGAGTGAGTCCAGATTCAGCGAGGTCAGCACCTGGTTGACGGCGCCGTCGGTCGTGAGCATGAAGTTCCAGACCACTGCCACCGCGGAACCCGAGAGCGCATAGGGAAGCACGACGCACAGCCGGGCCAGACGCGACCAGCGGGTGGCGTTGGTCATGCAGGCGATGGCAAGTCCCAGCGCGAAGGGGAGCAGGACTGTGCCCACCACCCACATCAGAGTGTTCTGGATGGAGCGGGACAACGCCGGGTCGGAAGCGAACAGTGAGTAGTTGTCGAACCAGCTGAGGGACGAGGTCCGGGTGTCGCTGAAGAAGCTTCGGTAGACGGTCCAGACGAACGGGGCGAGCAGGAAGGCGGTGACCAGGAGTACGGCCGGAGCCATGAACGTCCCGGCCGTCAGGCGCTCACGCCTCTTGCGCCACGTGTGCGTCGTGGCCGAAGGCGGTGCACTGCCGGGTGAGGGCGTTATGGGGAGTCCGCCGCCGGTGGCGGCAGTGCGTTGGTCGGTCGAGAAAGTGCTCATGCTTCGTCACGCCTCCAGGCGGCCCATTCGTCTTGTGCGCGCTCCTGCATCCGGCGCAGCGTGGTGGCCGGGGAGGTCTGCCCGGCCATGAAGCCGCCCAGGTCGTTGGAGTTGCCCTGGATGAGGCTCGGGGGGCTGGCTTCCCAGTACCTGATCAGCGGGAGCCGGCGCTCCCGGGCGATGTCCCGCTGCAGCTCCGCCACGACCGGGTTGCTCGAACGCACCGTCGGGTTGGCGGAGCTGTCCTGCAGAAAATCGCTCCACACCCGCTGGACCGACGGGTCGAGCCAGGCTCCGACGTTCTTCATGGCCGGGGCGAGCGACGAAGCGCGGGCGGGCACCGCGAAGACACCCGACTCGGTGATCACACTCTTGGGGGCGGAGGGCCGCACCGTGGGAAGAATGAAGGCGCCGTAGTCGACGCCCGGTTTCATGCCGACGGCGCTCATTCCCTGCGCCTGCCATGTGCCGTGCAGGAACATGCCCACCGTGCCGGCCTTCAGCGCGCCGGGGCCGCGGGCCTGGTCGAAGTCGGGCGATGTCATCCAGCCCTTGCGCATGAAGTCGTGCCAGATGTCCATCGCTTGGCGCGCCGCGTCGTCGAGATAGGAGGCCTCGCCCGCCACCAGCTTCTGGTAGAAACGCGGGTCGACCTTGGTGACCAGCTCCTGGAACCACTCGATCGCGGGCCAGCCCCCGACCTGGCTGGCCAGGAACGGCGTGATCTTGTTCCGCTTGAGAACCTCGGCGCAGTGCAGCAGTTCAGCCCAGCTGGACGGGGCGGACAGCCCCAGCTTCTGGAACACGGGCTTGCTGTAGAACAGCACGTAGTACGACTCGTACAGCGGGACGCCGTAGACCTTCCCGTCGTACGACATCGTCTCCCGGGTCGCGTCGCGCACCCACCCCCTGGCCGCGTACTGCGCCCAGACGCCCGACAGGTCTGTGAGTCCGCCCGCGCGGGCCAGACGTTTGAGCTGATAGCCCGAGGCCCACTTGACCATGTCGGTGGCCTTCGAGGTCTGCAGGGTCATCTGCACGACCTGCTGATACGAGGTCACCGAGGGATTCGACAGCGGCCGCAACGCATACCCGGTGATCTTCTCCAGTTCGCGCCCGGCCGAGCGATACCCCTCGTCCCAAGTGGCGTTGTCGTTGGCGATGCTCGTCGTCCCTGGCTGCGGGGAAGTGCTTGCCCCGCGAGCGCAGCCCTGTACGGCGAGGGTGACCGCACCTGCGGTCATCCCGGCGAGGAAGCGACGCCGAGCGAGCGGCGCGGCTGCGCGGCGGGGCGTACCCGATGCTGTCATTGATCACCTTCACCGAACGGGCCACCTGGCATGGCCGGATCTGACCCTGGAAGTTAACGACAACATTCCAGCGGTAGCAAGGGTTCGTCACCATGTGATGTTGCTGCCGTGGCGCTTCCTGGAAATAACAGCAGGTAGAGCGCGACTTGGATGAAGAAGCGACCCGGGAGAAAGAGTGGATCGTTCTCGTCGCGCACTGTTATCGTTAACTGAGATGACGGAGCCTAGCGAGGAGAAGAAGTGCATTCCGCCTCTCGTGCGTACGACCCCCACCCCAGCTACGCCCCTGTCGACGGGCAGGTGACCGCAGGCTGGCCGGCTGCCGTCGCCACACTGCCGCCCGGCCCGCTCGTTCTGACGGTGGACGGTCCTTCAGCGCTGGACTGGGGTGCGCTGGCCGACGGCTTGACGACGGCCCTGCGCTCCGCGGGCCGTGAGGTGGAGTTGCTGGACGTGCGCAGCCACTGTGCGCCGTCAGCTGCCGAGCGGATCACCGCACGCCCCGTCCCTGCCGACGACCCGTTCTTCACCCCGCTGTCCCAGGCGCAGGTCGCCGACCTGTTCGACTCCATTCCGCAGGCTGAAAGGCCCCTGAACGACGGCGTGTTGGTGGTGTTCGGGCCGGGCGCGGCGCTGTTCGGGTCGGACGTGCTGTGGTACGCGGACCTGCCGAAACGGTACGCCGAGGCCGCCGTGGCACACGGGCATCTGCCGGTAGGCGTCAACCTGGGCCGCTTCGGCGAACCTGGTGATCTGGTGCGGCTGTTCTACACCGACTGGCCCGTCCTGGACCGGCACCGCGACGCGTACGCCGGCCGGATCGAGCGGTGGATCGACATGCAGGACCCGGCATCGCCCACCTCGCTGGACGGCACCGCGCTGCGCAGCACCCTGGCTCACTTGGCCCGCGGGCCGGTGCGCACCCGCCCGTACTTCAACTCCACCCCGTGGGGAGGCCAGTGGGCGGCAAGTGAACTGGGCTTCACCCCGCAGGCAGGCAACACCGCTCTCGGCTACGAGCTGATCGCTCCCGAGGCGGGAGTCCTTGTCGGCGAAGAGGGCGGGGCGCAGGTCGAGGTCCCCTTCCAACTGCTGTGCGTCCTGCACCCGACGGACCTGCTCGGCCAGGAGGTGCACCGCCGGTTCGGCACCTCCTTCCCGATCAGGTTCGACTACCTCGACACGATGCAGGGCGGCAACCTGTCCCTGCACTGCCATCCGCGGGAGCAGTACATGCGGGAGGTGTTCGGCTGGCCGTACACCCAGCACGAGACCTACTACGTCACGGACAGCGAGGCGGGCGCCCAGGTGCTGCTCGGTCTCACCGACCATGCGGACGTCGACGCCATGCGCCGCCAGGTGGAGGACGCCATCACCCACGGCACCCCGCTGCCCGTCGAGGACCACATCCAGACCCATCCGGCCACGGTGGGCCAGCTGTTCATGATCCCCGCCGGCACCCCGCACGCCTCCGGCGCGGGCAATCTGGTGCTGGAGGTGAGCGCGACGCCGTATCTGTACTCCCTGCGCTTCTACGACTGGCTCCGCAAGGACGCCACCGGTGCATCCCGGCCCTTGCCCTACGAACACGGATTCGCCAATCTGGACACCGCCCGGCGAGGGGAGGACGTGACGAAAGACCTGATCCAGCAGCCTCGTACGCTGCGCGCGGGCGAGGGCTGGCGTGAGGAAGTCATCGGCGCCCTGCCAGAGATGTTCTACGCAGTGCACCGCCTGGTCGTAGCCCCGGCCTACGGCATCGTCGACGACACAGCCGGCCGCTTCCACATCCTCAACCTCGCCTCGGGCCAGGGCGCCGTCATCGAGACCAGTGACGGACGCACCCACTTCCTGGCCTTCGCGGAGACCATCACCGTGCCCGCCGCGGTGGGCTCCTACCGCATCCGTTCGGTGGGCGACGCCGAGGTGCACCTCGTGAAGGCTCTGGTGGTTGAGCCGTGACCAGTGCCGTCGCCGAGCGGGCCCATGCGCCGATCCCCGTTCTCGACATCGGCGGAACGCACGTCACCGCTGCCCTCGTCGACCCTGCGGCCAACCGCCCCATCTCTTCCTCAGTGATCCGCAGGCCCTTGGGCTCGCACGCCCCGGCCGCCGGCATCCTCGACGCCATCGCCCTGGCCGCCCTGGAACTGCCTCCGGGGCACCGGCTGTGCTGGGGCGTGGCCATGCCGGGCCCCTTCGACTACGACAATGGGATAGGCCGGTTCACGGGTATCGGGAAGTTCGAGTCACTGTCCGGCGTCGATGTCGGGGCCGGTCTGCGTCAGCGGCTGGTCCACCGGGCTGAGCGACTGTGCTTCCTCAACGACGCCGACGCCTTCGCCCTCGGCGAATACCGCGCCGGCGCCGCCGCTGGGCACGAGCGTGCGGTGTGCCTGACCCTGGGGACGGGCGTGGGCTCCTCGTTCCTGCGCAAGGGCCTACCCGTGCACGACGGCCCTCAGGTGCCTCCCGGCGGACATGTGCACCGTCTGACCGTGCAGCACGTCCCGCTGGAGGATCTGGTCTCGCGCCGTGCCATCCGCGCGCACTACGCCCGCCTCGCGTCCCTCCCGGACGATCGCGTCCTCCCGGACGTCCACGAGATTGCCGCGCTGGCCAGGCAGGGCGATACCGCGGCTTCGGAGGCCTTCCGCTACGCTTTCGACGCCCTGGGTCAGGCCCTGGCCCCGTGGATCGCCCGTTTCCAGGCCACTGCGGTGGTCATCGGCGGGTCTATGGCCCAGTCGTGGGACCTGATTCACCCTGCGCTCTCGACCGGGCTGGCTCAGGCCGCCGAGCCCGCTCCGCGCGTCCTGGCGGCCAGGCAGCCCGCGGAGGCGCCGCTGATCGGGGCCGCCCACTGGGCACAGGGCACACAGAGTGCTCCATGAGGGCCGACCCCAGGTCTGGGACGCCTTCGCAGGCAGAGGAAGGTGAAGGAGCATGACTGGTCGCCGAGGTGGCGGGCCGACCATGCATGACGTCGGGAGACTCGCGCAGGTCAGTGCCATGACCGTCTCCCGGGTACTCAAGAATGACCCCGGCGTGTCCGAAGCCACGCGCGAACGCGTCTTCGCCGCGGTGGACCGGCTCGGCTACCGCCGCAACGAGACCGCGCGCAGCCTGCGGCTCGGCGGCACCGGGATGATCGGTCTTGTCGTCACCAACCTCGCCAACCCCTTCTACTCGCGTCTCGCGCTCGGCGTCCAGGAAGTCGCCACCGAACACGGCTTGCGGATGATGCTCAGCAACACCGCCGAACAAGTGGAGCGGGAGCCCGGCCTGATCGACGGCCTCATCGATCACCAGGTCGAAGGGTTGATCGTCGTCCCCGCCGGAAGCCGGCAGCAGCACTTGGCCGGCGCCATGCGTCATGTCCCCGTCGTCCTCGCCGCACGGCCGCCGGCCGGCCTCGACACCGACTGCGTGCTGGTCGAGGACTTTCACGGTGCCCGCGAGGCCACCGCGTGCCTGCTTGCCGAAGGGCACACCCGCATCGCCTTCCTCGGCAACCCGCCGGCTCTGTATACGGGGGCTGAACGGCTGCGTGGGTTCTGGGCAGCCCACGAGGAGGCCGGCGTCGAGCCCGACAACGCCCTCATCTGCCAAGGTCTCGTCGACGCCGCGACGGCCGAGCGAGCGGCGCTGGAAATCCTCAGCCGGCCCGCGGGCCCTACCGCGCTGTTCTGCACGAACAACCGCATCAGCCAAGGCGCGATCCGAGCCCTCTACAAAGCTGGGATCACACTTCCCCTGGCAGGCTTCGACGATTTCGAGCTCTCCGACGTCCTCGGCCTCCCACTGACACTCGTCTCGTACGACGCCGACGAGATCGGCCGGCAGGCCGCACGCCTGCTGATCGACCGCCTGAGCCACCGGGATGGCGAACCGCCCGCCTCCCGCCGCATCACTGTCCCGACCCGCGTCATTCGCTACGGCCCACAGGCTCCCACGGCGGGCAACTGACGCGTTTTCCCGACCCCCACCTCCACGCCCCGTCCAGTGTCACCGGGCCGGCCCTATGGCCACGTTGTCGAAGGAGGCGGCGGAGTCGAAGACCCGGACGCCGTTCGCACCGCTGCGGTAGGTGTCGTCGGTGACGGAGATCTTGGGCTTCGTCATGTCGTCGACGTACACCTTGATCGACGAGCCGGCGGCGGTGACCCGGATCCGGTGTGTCGAGCCCGGTGCGACGGATGTCCGGGCGGTGCCCAGTTCGGTCCAGGAGTCGTTCGCCCGGCCCAGGAGCACCTTGCCGCTCGGGCTGATGCCCGCGTAATAGCCCGAGTAGCTGTCCAAGCCGACCGAGGGCCTGCTCACCCGGAACGTAAGCCCGGCGTCCCCGCGCCCCGAGGCCACCGTGACGTCGGCGTCGTACGTGAAGTCCGCGAAATTGGTGTCGAGGAGGGACTTGCCGCCCAGGCTGCGGCCCACGCGGTACCGCCCGTCGCCGACCGACCAGGTCCCGCCGTACGTCTTCCAGCCCAGCGCGTTGCCGTCGGCGAAGTTGTCCTTCACCTGCATCGCGATGCGCCGGATCGTGCCGTCGGGGTTGAAGTACATGCGGTCGTAGGCCAGTTGACGGTGGTTGCCGTCGCTCTCGCTGAGCGGGCGGCGGTGGTAGAAGATGTACCAGATGTCGGTACCCGGCACGTTGACGACGGAGTTGTGGCCCGAGCCCTTGGCGACCGCCGGATCCTGGGCGAGCACCTTGTCGATCCTCCGGAAGGGCCCCGTCGGCGAGTCGGACATGGCGTACGACACCGAGTAGTCGGGGCCGGTCCAGCCGCCCTCCGACCACATCAGGTAGTACTTGCCGTTCCGTTTGAACATGTAGGAGCCCTCGGTGTAGTTCTCCGGCGTGATCTCCTTGTAGGTCGATCCGTCCTCGAAGGTGCCCAGGCTGGTCATGTCCGGGTTGAGCTTGACGACGTTGGAGTGGTGCCAGCCTCCGTAGTACATGTACGCCTGGCCGTCGTCGTCGATGAACACGTCCTGGTCGATCGGCTGGGCCCCGTTGTGGAACTGCGAGATCAGTGGCTTGCCGAGGGCGTCCTTGTAGGGCCCTTCGGGGCGGTCGGCGACGGCCACGCCGATGCCGCCGAGGTCGGAGTTGTTCTGGATGTCGTTCGCGGCGAAGTACAGGTAGTACTTGCCGCCGCGTTGGACCGGCGCCGGCGCCCACACCGCGTACTTGGCCCAGGAGACGTTCTCGGTCGTCAGGACGTTGCTGTGCTTGGTCCAGTGGACAAGGTCGGTCGAGGAGAACGCGTCGAGGTAGGTCTGCTCGGCGTAGGGCTTCGACGCCGTGGGAAAGACCCAGTACTTGCCGTCGTAGATCTGGATGTCGGGGTCCGCGTACCAGCCGTCGACGAAGGGGTTGCCGGCCTCGGCGGTGGAGTACTCGGGCACCGCTACGGCGCCGGGCAGGGCCGCGACCTGGGGAGTCATGCAGAGCGTGGCGCCGGTGAACAGGCCGATGAGGGCTTTGAGCGGGGTACGCATCGTGCGTCGCCTCCTTGTCACGGCAGGGTCCACTTCTGGTTGGGGCCGGTGTGGCAGGTCCAGAGGTGGACCAGGGTTCCGTCGTTCCAGGTGTCGCCGGAGGCGTCGAGGCATTTGCCGGACTGGGGGTTGCGGACGGTGCCGTCGGCTTGGGCTGCCCACTTCTGCGCGCCGGAGTTGTTGCAGGTGTACAGCTGGATTTTGGTGCCGTCGGCGGTGCCTGCGTTGTCGATGTCCAGGCACTTGCCGAGTGCCTTGAGGGTGCCGTCGTCGGCGACGGTCCAGCGCTGTGCGGCGCTGGTGTTGCAGGTGTAGAGCTGGATTTTGGTGCCGTCGGCGGTGCCCGCGTTGTCGATGTCCAGGCACTTGCCGTTGACGCCCCGCACCTCACCGGAACGCGGGCCGGGCGAGGTCCCGGCCTGCTTGATGCGGACGTTGCGGAAGGCCACCTCATCGCCGTCGCCGTGGTTCTGGAGGCCGATGTGGCCCTGCTTCAGGCTGCGCGCCGGGTCGGTGTTGGTGAAGTCGTTGATCTTCCGGCCGTTCAGGAAGATCTCCAGTCGCTCCCCGGTGACTCGGATCTCGTAGGTGTTCCACTCGCCTGGTGGGTTCAGCGCGGCGTCCCGGGCGGGGATGTCGGCGGACTGGAACCCGTACACGGCTCCGGTCGTGCGGTCCGTGGTGTCGGTGGCGTCGATCTGGATCTCGTAGCCGTTGTTCACCGCCGACCACGGGTCGTCGGATGCCGGAAAGCCCACGAGGACACCGGAGTTGTCGTCGCCGCTCGCCTTCCAGTCCAGCTTGAGGGAGTAGTCGCCGGTGAACTCCCGGGCGTTGTACCAGAGCATGCCAAGGCCGCCCTGCGAGGTGAGGGTGCCGTCGGCCAGGGTGAAGCCGCCGGGCCCGGCCTGCTTCCAGCCGGTCGTGCCGGTGCCGTCGAACAGGGACGTGTAGCCGGTCTCCGGGCGGCAGTCGGCCTGGGTGGTGCCGGCGGCCCAGCGGACGCCGCCGAGCAGGTGCCGTCGGAAGGCCGGGTCGGCGTAGGACTCCTCGGTGTGGCCGCCGCCGGTGTAGAAGGCCCGGCCACCGGCGTAGTCCTTGCACCAGGCGATCGGGTGGTCGCCGGACATGGTGCCGCCGGAGTAGCTGGACTCGTCCAGTGAGGCCAGTACGTGGGCCGTGGTGCGGGGGTTGGTGCGGTAGTTGTACCACTCGTCGGTGCGCTGCCAGGTGCGGCCCAGGTGCGCGGTGGCGTCGTGCGCCCGGTCCTCGACCTTGACGGTGGCGGGCTGGATGGCGGGGTGGGACTGGAAGTAGGCGCCGGCCAGTCCCTCGTAGAAGGGCCAGTCGTACTCGGTGTCGGCTGCGGCGTGGATGCCGACGTACCCGCCGCCCGAGCCGAGGTACTGCTCGAAGGCCGTCTGCTGGGCGTTGCCGAGTACGTCGCCCGTGGTCGACAGGAAGACGACGGCCCGGTACTGGGCCAGGTTGGCCGTGGTGAAGGTCTGCGGGTCCTCGGTCGCGTCGACGGTGAAGTTGTTCGCCGCGCCGAGGTCGCGCAGTGCCGTGATGCCCTCGTCGATCGAGGAGTGGCGGAAGCCCGCCGTCCGGGAGAAGACGAGGATCCTGTACGCCGGGTCGGCTGCCGCCGGTGCCGCGTCGCGCGGGGCGGTGAGCGCGGCCGGTGTGGCGCCGGGCAGGGCTGCGACCTGGGGGGTCATGCAGAGCGCGGCGCCGGTGAACAGGCCGATGAGCGCTTTGAGCGGGGTACGCATCGTGCGTCGCCTCCTTGTCACGGCAGGGTCCACTTCTGGTTGGGGCCGGTGTGGCAGGTCCAGAGGTGGACCGGGGTTCCGTCGTTCCAGGTGTCGCCGGAGGCGTCGAGGCATTTGCCGGACTGGGGGTTGCGGAGGGTGCCGTCGGCTTGGGCTGCCCACTTCTGCGCGCCGGAGTTGTTGCAGGTGTAGAGCTGGATTTTGGTGCCGTCGGCGGTGCCTGCGTTGTCGATGTCCAGGCACTTGCCGAGTGCCTTGAGGGTGCCGTCGTCGGCGACGGTCCAGCGCTGTGCGGCGCTGGTGTTGCAGGTGTAGAGCTGGATTTTGGTGCCGTCGGCGGTGCCCGCGTTGTCGATGTCCAGGCACTTGCCGTTGACGCCCCGCACCTCACCGGAACGGGTGCCGCCGGTGGTGGTGAAGGAGAACTCGTCCACGTCGAACAGCGCGCCGCTGCCGCCCTTGAAGACGAGGTAGAGGGTGGTCGACCCGGTCGGCTGGTTGACCAGCGACGCCGTGACGTCCTGGAAGGTCTCCCAGTCGCCGGTGACCGGTGCGGTGGCCGTGCCGAGCAGGGTGCCGGTCGGGGAGCCGGTGCGTACCTCGATGGTGCCGCCGGTGCCCGCCGAGGACACGCGGGCGGTGAAGTTCGCGGCGTTGTCGAGCGTGTACGGCGTGAAGGATATCCAGTCGCCGTTGTGGATGTCGCCGACCGTCTTGCCGCCGTGCGCGGGGGTGTGGTTGATGACCGACACACCGGACGAGTCGCCGTAGTGCTCGGCCTGTCGGTGGCTGGGCTGGGTGATCCGCTGGTCGTGCGTGGTGAGCGCGGGCTGGCCGTTCGCGCCCTTGTCGGTGTACTCGGCGTCGAGGACGCCGAATATGTTGGCGTTGGGGTCGTGTTCGCCGTCCGCCAGCGTCTGCAGGGTGCCGGTGCAGCCGGTGGCCGAGGTCTGCGGGTGCCCGTGACTGTCGTGGCCGACGATGAAGTTGACCTTCACCTTGGAGCAGTCGATCGCGCCGTCCTCCGGGTCGGTGACCGTCACCTTGAACGGGATGGCGGCGCCGAAGTCGTAGATCCGGCCGTCGGAGGGCGTGTCGATCCGCACCGTCGGAGCGGTGTTGCCGACGGTGATCTGCACGGAGGCGGTGGCCGACTTGCCGGTGGGGTCGGTGACCTTCAGCGTGGCGGTGTACTGGCCGTTGGCCGTGTAGGTGTGGGACGGGTCGGCCGCGGTGGAGGTGGCGCCGTCGCCGAATGTCCACGCGTAGGCCAGGGTGCCCCCCTCGGGGTCGGAGCTGCCGGCCGAGGAGAAGGAGACGGCCAGGGGTGCCTTGCCGGAGGTGACGTTCGCCTTGGCCTGTGCCAGCGGGGCACGCCCGCCGGTCACGTGCTCGATGCGGTACAGGGCGGAGTTCTCGTCGCCGTTGAAGTAGCCGGTGCCGTAGTCGAGGACGTAGAGGGCGCCGTCCGGGCCGAAGGCCATGTCCATGACCTGGGTGCCGCTCCAGGGGAAGGCGTTGATGGACTGCACGGTGCCGTCGCCGCTCGCTTCGATGCGCTTGATCCAGCGGCGGCCGAACTCGCCGGCGAAGAAGTCGCCGTCGTACTCCTGCGGGAACTTCACGTCCGAGGTGGACGCCGCGTCGTAGCGGTAGACGGGGCCGCCCATGGGGGACTCGGAGCCGTTGCCGAACTCCGGTACGGAGTTGCCGTCGTAGGGGATCCAGGCGGGCTGGGCGGGCGGCAGGTCGGTGAGGCCGGTGTTGCGCGGCGAGGTGTTCCTCGGTGCCGCGCAGTTGAAGGCCGAGCCCGAGGCGCCGGTCGCGAAGTCGAAGTCGACGTAGGCGTCGTTTTTGCCTGTGCAGTACGGCCAGCCGAAGTTGCCGGCCTTGGTGATCCTGTTGAACTCGACCTGTCCGCCGGGGCCGCGCGAGGCGCTGGCGGTACCCGCGTCGGGGCCGTAGTCACCCACGTAGACGATGCCCGTGGCCTTGTCGACGCTCATCCGGAACGGGTTGCGGAAGCCCATCGCGTAGATCTCGGGCCGGGTCTTCGCGGTGCCGGACGGGAAGAGGTTCCCGGACGGGATCGTGTACGAGCCGTCGGCGTCGACCTTGATGCGCAGGATCTTGCCGCGCAGGTCGTTGGTGTTGGCGGAGGAACGCTGGGCGTCGTACGCGGGGTTGCGCGAGGCGCGTTCGTCGATCGGCGTGTAGCCGTCGGAGGCGAAGGGGTTGGTGTCGTCGCCGGTCGACAGGTACAGGTTGCCCGCGGCGTCGAAGTCGATGTCTCCGCCGACGTGGCAGCACAGGCCGCGGGAGGCGGGCACGTCGAGGATCTTCTTCTCGCCGGCGAGGTCCAGGGTGTTGTCGGTCTTCAGGACGAACCGGGACAGCCGATTGACCCCGTCGAACGGGGTGAAGTCGGAGGCCGCCCCGTCGCTCGGGGCGTCGCCGCCCGGCGTGCTCAGCTTGGGGGCGTAGTACAGGTAGACGAAACGGTTGGAGGAGAAGCCGGGGTCGACCGCGATGCCCTGGAGGCCCTCCTCGTCGTGGCTGTAGACGCCGAGCGTGCCCGCCACGGTGGTGGTGCCGGCCGCGTCGGTGCGGCGCACCGTGCCGTCCCGCGACGTGTGCAGCACCGAGCGGTCCGGCAGGACCGCCAGGGTCATGGGCTCGCCCGTCTCGGCCACGCCCTTGGCGAGGGTGACCTGTTGGAAGTCCTCGGCCGCCGCGGCACGAGCTGTGCCGCCGGGGGAAGTCGGGGCTGGGGCGGGAGCCGCGGCGGCGGGGCTCAGTGGGAGCGCCAGGCCCATGGCACACGCCATGGCCGTGAGCAGCGTACGGACACGTCTGTGTCCTAGCAGTCTCGTGCGCACAGAGTTCTCCCGGAGAGGTGGGGGTGGCGGCAGGCCGCAAAGGGCCTGCCATGGGGAGTGCCGGCGCGCGCCGTCGCGCCGTCAAAACAGAGGCCCGTGGGCTCTGTTGGAGCTCTGACTGCTTCAGTTCCGGGAAGTTAGCGGGCTTGGTCCGTACCCGTAACCCCTTTGACGCAAGATCTCGGAACTTTTTCCCCGCGAGAGACAAAGTGCGTGAGCTGTCCGGCGCGCGCCTGCACCTCAACCTCGAGATATCAGCTAACATAGAATAAAGAGTTAGATGAATGCGCTGCTAGCGCACGCGAGGGAGTGGCCGTGGACTTCGGGCTGACCGACGAGCAGGACCTGTTGCGCGCGACGGCACGGCAGTTCGTCGCCGATGTGTGCCCGGCCGAGAAGGCCAAGGAGTGGGACGAGCAGGGTGTCGTACCGCCGGAGCTGTTCCGGGGTATGGCGGAACTCGGCTGGTTCTCGTTGCCGTTCACCGAGGAGGAGGGCGGCGACGGCGGGGGGCCGCTGGAGCTGATCCTGATCGCCGAGGAGCTCGGGCGGGCCAGCTTCGATGTCGCCATGTGCTACATCGGTGTGCTCATTCCCGGGATCACGGTGTTCCGCTGGGGCAGCGAGGCCCAGCGCACGTTCATCCGTGAGCAGGTCATGACCGGGCGCCACCGGCTCGCCGTGGGCCTGAGCGAGCCGGACAGCGGTTCCGACGCCGCCGCTCTGCGCACCACCGCCGATGACCATGGCGACCACTTCCTCGTGCGCGGCCAGAAGGCCTGGTGCACGGGCGGCGGACTGCCCGACACCACGATCGCGACGTACGTCCGAACCGGCTCCCGCGAGCCCAAGCACGGCGGGATCAGCCTGCTGCTGGTCGACCCCACCACGGACGGCGTCGAGGTCCGCCGGACACCGACGCTGGCCCGGCACATCCTCGGCACCAACGAGGTCTTCTTCAACGACGCCCTCGTGCCCAGGCAGAACCTCGTCGGCCCCCGCGACGAGGGCTGGAAGGTCATGCTCTCCAACATCGAACTCGAGAAGGTGATCATCACCGGCGGCTATCTGGGCGCCGCCCAGGCCACCCTCGACGAAATGCTGGAGTACTCCCGTACCCGGCACGCCTTCGGACGGCCGATCGGCAACTTCCAGGCACTCGCCCACGCCATGGCCGACCTCCAGACCGACATCGACTCCGCCCGGCTGCTCGCCTACCGCGCCGCGTGGCTGCTCGCGCAGGGCAAGCCGTGCACACGGGAGGGTTCGATGGCCAAGCTGAAGGGCTCGGAGACGTATGTGGCGGCGGCCCGCCTCGGCATGCAGGTCTGCGCGGGACACGGCTTCTCCACGGAGAGCGTGATGAGCTTCCGCTACCGGGAGTCGATCGTGGCGACGATCTCCGGGGGGACGAGCCAGATCCAGCGGAACGGGATCGCCCGGAGCATGGGGTTGCGGTCGTACTGAGCCCCAGCGTCGCTCTGAGCCCGAGCGTCGCTACTGCCCCTGGGCGTCCGCGTCCTGCCCCGCCAGCCACTCCTTGTGCCGCGCGAAGTGCCCCTGGTCCCGTGTCACCCAGATCCCGGACGCGCGGGCCAGGACGGCGCGGGTCGGTAGCAGGACCATCTCGCCCTCGATGTACCAGCGCCTGCCCTCGCGCTTCGCCACCCAGGCCCGTACCTCCAGTGGCCGTTCCACCGGCACCGGCTTCACGAAGCTGACGCTCAGCTCCGCCGTCACGCTCAACACGCGGTGCAGCAAGGGGAGATGGCCGAGGCAGTCGTCCAGGACGGCCGCGGTCCAGCCGCCGTGCGCGACGTCGGGCCCGCCTTCCTGATCGCGCGGGCAGTGCAGCTCGAACCGCGCCGACCCGTCCTCGTCGAGCCGCTCGTGCTCCACGCCCAGCCGGCAGGAACCGGCGGCCCGGCACGCCCCGCACAGTGCCACACCGCCCGGTGTACGCGGCGGTTCCTGGAAGTCGGCCCCCGCCCAGGGCCCGGTCGACGTCGTCGCAGACATGGCGTGACTCCTCGTGTCGGACATGCGGAGATCAGACTTCGGCAAGCAGCGGACGCAGCTTCCCCGCAATGAGCTGGACCTGCCGGGCCACCATCTCTTCGGGCATCCCGGCCAGGGACGCCCACAGGAACACTCCCTCGACGGGCAGCCCGGTCACGTACTCCCGGATGGCCGCGGCGGTGTCCTCCGGTGTGCCGTAGAGGAACTGGCCGAACCCGGTGGCGCCCAGCCCCCGCTCCCGCCACTTCTCGGGGTCGATGGGGCGGGGGACGGGCTGGTCGGTTCCCTCGACCATGTACCGGCGATAGCTGTCCCACTGGTACGACAGATGCTTGCGGACCACCGGCCAGTCGGCGTCGGGATCCTCGGTGACGAAGGTCGTGAACGAGCCCTGCATCCGGGCCGTCGAGATGTCGTGCCCGCTCTCGGCGAGCCCGTCGCGGTACGGGGACAGCAGAGCCGGGTTGAGCGACAGCAGCCCCGTGCCGAGCCGGCCGGCGCGGCGGGCGCCCTGCGGGCCCTGGTAGCCGAGCCAGATCGGCAGCGGATCCTGGACCGGACCCGGGGTGACCAGGGACTCGGCCCACAGACTGCGGATCTCGCGTACGCGCTGATCGGTGGTGGAGTAGCGCTTGCCGAGGTCGCCGCCGTAGAGCCGGTACTCGGGGACGCGGTAGCCGGTGCCGAGCCCGAGGTCGAGCCGCCCGTCGCTCAGGATGTCGACGAGGGCGGCCTGTTCGGCGATCTCCGGTGCCGCGTGCAGCGGCGCCGGGATGACGGCCGTACCCAGCCGGACCCGGCGGGTGCGGGCGGCTGCCGCGGCCGCCATGGTGAGCGGCTGCGGAAGGTAGCCATCCTCGAAGCCGTGGTGCTCGGAGAACCAGACCGAGTCGAGGCCCAGCCGGTCCGCCTCCTCGCACATCTCCAGCGCGAAGCCGTACACCCGCGACCAACTCTGCCGCCACGGCGGCGGATTGCGCAGGTCGAAATAGATGCCCACCTTCATGACGGGCTCCCTCCCGGTGAGTTGTCGGTCAGCCGGATCGTCACGTGCGCGACGGCGACCCCGTCCCCGGGCGGCAGCAGCCGCACCGGACGCAGTTCCAGTGCCTCGATCTCCGGCAGGTCCTCGACCATCGCCGAGATCCGCAGGACGGTCTCCTCCAGCGCCGCCAGATCCACTCCCGCCAGCAGCGGCGCCGCGCGCAGCGACCGGACCATTTCGCGGGCGTCCCGGTCGCTGAGCGGAGTGATGCGGTACGCCACGTCCGCCATGAGGTCGGCATAGTCACCGGTCAGGCCGAAGGAGACCACCGGCCCGAAGACCGGATCGGCGCTGACGGACACGAACGCGTCGGGGCCCCGGCTCTCGGCGTCCGCCACCGCGATGCCGTACGAGTCCAGCAGCTCGACCGCGACATCCGCGGGCACGGGACCGGGGCCGCACCCGCCGGCCAGCGACCGCGCGCGGTCCGTGTCGACTCCCGTCAGGTCCGGTACGACACCGGCGGGCGTACTGCGCCACGCCTGATACGCCGCCGCGTGCCCGAGGGACGCCGCCGCCGATTCCGGGAACGTGTAGGTCGGTACGACGAGTTCGTCCCGGCGCAGCAGATCCGCGACGCCCCCATCACCGAGGAAGCTGGTCACGACCGGCTTGTCCGGGACGGCGGAGGCGGCATCGAGGATCGCCGAGGCCACCTCGTCGGCCTTGTCGGCGAGCGGGGGCATGAACAGCACGATGGCGGCGTCGACTTCGTCGTCGGCGAGTACGGCGGCCAGCGCCTGCCGGTAGTGGTCGGCCGTGGCCATCGGGGTGAGGTCGATCGGGTTGGCGACATCGGCGCGGGACGGCAGGGCCGAGCGGAGCGCCTCCCGGGTGGGCTCGCCGAGCGCGGGCACCCGCAGTCCGCTCGCCGCGCACGCGCCGGCGGTCAGCGCGGCGGGTCCGCCGGCGTTGGTGATGACGGCGACGCGGTTGCCGGGCGGCGGAGGCTGATGGGCGAGCAGCAACGCCACGTCGAACAGCTCCTGGAGACTGTGCGTGCGGATCGCGCCGGACTGGGCGAACAGGGAACTCACCGCCGCGTCCTCGTGCCCGGGATGCACCGCGACGATCGGCTTGCGCGGCGCGACCTGGCGGGCGATGCGGGCGAACCGGCGCGGATTGCCGAAGTGTTCGACGTGCAGCAGGATCACCGAGGTCTCGGGGTCCTCGTCCCACCACTGGAGCAGGTCGTTGGTCGACACGTCCACCGCGTGACCGACCGACACGAAACCGGAGAAGCCGAGGCGCAGGCGCCGGGCGAGGTCGAGCACCGCCAGGCCCAGCGGACCGGACTGGCTGGACATCGCGACCCGGCCGGGAGCGGGCAGCGCGGGCGAGAAGGTGGCCGCGAGCCGGGCCGCGGACGTCGTGTTGACCACGCCCATGCAGTTCGGGCCGACCAGCCGCATACCGGAGGCCCGCGCGAACCGGGCCAGCTCCAGCTCGGTCGCCCGCCCGGCGGCCCCGGTCTCACCGAAGCCCGTGGACACGACGACCACCGCCTTCACCCCGGCGTCCGCGCACTCCCGTACGACATAGGGCACCGCCTCCGCCCGCACGGCGACGAGCGCCAGATCCGGCACCTCGGGCAGATCCCCCACCCGCGCATACGCCCGCACCCCCGCGACCTGTCCGGCGTGCGGATTCACCGGGAACACGCCGCCCTCGAAGCCGCCGCGCAGCAGGTTGGCCACGATCTCGTGGCCGATGGTCAGCGGGCTGCGGTTGGCGCCGATCACCGCGACCGACCGGGGTTCGAGCAGGGGCCGCAGGGAACGCCGTACGGCCGTGTGTTCGCGGCGCTCGGCCCGGGCCACGGCATGCGCCTGCGGGTCGATGGCGATGTCGAAGTGGAGGATCTGGCCGGGCGGCCCGGCCTCGACCCGGTAGCCGGAGCCGAGGAACACGTTGATCATGCGGGTGTTGTCCGCGAGGACGTCGGCCTCCAGCACCCGGATGCCGCGGGCCCAGGCGGCGGCAGCGATGTGTTCCAGCAGCAGCCTGCCGAAGCCCTCGCTCTGGTGGTCGTCCCGGATGGTGAACGTGACCTCGGCGTGGTCGGGTTCACCGGGGTCGCGGACGTAGCGGACCAGACCCGCGATCTCGTCCCCGGCCAGCGCGACCAGCGCCAACTCGTTGAGGTAGTCGACGTGCGCGCCGCGCCGGATGACGTCGTCGCGCATCCGCACCACCGGGCCGAGGGAGCGGTAGGCCAGTGTCGCCCGCGACAGACCGCCCACGAAGGCGACCAGGCGATCGGCGTCCTCCGGCCGGATGGGCCGGACGAAGGTCGACCGCCCGGTCCGCACCAGCCCGGGCTGCTCCAGGTCCTCCGGATACGACGGGTATGAGGCGTACGGGGGAGTGGTCACGGGCGCCGGATCTCCGTCATGGCGCTCCTTCGGGTCAATGGACTGAATCAGTTAGCTACATTAGATGTATCAGCCCGCTGTACGGAAGCCTCAGGCCCCGCGCTTGCCGATCTCCTCCACCAACTGCGGCAGCACCTGGAAGAGATCGCCCACCACGCCGTAGTCGGCCAGCTCGAAGATCGGCGCGTCCTCGTCCTTGTTCACGGCGACGATCGTCTTGGACGTCTGCATGCCGGCCCGGTGCTGGATCGCGCCGGAGATACCGGCGGCGAGGTAGAGCTGCGGGGAGACCTGGGTGCCGGTCTGGCCGACCTGGTGGCTGTGCGGGTACCAGCCGGCGTCCACCGCGGCCCGGGAGGCGCCGACGGCCGCGCCGAGGGCGTCGGCGACCCGCTCGACCACGGAGAAGTCCCCGTTCACGCCCCGCCCGCCGGACACCACGATGTCGGCCTCGGTCAGCTCGGGCCGGTCGCTGCGCGTACGCGGAGTGCGCTCCACGACCTGCGCGGCGGCGGACACCGGACCGAAGGCGATGTCCACCTTCTCCACCGTCGGCGTGGCAGGGGCGGGCTCGGGGGCGGTGGCGTTCGGCTTGACCGTGATGACCGGGACGCCCTGGGTGACGTGGGCGGTGACCTGGTACGTCGCCGCGAACACGGACTGCTCGGTGACCGGTCCGTCCTCGCCCGCGGTGACATCCACGGCATCGGTGATCAGCCCCGACTCCAGCCGGAGCGCGACGCGGGCGGCGGTCTCCTTGCCGTCCAGGGTCGACGGCACCAGGATCGCGGCCGGTTCGGCGCTCGCCGCGATCTGTGTGAGGGCGTCGACGGCCGGGGTGACGAGGTGCTCGTCGACCGGCGGGGTGTCCACGACGTAGACCTTCTGTGCGCCGTACCGGCCGAGCGTCTCGGTGGCGGCGTCCGCGCCCGCCCCGAGGAAGACGGCCGACGGCTCGCCCAACCGACGTGCCAGGGTGAGCAGTTCGAGGGTCGGCTTGCGCAGGTTTCCGTCGACGTGGTCGACGAGTACGAGGATCTCAGCCACGGTGATGTACTCCCGGCTCGGCGGTGTCAGATGAACTTCTTGGCGGTGAGGAACGCGGCGAGACCGGCGCCGCCCGCTCCCTCGTCGACGACGATCTCGCCCTGGGTGCGCGGCGGACGCTTCGCCGCGCGGTCGACGGCCGAGCGGGCGGCGCTCCGGCCGACCTGCTCCGGCTCGATGCCGAGGTCGGACAGGTCCAGGCTCTCCAGCGGCTTCTTCTTCGCCGCCATGATCCCCTTGAAGGAGGGGTAGCGGGCGTCGCCGCAGCGGTCGGTCACCGACACCACGGCCGGCAGCGCGCTGTGCACCCGCACCGACGCGGTCTCGCCCTCCCGGCGTCCGGAGACCGTGCCGTCCGCCACCGTGACCTCGTCGAGGTGGGTGACGGCCGGGACGCCGAGCCGCTCGGCCAGCAGCGCGGGCAGGACCCCCATGCCGCCGTCGGTGGAGGCCATCCCGCAGACGACCAGGTCGAAGCCGTGCCGTTCGATCGCCTTGGCGAGGACGAGCGAGGTGCCGAAGGCGTCGCTGCCCTGGATGTCCTCGTCACTGACGTGCAGCGCGGAGTCGCCGCCCATGGCGAGTGCCTTGCGCAGTGCGTCCTTCGCGTCGTCGGGACCCACCGTGAGGTAGGTGATCTCGGCGTCCTCGCCCGACTCGCCGACCCGCAGGGCCTGTTCGACCGCGTACTCGTCGAGCTCGGACAGCAGTGAGTCGACCGAGTCGCGGTCGGTGGTGCCGTCCTCGGTGAAGGTCCGGTCCGCCGTCGCGTCGGGCACGTGCTTCACGCAGACAACGATCTTCACTGCGGCACCTCCGGGTAGCCTGAATGAGTGCTAATAGTTAGCTATATAAGCCGAGGGCCTGCTGGAGCGGAAGTGATTCCGTCGAATTAGTTGACTGATTGCGCTGATAGCTGGAACATCTGAGCAGTCGGGACGCGAGGAGGCGCCATGGTCGGTGACAGGTACTTCGAGCCACAGGTGGAGACCATGCCCCGCGAGCAGCTGGGCGCGCTCCAGGAAGAGCGCGTCCTGGAGCTCGTCGAGTACGCCTATGCGCACTCCACGTTCTACCGAGAGCTGTGGGACACGCACGGGGTGCACCCACGGGACATCCGGACCCTGGACGACTTCCGGGTCCGTATCCCCTTCATCACCAAGGACATGATCCGCGCCCACCGGGCCCGCACCGGCGACCCCTTCGGCGGTCTGCTGTGTGTCCGGCCCGACGAGCTGACCTCGGTGTCCTCCAGCTCGGGCACCACCGGTGACCCGGAGTTCTTCGCGGAGATCTGGGAGGACGCGCCGCCCCTGGTGACCGCGCAGGTGCGGGACCTGTGGGAGCTGGGCCTCAGGCCCGGCGACCGGGTGCTGAGCCCGCCCGGCACCTTCCGCAACCTGATGGACCCCGGTTTCCAGGCGCTGGGCGCCGTGGTGATCGAGGTGGACACCTGGATCGGCCGGATGCACGAGGTGGTCGAGGCGCTGCGGAAGTACCGGCCCGCCTATCTGCAGATGATCTATCCGCAGATGGTCGAGCTGGAGCACTTGGCCGAGAAGACGGACCTCAAGGAGGCGTTCTCCTCTCTCAAGGGCGCCTCCTGCGCCGGCCAGCCGCTCAGCCGGAAGATGCGTGAGCGGATCGTCAACGACTGGGGCATCGAGGTCTACGAGTACACCAGCGCCGCCGACACCGGCACCGCCTGGGAGTGCCGGGAGCACGACGGCTT
Organism: Streptomyces sp. 4N124; assembly: GCF_052245395.1. NCBI lineage: Bacteria > Bacillati > Actinomycetota > Actinomycetes > Kitasatosporales > Streptomycetaceae > Streptomyces > Streptomyces sp. 4N124. The sequence continues at coordinate 282,490 of NZ_JBQQBS010000001.1, forward strand.
CCACCTGTGGGAGGACACGGTCTTCGCCGAGTGCGTCGACGTGAAGGACGACGGGTGGACCGACGCCGTGGAGGGCGACCTCGGCGAACTCGTCGCCACCGACCTCGACAACCGGGCCGCCCCGCTGATCCGTTACCGCAGCGAGGACCTCGTCCGGCTGTCCCGGGACCGCTGCGGCTGCGGACGTACCCACGCCCGGATGTGGGTGGCGGGCCGGCGCGGCGACGAAACCCTCGTCCGCGGACGCTCCGTCGTCCTGCGGGACATCTGGCAGGCGGTGGAGGACCAGCCGGAGACGGGCGCCGGGGTGTTCCAGATCGTCCGGCAGCGCCGTGAGGTGGAGGAACTGCGGCTGCGCGTCGGATACGACCCGGAGCGCACCGCCGATGTCGACGCCCTGGCCGGGCGGCTGAGCGAAGCCGTGCGCGAGCGGACCGGGGTGAAACCGGTGCTCGATCTGCGGACCGAGGAGGAACTGTTGCGGACCATGCCGAGCGTCGCCAAGTTCCCCCGGGTGGTGAAGAGCTGATGGCACGCGCCGACACCCTCGCCCGGGCCAGGAACCTCGACCGGCCCCCACTCGCCTACGTCGTACGCTTCCCGGCGGCCACCGGCACCGTCGACACCGAGCTGACCTGGGCCGAACTCGCCCGCGACACCGCCTGGGTCAGCGACCGGCTGCGCGGCCACGGCCTCGCCGCCGGACAGCGGGCCCTGCTCACCACCTCCGGCTTCGAGGGCTTCTGGTGCCACTCGGTCATCGGCGCGCTGCGCGGCCTCAAGGTGACGTACGGCATCGCGGAGGCGATGGGCTGGGACCACCGCCGTACGTCCGTCTTCCACCGTGAACTCGCACCGCATGCGGTGATCGGCCTGTCCGCCGAGACCCTGGAAGGGCTCAGCGGCACCGCCGACATCGGCGAGATGTTCCGTACGACATCGGTCGTGCTCGCCCGGCCAGCCGCGGTGCCGGTGCTCCGCGCGGCCGGTGTCGGCGCCTTCCTGATCGCGCCGGTGGGACCGGCCCTGGCGCTGGAGTGCCCGGAACGCTCGGGGGCGCATGTCAACGCGGCCGAGTGGCGGGTGGGCGAGCGGGACGGGGAGCTGTTCGTGGCCGCGGGGGAGGGGCGCACGTCCACGCTGCCCGAGACCCCGCTGGGCCTGCCGGGGCGGGTCGAGACCGGCCGCTGCGGATGCGGGAGCGAGGATCCGCGCGTTCTGTTCGCCGACTCGCCGTCATCACATAGGAGTTGAAGAGATGTCTGAAGGAGTGGCCGACGGCCGGGTCGTGGTCGTCACCGGCGCCGGCAACGGGATCGGCCGGGCCCACGCGCTGGCCTTCGCCGCACAGGGCGCCAAGGTCGTGGTCAACGACCTCGGCGGCGCCCGCGACGGAGGCGGTGCCTCGACCGGGCCCGCCCAGGCGGTGGCGGACGAGATCACCGCGGCCGGCGGCGAGGCCGTGGCCAACACCGACGACATCGCGTCGTGGGACGGCGCCGAGCGACTCGTGCGCCAGGCCGTGGAGACATACGGCGGGCTGGACGTGCTGGTCAACAACGCCGGCATCCTGCGGGACCGGACGATCGTGTCGATGACCGAACAGGACTGGGACAGCGTGATCGCCGTCCACCTCAAGGGCACCGTCGCCACCCTGCACCACGCGGCAGCCCACTGGCGCGCTCGCACCAAGGCGGGCGAGGCCAACGACGCCCGGGTCATCAACACGACCTCGCCCTCAGGTGTCTTCGGCAACCCGGGCCAGTCCAACTACGGCTCGGCGAAGGCGGGAATCGCCGCCCTCACCATCATCGCCGCGGCCGAACTCGCCCGCTACGGAGTGACGGTGAACGCCATCGCGCCGACCGCGCTCACCCGGCTCACCGAGGACATCGAGGTGATGAAGCAGGCCGCCGAGACCCAGGACCTGACCCCGGAGGCCATCTCGCCCCTGGTGGTGTGGCTGGGCTCGGCCGCCTCGCGCGAGGTCACCGGCCGCGTCTTCGGAGCCGTCGGCAACCGGATCACCGTGCTCGAAGGCTGGGTCAACGGGCCCAGCGCCGGCGCCGAGTCCCGCTGGACACCGGAGGAACTGACCTCCGTCGTGCCGAACCTGGTCGCCAAGGCGGCACCGAACGCCGACGCGCTCGGCAGCCGGAGGGGCTGAGATGACGACACAGAAGCCGGTCGCCGAGGGCCTGTTCACCACCGAGCCCCGTCTCATCGGCTCCGAGTGCACGGCGTGCGGCGAAGTGGCCTTCCCCGCCGCCGAGTTCTGCCTGCGCTGCGGAGGCGACGCGTCCAAGGAGCGGCTGCTGTCGGACCGCGGCACGCTCTGGACGTACACCACACAGAACTTCCGCCCGCCCTCGCCGCCGTACGACGGACCGGAGTCCTTCGAGCCGTACTCCGTCGGCTACGTCGAACTCCCGGGCGAGCTGCTGGTCGAGGCCCGCCTCACCGAACCCGACCCGGCGAAGCTCGTGATCGGTCAGGACATGCGGCTGACACTCGTGCCCTACCGGGTCGACGACGACGGCACCGAGGTCCTGACGTTCGCGTTCGCCCCGGTCGAGGAGGAGGTCTGATGGAAGCGGTCATCATCGGCGTGGGGCTGCACCCCTTCGGCCGGTTCCCGGGCAAGCCGGCGATGGAGATGGGCACGGAAGCGGTCCGTATGGCCCTTGCCGACGCCGGCGTGACCTGGCCGCAGATCCAGGGTGGCTACGTCGGCAGCTACGAGGTCGCCAATCCGGACGCGATCGTCGGTGGCCTCGGCCTGACCGGCGTACCACTGCGCGGCGTCTTCAACGGCTGTGCGACGGCCGGTACGGCGGTGGCGCTGGCCGCACGTGCAATCGAGACCGGCGAGCACGACCTCACCATCGCCATCGGCATGGACAAGCACCCGCGGGGCGCCTTCGCGGCCGACCCGTCCGTGGCGGGCATCCCCTCCTGGTACGGGCAGACGGGACTCTTCCTCACCACGCACTTCTTCGGCATGAAGATCAACCGCTATATGCACGACCACGGCATCTCCCACGAGACGCTCGCGCGGGTGGCGTCGAAGAACTTCGGCAACGCGGCGGGCAACGAGAAGGCCTGGCGCCGTACGCCCCTGTCGGTGGAGGAGATCCTGGCCTCACCCGTCCTCAACCACCCCCTGCGCCAGTACATGTACTGCGGCCCAGACGAGGGCGCGGCAGCGCTCGTGCTGTGCCGCGCCGACCAGGCCCACAAGTACACCTCGACTCCTGTCCGGGTCCGCGCCACCGCCCTCCGCAGCCGCCGCCTCGGCGCGTTCGAGGTGCAGAGCCCGTCGTTCCCGGTCGGCGAGCCGACGCCCAGCCCCACCGTGGACGCGTCCCGGGCGGCGTACGAGAGCGCGGGGATCGGCCCCGAGGACGTCGACATCGCCCAACTCCAGGACACCGACGCCGGCTCGGAGATCATCCACATGGCCGAGAACGGGCTCTGCAAGGACGGCGACCAGGAACGCCTCATCGCCGAGGGCGCCACCGAGATCGGCGGTCGGCTCCCCGTCAACACCGACGGCGGTCTGCTCGGCAACGGCGAGCCCATCGGCGCGTCCGGACTGCGCCAGATCCACGAGATCGTGCTCCAACTGCGCGGCACGGCAGGGTCCCGGCAGATCCCCGGCACCCCGCGCGTCGGCTACACGCATCTGTACGGCGCCCCCGGCGTGTCGGCGGTCACCATCCTGAGCACGTGAGGGCTGGAGCGCACATGGACGACGACATGCAGGACTTCACCGCCGAGGTACGCCGCTTCCTCGACACCCACGCGGCGAAGGCCCCCGACCGCACCGCCTTCACCTGGGGCGAGGGCGACGACTCGATGGCGTACTTCAGCAGCCTCCCGCCCGAGGAAGACCTCCAGCACGTCCAGCGGGCCCGCGACTGGCAGCGCGTCCGCTACGAGAACGGCTTCGGCTGGATCACGGGCCCCGAGGAGTTCGGCGGTCGCGGACTGACTCCGATCCATGACGTCGTCTACGACGCAATCGAGGCCGAGTACGACGTCCCCGACACCGGCACCATCAGCGTGGTCGGCCTGGGCATGATCGGCCCGACGATCCTCGCCCACGCCCAACCGCACCTGAAGGACCGCTGGCTGCCCGCGATGTATCGCGGGGACGCCATCGCGTGCCAGCTGTTCAGCGAGCCCGGCGCCGGGTCCGACCTGGCGAGCGTGACCACCCGCGCCGTACGCGACGGCGAAGACTGGGTGCTCGACGGACAGAAGGTGTGGACGTCCGTCGCCCAGCACAGCCAGATCGGCCTCGCCCTGACCCGGACGAACCCCAAGGCGCCGAAGCACCGCGGCATCACGGCGTTCCTGGTGCCCATGGACGCACCCGGCGTCGAGGTGCGACCGCTCCGGCAGATGACCGGCGGCGCGGACTTCAACGAGGTGTTCCTCACCGGCGTACGCATCCCCGACGACCACCGTCTCGGCGAGGTCGACGGCGGCTGGACGGTCGCCCTGACCACGCTGATGAACGAGCGGGCGACCGTCGGCAGCGAGGGCGCGGGCCCCGTGGGCGCCGCTCTCTCCCCGGACCGTCTGGCCGCCCTGATGCGTGCCACCTGGACCTGGGAGGACCGCGCCCTGCGTGCCCGCCTCGCCGAACTCCTCGTGGATGTCATGGCCACCGGCTACCTCAACGCCCGCGCCACGCGCGCCCTGCGTTCCGGAGTCACACCCGGCCCCGAGAGGTCCGTCTCCAAGCTGATGTACGGTCAGAATCTCACCCGCGCCGCCCACTTCGCGTCCGACGTCCTCGGCCCGCGGATGATCGCCGACACCGGCGAGTGGGGCACGTACGCCTGGTCCGAACTCCTCCTGGCCACCCCCGCGTTGCGCATCCTCGGCGGCACCGAGGAGATCATGAAGAACATCCTCGCGGAACGCGTCCTCGGACTGCCCAAGGAGGCACGGTCGTGACCGTCGACGACAGCGGACTGCGCGAACTGCGGGCAGCCGTACGGGAGTTCCTGGAAGCCAAGTCGCCCGAGGACGTCGTCCGCAAGCTGATGGAGAGCGAGTCGCGCTTCGACCCGGCGGTGTGGGCACAGGCCTCCGACCAGCTGCGGCTCCCCGCGCTGACCGTCCCGGAGGAGTACGGCGGTGACGGCTTCGGGATGGTCGAACTCGGTGTGGTCCTGGAGGAGATGGGCCGCGCCCTGCTGTGTGCGCCCTTCTTCGCCACGGTCGTGCTCGCGGTCCCGGCCCTGCTCGCGTCCGGCGACGCGGAGGCCTGCGCGCGCCATCTGCCCGGCGTCGCCGACGGACGGACCACGGCGACGCTTGCCGTAGCCGAGGACGCCGGATCCTGGGACCCCGCGCTGGTCTCCGCACGAGCCGTGGGGGACGGCCGATGGCGGCTGACCGGCGGCAAGAGCTTCGTCATCGACGGGACGACGGCCGATCTCATCCTGGTCGTCGCCCGTACCGTCGCCGGTCCTTCCCTGTTCGCGGTCGACCGTACGGCCGCGGGTCTGACCGCCGAGCCCATGGAGACGCTGGATGCCACCCGGGCGATGGCCCGGCTCACCCTCGACGCCGTACCCGCGACGCTCGTCGGCGCGGAGGGCGCGGCCGAGCGGACCGTGAGCCGGGTCCTGGACCTCGCCTCCGTCGGACTCGCCGCCGAGCAGGCGGGCGGGGCGCGGCGCTGCCTGGAGGAGAGCGCCGCATACGCCCGCACCCGCCACCAGTTCGGCCGGCCCATCGGCTCTTTCCAGGCCGTCAAGCACAAGTGCGCCGACATGCTGGTCCAGGTGGAACTCGCCGAGGCCGCGAGCCGGGAGGCCGCGCGGCTCGCCGCCGAGGGCTCGGACGAGTTCCCGGTGGCCGCCGCCGTTGCGCACGCCTGCTGCTCGCGGGCGTACATGTTCGCGGCGATGGAGAACATCCAGGTCCACGGCGGCATCGGCTTCACCTGGGAGCACTCGGCCCACCTGTACTTCCGGCGGGCCAAGTCCTCCCAGCTGCTGTTCGGCGGTCCCGGGGTGTATCACGAGCGGCTGCTGGACCGGTTGGGCATCTGAGACCGCGCCGTCAGTCGTGACGGAGGGGCCGCCGGCACAGCCGGCGGCCCCATAGCGTCTCCCTCAGCCGCGAGCGGCCTCCCCGAGCAGCGCCTTGGCGATGATGACCTGCTGGATCTGACTGGTGCCCTCGTAGATGCGGAACAGCCGGGCATCGCGGTAGAAGCGTTCGACCGCGACCCCGCGCATGTATCCCGCGCCGCCGTGGATCTGCACCGCCCGGTCGGCGACCCGCCACACCATCTCGCTGGCGAAGTACTTCGTACAGGACGGGCCGACCTTGATGTCTGTCCCCGCGTCGAAGCCCCGGGCCGCCTCCAGGACCGTGGCACGCCCGGCGTAGTAGTCGGTCATGGAGTCGGCGATCAGACCCTGGATGAGCTGGAAGGAGCCGATGAGCTTTCCGGACTGCCTGCGGGTGCTCGCATACGCGACCGACTCGTCGACCAGCCGCTCGGCCATCCCGACCATCAGGGCCGAGATGTGCACCCGCCCGTGCGCGATACAGCCCATCGCCGTGGCGAAGCCGCGGTTCAGGCCGTCCTCGCCGCCGACGAGCGCTTCGGCCGGTACGCGTACGTCGTCGAAGTAGACATCCGCGGTCCAGGCGCCGAACTGGCCCATCTTGTGGTCCTTGGGCGCCACGGTGAGGCCGGGCGTGCCGGCCGGGACCAGGAAGGTGGAGATGCCGCGGGTGCGCGGGGCCTCGTCGTCGGTGCGGGCGAAGACCATGAAGACGTCGGCGAGCGGGGCGTTGGTGATGTACCGCTTGGCGCCGTTGATCACCCACTCGTCGCCCTCCAGGCGAGCCTTGGTCGTGAGCGTCGACGGATCGGAGCCGGCGTCCGGTTCGGTCAGCGCGAACGACGCCAGTACGTCGCCGGAGGCGATCCTCGGCAGCCAGTGGGCCTTCTGCGCCTCGGTGCCGCCGACCATCAGAACGTGCCCGGCGATGCCGTTGTTGGTGCCGAACATCGAGCGCAGGGACGGCGTCGTATAGCCCAACTCGAACATCAGCTGGGCCTCTTCGTACATCGAAAGCCCCAGCCCGCCGTACTCCTCGGGCAGCGCGAAGCCGAACAGGCCCATCTTCTTGGCCGCCTCGCGGATCTCCGCGGGCATCTCGTCCTTCTCGTCGATCTCCGCCTCCAGCGGCACGACGCGCTCCCGGACGAAACGCCGGACCTCGGACAGCACCGCGGAGAAGTCGTCCGCGTCCATGTCGCCTCCCTGGCTCACTGCTGCTCTGACTCGTCGGGATCATCGGGCTTGTCGGCATCCGGCCGGTAGCAGACGGCGAGAAGCGCCGCCGCGCTCGCCACCCCGACCCCGGCGGCCAGCACCGCGGTCCCCGCACCCGTGCGCCCGCGCCTGAGCAACCCGTCCACCGAATACCGGCCGTTGCCGAGTGCGGCCAGCGCCACCGCCGCGCCGCCCACGACACCGACGTACTCCCAGCCGCCCTTGAAGACGAAGAAGCCCTTGCCGCGGTGATCGGTCCGCGCGGCCACCGTCATCAGGCCCACGGTCGCCGCGGCGGGCAGCGGACCGGCGGCCCCCAGCGTGATGGCCGCGCCCGCCGCCATCTCGGTCCCCGCCGCCATCCGGGCGTGCACCTCGGCCGGCTTCAGCCCGAGCGCCTCGAACCAGCCCGTCGTCCCCTTCAGCCCGCCCGGCCCGGCGACCTTGTTCCAGCCGTGGGCGATCAGCATCGGGCCGAGCGTGGCACGCAGGACCAGCGCGGCGGCGTCCTGGCCCTTCACTGGCCCACTCCAGTGGCGCGTCCAGCGGGGGCGACGCCGTACAACTGGGGTACGGCTTCGAGGAGTTCGTCGCAGGTGAGGGCCTTGCCGGTCCGGCTGGGGTGGACGCCCGCGACCGTCCAGCCCTGGAGGCGGTTCAGCCGGTTGCCCTCGATGCGCAGGACCTGACCGGTCAGCCAGGCCGCGCTGTCGGAGGCCAGGTAGACGACGACTCCGGAGGCGTTGGCGGGATCGCGCGGGTCGAAGTCGTCGGTGGCCTGCAAGGAGTCGCCGACCGCCAGTCCGTCCGTCATCCGGGTGGCGGCGATCGGCGAGATGGCGTTCGCGGTGACGCCGTACCGGCGCATCTCCAGGGCCGTGAGGACGGTGAGCCCGGCGACTCCGGCCTTCGCGGCGCCGTAGTTGGACTGCCCCGCGTTCCCGAACAGCCCTGTCCCCGACGTCGTGTTGATGACGCGCCCGGCGACCCGCTCCCCCCGCTTCGACGCCTCACGCCAGTACGCGCACGCGTGCCGGGTCAGCGCGAACGTGCCCTTCAGATGCACCGCGATCACCGCGTCGAACTCGGCCTCGCTCATCGAGAACAGCATGCGGTCCCGCACGATGCCCGCGTTGTTCACCACTATGTCGAGCCGCCCGAACTCCGCGACGGTGTCCGCCACCATGGCTTCGGTGGCTGCCCAGTCCGAGACCGAGGCGTGGTTGGCGACGGCCCGTCCGCCGAGCTTGGTGATCTCGGTGACGACGTCGTCGGCGGGGGAGTCGCCGGTCTGCTCACCGTGCACGCCCGCGCCGAGGTCGTTCACCACCACCGTGGCGCCCGCTTCCGCGAGGGCCAGGCAGTGCGCACGGCCCAGCCCCCGTCCACCTCCGGTCACGATCGCGACCTTGTCGTCGAGGATGCCCATGACCTACCTCCCCAGCTCGTCGAGTATGTCGTCGGTGTGCTCGCCGAGCGTCGGCGCACCGGTGCGCGGCTTGTCGTCAACTCCCCAGAAGCTGACGGGAGTCGCGACGGTCCGCAGTGGTGGCGCCTCGCCCATGCCGGGCTGTTCGACGAACGCGCCGACCGCCTCCACCTGCGGATCGGCCGCCACCTCCGCCAAGGTCTGCACGGGCGCCCACCACACGCCCTCCCCGTCGAACCGCTCCGCCCACTCGGCCAGCGGTCGCTTCGCGAACTCCTCGTCGAACACGGCGATCAGCTCGCGCACGTGCCCCCGTCGCGCCTTACCGGTCGCGAACCGCTCGTCGTCCCCCAGGTCCTCACGGTCCAGCGCTTTGAGCACACCCGGCCAGTGCCGGTTGCCCTCCAGACCGACCAGCCAGAACCAGCGATCGTCGGCGGCCCGGTAGCTGTTGTAGAGGGGCGACTCGTGCTCGGTGCGCGGGCGGGTACGGCCGCGCTTGCCGAAGAAGTTCTGCAGGGCGAGGTCGTTGCCGTTGGCGTACGTCCCCGAGCGGAGCAGCGATACGTCGACCACGCCGCCCTCCCCGGTGCGCTCGCGTCGCAGCAGCGCGGCCAGCACGCCCGCCACCAGGTTCGCCGCGGCCGTACGGTCGCCCAGGCCCGGTCGGATACCGGGCGGCGGCTCACCGGCGGGGTTGAGCATCGCGGCGATCCCGGGACGGGCCCAGAACGCGGAGACGTCGTAACCCGCCCGGTCGCGCTCGGCGCCCGTCCAGCCGTACCCGGTCAAGGTGCCGACGACCAGGCGCGGATGGCGTGCCCGTATCTCGTCGGGGGACAGACCCAGCCGTTCCAGGGCGCCCGGACGGAGGTTCGTCACGAACACGTCCGCGCGCTCCAGGAGTTGCTCCAGGTGCGCCTTGCCGTCCGCCGCCCGCAGATCCAGCACGATCCCTCGTTTGCCCCGGTTGTCCGTCTCGAACGGCGGCGCGCTGTCGATCTCCTGACCGACGTGGCGCAGGGTGTAGCGGTTGGGGTCGCCGGTCGGCGCCTCCACCTTGATCACGTCCGCGCCCCAGTCGGACAGCATGGTGGCCGCGGCCGGTGCCGCCACCCACATGCCCAGCTCGACGACGGCAATGCCCTCCAGTGGCCGCACGGCCCACCTCCACTTCGTCAGATCCGCCAAGTCCGCCAGGTCCGCCAGGTCCGCCAACGTCCGCTACAGGCCGCGGAATTCACCGGGCCGGCGCTCCCGGAACGCCTTGAGCCCCTCGGCGCGGTCCTCGGTCGAGAACAGCACCGTCACGCTCTCGCGCTCGTACGTGATCGCCGCTTCCAGATCCATGCCGAGCCCGTAGTCGATCAGCCGCTTGCCCGCGGCGAGCGCCAGCGGGGCACCGGCGGCCAGTCGGCTCGCGAGCGCCTCGGCCGCCGCGAGGGCACTGCCGGGTTCGGCCACCTCGTTGACCAGGCCCAGCTCGCAGGCCCGTTCGGCGTCGATCGGCTCGCCGGTGAGGATCATCTGCTTGGCGATGGCCGGCGGCAGCAGCCGCGGCAGCCGCTGCGTACCGCCCGCCCCCGGCAGCACGCCGAGCTTCATCTCGGGCAGCCCGAGCAGCGCGCCCCGCTCGGCGACCCGCAGGTCACACGCGAGCGCCAGCTCCAGTCCGCCGCCGTACGCGAACCCGTGCACGGCCGCGACGGACGGCTTCGGAAAGTCCTCAAGCAGCGCGTACGTCTCCGTCAGGCGCCCCACGAAGGCACGGAACTGCCCGGGCGCCGTGCACGACTCGATCTCACCGATGTCGGCACCCGCCGAGAAGCCACGCCCCTCGCCGGCCAGGACGAGAGCCCGGACGTCGTCGTTGTGGCGCACCTCGGTGAGGGCGTCCTTCAGCAGGCCGACCGTCTCGGAGCCGATGGCGTTGAGCCGCTTCGGCCGGTCCAGGGTCAACACCGCGATCCGGTCGCGGAGTTCGACACGCAGCACGCTGTCCACCTCAGACCATCGTGAGGCCGCCGCTGACCGAGAGCGTCTGCCCGGTCATATAGGCGGCGTCGTCGGACGCGAGGAAGGCGACGACACCGGCGATGTCGGCCGGCTGCGCGATACGGCGCAGCGGGATCGCGCGGGCGGTCGCCTCGTACATCTTCTGGCTGTACTCGGCGACTTGGCCGAGCAGCGCGGTGTCGGTCGGGCCGGGGCAGACGCTGTTGACGGTGATGCCGTGCCGGGCGACCTCGCGGGCCAGTGTCTTGCCGAAGGCGATCACTCCGCCCTTGGTCGCCGAGTACACGGCCTCTCCCGAGGAGCCGACCCGGCCGGCGTCGGAGGCGATGTGGATGACGCGCCCGCCGCCCCGCTCGATCATCGGGTCGAGGACGGCCCGCGTCATGGTGATCGTCCCGCGGAGGTTGACCGCGATGATGCGGTCCCAGTCCTCCTCGCGGCTGTCGGTGAAGCGCGCGATGACATCGACGGCGGCGTTGTTGACGAGGATGTCCACCGGTCCCAGCTCCGCGGTCACCCGCTCCACCGCGGCCCGGACCGAAGCGCTGTCGGAGATGTCCGCGCCGACTCCCGCGGCGCGGACCCCGTACCGCTCGGCGAGCCCGGTGGCGACCTTGGCGGCGGCCTCCGTGTCCAGATCGCAGACGGCGATCGAGCATCCGATGGCCGCGAGCCGGTCGGCGATCGCCTCGCCGATACCGCGTCCCGCCCCGGTGACGAGTGCCACCTTGTCCCGTTCGCTCACGCGCCCTCCCTGTCCCGGCAGTCGATAGAGCGCTATCGTATAACTACTTCAGCTAAATAAGCGAGATGCGTGAGTGGGGAGCCGAGCATGCGCCGTACGATCTTCACCGCTGAGCACGAGATGTTCCGGGAGACCGCTCGCTCCTACTACCTGCGCGAATGTGCACCGCACGCTCAGGAGTGGGAACGGGACGGGCAGGTGAGCCGGGCCGCCTGGACGGCCGCGGGCAAGGCCGGGCTGATCGGCTGGCAGTTCCCGGAGGAGTACGGCGGCCAGGGCATCCGGGACTTCCGCTACAACGCCATCATGGCGGAGGAGATGCATGCCACGGGGTCCGTCGGCATCGGGCTCGGGCTGCAGAACGACGTCATCCCGCCGTATCTGACGCACCTCACCACCACGGAACAGAAGGCGCGTTGGCTGCCCGGCGTGACCAGCGGCGAGACGATCTGCGCTCTCGCCCTGTCCGAACCGGCCGCCGGGTCCGACCTCAAGGGCATCCGCACCACCGCGCGCCGCGACGGCGACGAGTGGGTGATCGACGGCTCGAAGACCTTCATCACCAACGGCATCCTCGCCGACCTGGTCATCGTCGCCTGCAAGACCGACCCCGAGGCCGGGCACAAGGGCATCAGCCTGATCGTCGTCGAGCGCGGCACCGAGGGCTTCGAGCGCGGGCGCAAGCTGGACAAGGTCGGCATGAAAGCACAGGACACCGCCGAGCTGTTCTTCCATGAGGTCCGCGTCCCGGCCGAGAACCTGATCGGCCAGGAGGGGCGCGGTTTCTACCACATGATGGGCAACCTGCCGACCGAGCGGCTGGCCATCGCGGTCGCCGCCCTCGCCTCGGCCGAGCGGGCCTTCGAACTCGCCCTGGACTACGCCAAGACGCGGGTCGCCTTCGGCCGGCCGATCGGCGAGTTCCAGGCCAACCGATTCGCACTCGCCGACATCAAGGCGAAGCTGGGCGCCGCCCGGGTCTATCTCGACGGCTGCATCTTGGCGCTCTACGAGGGCGAGCTGACCGCCGAGGAGGCCGCCGCCGCCAAGTACTGGACCACCGAGACCGGCTGGGAGGTCATCGACCGCTGTATGCAGCTCTTCGGCGGTTATGGCTACGTCAACGAGTACGAGATCGCCCGGATCTGGCGCGACAGCCGGGTCCAGCGGGTGTTCGGCGGGACCTCGGAGATCATGCAGGAGATCATCGGGCGCTCGCTGGGGCTGTGAGTGCGTCGCGCGCATTGATTACCTTCGATAAATAGGTTATCTATTTAAGCGGTAAGGTCGGGGCGGCTCCAGGAGGCATCCATGGTCACGGTCGATGTGAAGCTGCACCAGGTCCGGGCCGAGCGGGACCTTCCCCGGCCGCGGCTGGTCATCGGCGGCAAGGACGTCACCGACGGCAGCGGGGGAGTGTACGAGCACCGGAACCCCTCGACCGGCCTGATCCAGGCGTACGTCCCGCTCGCGGGCGCCACCGAGGTGGACCGGGCCGTGGCCGCCGCCCGGGGAGCCTTCGAGGTGTGGGGCCGGATGCGACCGGCCGAGCGGCGTCGGCTCCTGACCCGGTTCGCCGGGTTGATCCGCGACCACATCGAGGACTTCGCGGCGATCTGCCCGCTGGAGAACGGCGTCTGTATCGGCGGCTGGGCGGAGAACGTCGGCCCGCATGTCGCCGAGTGGACCGAGTACTACGCCGGCTGGGCCGACAAGATCGAGGGCATGGTCGGCGCGGCCTACAGCCCGCACGAGAACGTCGAGTACACCATCGCCGAGCCGTACGGCGTGATCGGCCACATCATCACCTGGAACTCCCCCGCGCTGTCGCTGGCGATGAAGGTGCCGCCGTCGCTCGCCGCCGGGAACACGGTCGTGATCAAACCGGCCGAGTCGACGCCCTTCTCCGCGCTCCTCTTCGCCGACCTCGCGCACGAAGCCGGCATCCCGGAGGGCGTCATCAACGTCGTCACCGGGCTCGGCGACGCGGGCGAGGCCCTGGTCTCGCACCCCGGGATCGACAAGATCTCCTTCACCGGCGGCCCCGCCACCGCCCGCCGCATCATGGCGACCGCGGCCCAGAGCCTCAAGCCGGTCCTGTTCGAGCTCGGCGGCAAGTCCGCCAACCTCCTCTTCGCCGACACCGACCTGGACGCCGTCGTGCCGTACTGCGCGGCCTTCGCCATGAGCAACACCGGCCAGGGCTGTGCGCTGCCGACCAGGCTGCTGGTCGAGCGGCCGATCTACGAGGAGGTCGTCCAGCGGGTGACAGGGGTCGTGGCGCATCTACCGGTCGGCGACCCGCTCAACCCGGCGACGTACATCGGACCGCTCATCAACGCCACCGCCCGCGACCGCGTCCAGAGCGTGATCGACAAGGCGGTCTCCGGCGGGGCGGGACGGCTCGTGCTCGGCGGCGAACGCATCCACTCCGAGGGCTACTTCGTCACGCCGACCGTCTTCGCGGACGTCGACAACCGCAGCGACCTCGCCCAGCAGGAAGTCTTCGGCCCGGTGCTGGCCATCACGCCCTTCGACACGGAGGACGAGGCGGTCGCGCTGGCCAACGACACCGAGTACGGACTGTCCGCGTACATCCAGTCCCGGGACATCGGACGCGTCAACCGACTGGTGCCGCGCCTGAAGGCCGGGACGGTCTACGTCAACCCCGGCCCCAACCCGATCACTTCGCCCACCACGCCCTTCGGAGGCGTCGGCATCAGCGGGTTCGGGCGCGAAGGCGGACGGGCCGGGCTCGACGAGTTCATCAACGTCAAGGGCGTCGGCGTCGGCCGCGCCTGACCGAGCATGGGGAGCAACGACGTGCAGACCTTTCCTGGGGGATTCCCCCCAGACCCCCGCGCCCGCCGCCTGACCTTCGGTGACCTCGTCCGCGAGCACCGCCGGTCCTTCCCCGACGCCGTCGCCCTGGTCGACGGTGAAACCCGCCTGACCTGGCCGGAGTTGGACGAACGCACCAACCGGCTCGCGAACGCGCTCAGCGTGACCGGCGTCGGCCCCGGCGACCGGATCCTCTGGCTCGGCCAGAACTCCTTCCGCATCTGGGAACTGCTCGGCGCCGCCGCGAAGCTCGGCGCCATGGTCTGCCCCGGCTACTGGCGCTGGGCCGCCCCCGAGATGGCGTTCGCGGTGCAGGACTTCGACCCGAAGGTCGTGGTCTGGCAGGACGAGGAGATCGGCGAGACGGTCGGCAAGGCGCGGGCCGAACTCGGCGACGGACAGCGGGCGTTGTGGCTGCGCCACGACACCGAGGGCGCGGGCTCCTACGAGGACTTCCTCGCCTCGGGATCGGCCGACGACCCGGACACCGACGTCGACCCCGACTCCGCCCTCCTGGTCATCTACACCGCCGCGATCACCGGACGCCAGTCCGGCTCCATGCTCTCCCACCGCAACCTGCTCGCGATGGGCACGAGCGCCGCCTGGATGGGCGACATCGGCCACGAGACCGCCTTCCTCGGCGCCGGACCCATGTTCCACATCGGCAACTACCAGTTCTGGGGCGTCCCCGCCTTCGTCCACGGCGGCAAGAACGTGATCGTCCGCCGCGTGGTCGCCGAGGAACTCCTGCCACTGCTGGCCGCCGAGAAGTGCACCCACGCCTACCTGATGCCCCCGACCACAGCCCAGCTCGTCGCCCTCAACCGCGAGGCCGGGCACGACCTGTCGCACCTCCGCGCCAGCGTCGCCGCGCAGGTCTGGGAGGGCATGGTCCCCACCGACGTCAGCCGCTTCACCCGCAACGGCGGCGGCGAGGGCCGCGGCTACGGCCAGACCGAGGTCACCGGCTTCGCCGTCACCGGCGCCTACGGCGGCATGGGCGCCGGCAACGCGGGACGCCCCGGCCCCTTCACCGCCGTACGCATCCTCGACGAGCGGGGTGCGGAGTGCGAGGTCGGCGAGATCTGCGTCCGCGGCGACCTCGTCCACCTCGGCTACTGGAACCGCCCCGAGATCAACGAGGAGCGCTTCCGCTTCGGCTGGTGGCACACCACCGACCTCGGACGCCGTGAGCCCGACGGCACGATCAGCTTCCTAGGCACGACGACCCGCATGCTCAAGTCGGCGGCCGAGAACATCTTCCCGGCCGAGGTGGAGAACTGCATCGAAGCCCACCCGGCCGTGAAGGAGGCCGCCGTGATCGGCGTGCCCAACCAGCGCTGGTCGCAGGACGTCAAGGCGGTCGTGGTCCGCCAGGAAGGGGCGGAGGTCACCGCGGAGGAGATCATCGACCACTGCCGGTCCCGCATCGCCTCGTACAAGAAGCCGAAGACGGTCGAGTTCATCGACGCCCTGCCCCGCACGGGCGGCTACGCCAAGGACTACGACACCCTCGACACCCGCTTCGGCGGCGGCGGTTACCCGGGCGGCGACACGCTCGGCGCGGGGCGATGACCGGCCGAACGCCCGTCGTCGCGGGCGTGTACGCCACCGAGCAGGCCCTGTCGCTCCCACACCGCGACGCCATGGACCTCGCCCTGGAAGCGGTACGCGGCGCCATCGAGGACGCCGGTCTCACCCCGGCCGACGTGGACGGCGCCCAGGTCGACTGGCCGGGCCCGGGCGGCGTACCCGGCGAGGGCAGCTCCTGGGCGCGGATGCTCGGCCGGGACCTGCGGTGGACGAGCGACTCGATGCTCGACAACGCGGGATCGAGAGGCCTGCTGAAGGCAGCGGCCGCCATCAGCGCCGGATACGCGGACACCGTCGTCGTCGGCGGCTGCAAGCTCGTCTCCCGCGGCACCGGACCCGTCGGCGCCGGGGTGCCGCTGGAGTTCGCGGACGTGTGGGGCAGCTACGTCGTCGCCCAGTTCGCCCTCGTCGCGGCCCGGCACATGCACGAGTACGGTACGACCTCCCGCCAGCTCGCGGAGGTCGCCGCCACCATCCGCAACAACGGCACCACCAACCCGGAGGCGATGATGTACGGCCGCGGCCCGTACACCGCCGACGACGTCCTCGCCTCCCGCATGGTGGCCACGCCCTTCCACCTGCTGGACTGCTGCATCGTGGGGGAGGGCGGCGCGGCGCTCGTGGTGACGACCGCCGAACGGGCCCGGGATCTCGGACAGCCGCCCGTCGCCGTGCTCGGCGGCGGCATGGAGTACCACCAGGCCGCGTACGCCAACCCCGCACTCCACCGGGACGTCGGGCAGCTCGGCCGGGACGCGGCCACCCGCGCCTACGCGATGGCGGGCGTGAGTCCTCACGACGTCGACGTGTTCTCCCTCTACGACCCCAACTCCTTCGAAGTCATCCGCCAGTTGGAGATCCTCGGCCTCTGCGGCGAGGGCGAGGGCGGTCCGCTGGCCGCGAGCGGCGCCATCGCCGTCGGCGGCAAGCACCCCGTCAATCCGGACGGCGGCTGTCTGGCGTACGCGTGGAACGGGACGCAGCAGATGACCCTCAAAGTCGTCGAGGCCGTACGGCAGTTGCGCGGCACGGCCGTGCACCAGGTCGAGGGCGCCGAGCTGGCCGTGGTGGGCAACGCCGGGTCGGGGGCGCAGCACTACGAGATGAGCGTGCTGGGGAGGATGCGATGACCGGCAGACCCGTGCCCCAGCCGACGGAGTTGTCGAAGCCGTTCTGGGAGGCGGCCCGGCGCGGCGATCTCGTCGTCCCGTACTGCCCCACCTGCGACCTGCGCTTCTTCGTCCCCGAACCCGCCTGCCCGGGGTGTATGGCGAAGGACTGGCGGTACGCCCCCAGCGCGGGCCGGGGCACCGTCTACTCGGTGACCGTGGTCCACCGCGCACCCGGCCCGGGCTTCGACCAGCCCTTCGCGCTCGCCGTGATCGACCTCGACGACGGGGGCACCCTGCTGACCCACGTCGACGCCGGCGACCCCGACAACGTCGTCATCGGCATGCGGGTCCGAGTCGACTTCCGCCCCCTCACCTCGGAGATCACCCTGCCGTACTTCGTGCCGGACACCGGTGACCGAAGGAGATGGACGCCGTGACGAACACACCGGTACGGGTACCCAAGATGGCCGAGCTGGTCGCGGCGCAGCTGCGGCGGATGATCGTACGCGGGGAACTCGCCGAAGGAGACGCGCTGCCCGCCGAGACGGCGCTCATGGAGGAGTTCGCCGTGTCGCGGCCGACGCTGCGCGAGGCGTTCCGGGTGCTGGAGTCGGAGGCGCTGATCAGCGTGCGCCGAGGAGCCCGGGGCGGGGCGCGGGTGCAGGTCCCGGAGGGCACGGTGGCCGCCCGGTACGCGGGCGTGGTCCTGGAGTACCGGGGCACGACCCTGAAGGACGTCTACGACGCGCGTACGGTGATCGAGGCGCCCTGCGCCGGGCTGCTGGCCCAGCGCCGTACGGACCAGGACCTGCAGCGGCTGCGGTCGGCGGTCGCCGAGGCCGAGCAGCTGATGGACGATCCGTCGGCGTTCATCCGCGCCCACATGGAGTTCCACGCCCTCGTCGTCGAACTCGCCGGCAACCAGACTCTGACCGTCCTCAACGGCATGGTCCGGCACATCATCGACCAGGCCAACTGGTCCCATGTCGATCTCGACGCGGGCAGTGCCGAGAACGTGCGGGCCAACCGGCGGGGCTTCCGCGCCCATGTCGCCCTCGTCGACCTGGTGGAGGGTCGGCGGTCCGAGGCCGCGGAGGAGCTGTGGCGGGTGCATTTGCAGGAGGCCGAGGACTATCTGCTGCAGAACAGATCCATGACGACCGTGCTGGACCTGCTCGGCTGAGCCGGCCCCTCATGCGGGGTCGGCGGGCGGCGGCGGGGGAAAGGCCGTGCCGCCCAGCCACACCGGAGTCACCCGCACACCGCTGATGCGCCACTGACCGCCCTCGCGGAGATAGGTGTTGTCGTACCAGCCGCCGACCGACCACCAGTGGGTGGGATCGGCCTCTTCCGGCAGGTGGACGGCGTGGAGGTACGAGCGGGAGGCCGCCTCGTCGTCGTCCACGGTGATCTGATGGTTCGTGCTGATGTGGTGGGTGCGGTGGTAGCGGCCGAGGTCCCTGGCCACCAGATCGGCGAGTCCCGCGCGCCCCCGGTGCACGACCCCGGGCAGTTCCAGGGTCCCCTTCTCGGTGAACAGGGCCGCGTAGCCCTCGAAGTCCTTCTCGTCCAGGCGACTTGCGAAGGCCACCAGCAGGTCGCCGATGGCCATACGGTCGAGGAGCAGGCGCACGTCAGCGTCGGAGGGCATCGTCACCGAGACCTTTCGTGAAGGTTGATGGGGAGGCGGAGGCGGCGGGATCAGACGCCGCGGAGCAGGACGGCGTAGAAGGTCAGCCCGGGGCCGAAGGCCATCGCCAGGCCGTACTGCCCGGCAGCCAGAGGTGTACGGCTCTGCAGTTCCCGTATCACCAGGGGCAGGCCGGCGGAGGCGCAGTTGCCGTACTCGCGCAGGACGCACCGGGAGGCGGCGACCGCGTCGGGGGTGAGGCCGAGGCCGCTTTCCACCGCGTCGATGATGCGCCGCCCGCCCGGGTGCACCGCCCACCAGCGGACGTCGGCGACGCTCAGCGAGTGGCGCGCCAGCAGCCTGCCGACCGCGTCCGGCACCAGGCGTTCGAGGACGTCGGGCACCTCCGGGGACAGGCCCATCCGGAACCCGTGATCGCCTACGGTCCACAGCATGTGGTCCTCGTGCTCGGTGTCCGTGTGCGCCAGCATGTCCACGATCCGCAGACCTGTGCCGTCCCCGGCCGGCGCGTCCGGCTGGACGACGGTGGCGGTGACCGCGTCGCCGAACAGGACGTGCACGACGACCTGGTCGCCGTCCCACGGGGGCGGCTGCAGATGCAGCGACGACAGTTCCGCGTTCAGCAGCACGGCCGGGCGCCGGTGGAGGCGTACGTAGTTGGCGCAGGCGGCCAGCGCGGGCAGCGCCGCGAAGCAGCCCATGTGGCCTACGAGGAGCCGCTCCACGTGCGGTGACATCCCCACGTCGCGGGAGACCCGGGTGTCCAGGCCCGGCGCCGCGTAGCCGGTCGAGGACGCCACGCACAGCAGGCCCACGTCGGCCGGGTCCACCCCGGTGGCGTCCAGGGCCGAGGCGACGGCATCCTTGCCCAGCGGCAGAGCTTCCTGCAGATAGCGGCGCATGCGCGCGGCCGTGGACCAGTCGCTGATGTCCTCCAGCAGCGGGCTCACCGCCAGGTGACGCCGCGCGACGCCTGAGTGCGCGGCGATCCGTGCCGCGATCCGCTGGTTCGGGCTGCTGGCCCGCAGCAGGTCGACGACGTCTTCCTGACGGCAGGCGATCGCCGGCAGCGCCGCACCGAATCCGGCGATCACCGATGACTCAGACATGCGCACCAGGTCCTTCCGCCGGCGACTGATCGAACAGCCTAGGGCGAGCGATCGCGGTGGCGGAGAGGCGCGCGGGGGCACTGTGGATCAGGGTGCGGTGGGCGTGAGCCGGAGTGAAGGGCGTGCTTCCGGCGTGCGGGCGCATCACCGCGCCCGGCCGGTCAGCTGCCGCGCAGCTCCTGCACGATCGGCTGCCACACCTCGGCGTCGATCTCGTACGCCGTGTAGAACGACACCCGGTCCACCAGCGCGCCGTACCGCCGCCGGATCTCCGCCGCCACCCGCTCCGGCTCGGCGACCACCGCGAAGGTGTGCAGGACGTCGTCGTCGACCAGCCCGCCCATCGCCTCCCACTTGTCCTCGCGCGTGGACTTGGACAGCGCGTGCAGCTCGTCGCCGAGGTCGCCCCAGCCGTGCAGTTCCAGGACGCCGCGATAGGCGGGTGTGCTGCCGTAGAAGGCGATCTGGCGGCGGGTGCCGGCCACCGCACGGGCCATTTCCTCCTCGGTGCGGCCGGTGGCGGTGAGGAGGAGATGGCTGACGGAGAAGTCCTCGCGGCTGCGGCCGGACTGGGCGAGCCCGGCTTCGGCGGTCGGCAGCGTGACCTCCCGCAGATACCGCTCGGTGGTGAAGCCGTGGGCCAGGAGGCCGTCCGCCACTTCGCCCGCCACCCGGGTCATCGCCTCGCCGACGGCGGCCACGAACACCTTCGGCGCGCCTCCCGGTGCGGGCGGCGGAGAGAAGAAGGGGGCCATCAGGGTGTGCGTGTAGAAGTCGCCGCGGAAGTCGAGTTTCGTGCCGTCGTTCCAGGCCGCCCATATGGCGTGGAGCGCGCTCACGTACTCGCGCATCCGGGCCGCGGGCCTGCTCCACGGCATCGAGAACCGCCGCTCGATGTGCGGCTTGATCTGGCTGCCGAGGCCGAGGGAGAAGCGGCCGTCCGCGTAGGTCTGGAGGTCGTGCGCCGTGTACGCGAGCTGCATGGGGGAGCGGGCGAAGGCCACCGCGATGGCGGTGCCGATCTCCAGGAGGTCGGTGTGCTCGGCCGCGAGCAGCAGCGGCAGGAAGGGGTCGTGCTTGGACTCCGAGGCCCACAGGCCGTCGTAGCCCGCCTTCTCGTGGTGCCGCGCCTCTTCGACGACCTCGGCGGTGCGCCACACGTTGAGCTTGCCGTCGACCTTCATGCCGCTCCCTGGACTCGGATGACGCGCTGTGCGAGACGTTCCCGGTGGTACGCCGGGTCGCCGAACAGCAGTTGTGAGGTCTTGGCCCGTTTCAGATAGAGGTGGGCCGGGTGTTCCCAGGTGAAGCCGATGCCGCCGTGCACCTGGATGTTCTCGGCGGTCGCCTGGAGACAGGCGTCGGAGCAGAAGGCCTTGGCCAGGCTTGCCACGGCGGGCAGTTCGGGGTCCTCGGCGTCGGCGGCGAGCAGCGCGTAGTGGGCGGCGGCCCGCGCCGACTCCACCTCCAGGAGGACATCGGCCAGCAGGTGCTTGACCGCCTGGAAGGAACCGATGGGCCGGCCGAACTGGTGCCGCACCTTCGCGTACGCCACGGCCATGTCGAGCGCCTGCCCGGCCACCCCGACCTGCTCGGCGGCCAGGGCGACGGCGGCCCGGTCGAGCACCTCCGACACCAGCCGCCACCCGTCGTCGCCGTGCGCACGCAACCGGGTCGCCGGTACGTCGTCGTAGTCGAGGCGGGCCTGGCGGCGGGTCGTGTCCATCGTGGTCAGGGGGGCGCGGGTCAGGCCGGGTGCGTCACCGTCCACGCAGAAGACACTGATGCCGTCGCCGCCGGTGCGGGCGACGGTGAGGACGACGTCGGCACTCGCGCCGTCCAGGACGAAGGTCTTGTGGCCGCTCAGGCGCCAGCTCCCCGCCTTTTCCCGCGCGGTGAGACACACCCCTGCGGCGTCCCACCGCGCGGAGTCCTCGGTCAGGGCGAGCGTCCCGACGAGTTCGCCGGAAGCCAGGCCGGGCAGCAGGCGCTTCTGCGCGTCCTCGTCGTCGCAGCGCAGCAGCGTGGTGGTCGCCATGACGGCCGAGGCGAGGAACGGCGCGCACAGCAGTGAGCGGCCCAACTCCTCCATCACGACGCCCACTTCGACCGGCCCGCACCCGGCGCCGCCGTACTCCTCGGGGACCGCGAGCCCCTGAAGGCCCAGCTCGCTCCCCATCCGCCGCCACAGCGCCCGGTCGAAGCCCTCGGGGGTCTCCATCAGCCGCCGCACCTCGGTCTCCGGTGAGGTGTCCGCCAGGAACGCCCGCACGGTGCGGCGCAGTTCCTCCTGCTCCTCGCTGAATGCGAAGTCCACGTGCCTGCTCCTGTTCCGCTCAGCGGGCGCCGCGCGCGGCGATGATCTTCTCGACGGCCGCGATGTGCTCCGGGTCGGTCATGCTGTCCTGCTCGGCGAGCAGCGCCGGTTCCAGAACGGCGGCGATCGCCTGCTCCAGGTGGAGGTTCACCGCCCGCTTCGTCTCGCGCAGCGCCTTGACGGGCAGCGTGGCCAGGCGCTGGGCGAGATCCATGGCCTCCGTGAGGATCTTGTCCTTCGGTACGACGCGATTGGCGATGCCCAGCCGGACCGCCTCCTCGGCGCTCACCCGGTCGCCCAGGAACAGCAGCTCCTTGGCGCGGGTCAGCCCGACGAGCAGCGGCAGCACGAGCGCGCCGCCGTCGCCAGCGACGAGTCCGACCTGGACGTGCGGGTCCGCGATGTAGGCGTCGTCGGCGATCAGTACGAGGTCGCTGAGCAGGGCGAGGCTGCAGCCGAGGCCCACCGCGGGCCCGTTCACCGCCGCGATGACCGGCAGCGGGCAGCGGACCATGCCGGTGATGATCCGGCGGGCCTCGTCGACGTTCCGCTCCCGGAAGGCCGCGTCCTGCTGGACCCGGGTCATGATGCCGAAGTTGCCGCCCGCACTGAACGCCCGGCCCCGCCCGGTGAGGACGACGACCCGCGCTTCCGGATCCGCTGCCACGTCTTCCCACACCGACGCGAGGCCCGCGTGCAACTCCTCGCTCATCGCGTTGAGTTGCTCGGGCCGGTTCAGCTCGACCAGCCGGACCGGTCCCCGGGCCGTCACCACCAGATCCGTCATCTCCACCGCCGTCGACCGCTTGCTAATGAGTCAGTAGAGTTGAATGCTATAACTAATTAAGCTGACTGGGAACCGAGTGTGGAGGGCATGTATGCCGGAGCAGGAGTACGAGACCGTAACGGCGGTATCGGCCGACCGGATCCTCACCGTCACGCTCAACCGGCCCGAGAAGCTCAACGCCTTCGACCCGCGCATGATGCAGGACCTGCTGGACGTCCTGGACGCGGCCGACGCCGACGACGATGTGCGCGTGATCGTGGTGACCGGGGCCGGACGAGGCTTCTGCGCGGGCGCCGACGTCAGCTCCGGCGGTGGGTCCTTCGACCACCGAAAGGCAGGTGCCTGGCACCGGGACACCGGCGGCCGGGTGGCGCTGCGCATCTTCTCTTCGGCCAAGCCGGTCATCGCCGCGATCAACGGCCCGGCGGCCGGTGTCGGCGCCAGCATGACCCTGCCCATGGACATCCGCCTCGCCTCGACCTCGGCGAATTTCGGCTTCGTCTTCGCGCGCCGCGGCATCGTCCCGGAGTCCGCCGCGAGCTGGTTCCTGCCGCGCGCGGTCGGCATGCAGCGGGCCATGGAATGGGTGGCCACCGGCCGCGTCTTCGGCCCCGACGAGGCACTGGCCGCCGGGCTCGTACGCTCCGTCCACCCGCCGGAGGAACTGCTCCCGGCGGCGTACGCCCTCGCGCGCGAGATCGCGGAGAACACCTCGGCCGTGTCGGTCGCCCTCGCGCGGCAGATGATGTGGCGGATGCTCGGCGAGGCCCACCCCATGGCCGCGCACCGTCTCGACTCACGGATCATGAGCCAGATCGGCGGCGGCCCGGACCCGACGGAGGGCATCGAGTCCTTCCTCGCCAAGCGCCTGCCGGAGTTCCCCGGGCGGGTGAGCAAGGACATGCCGCCCGTCTATCCGTGGTGGCCGGAGGACGAGTTCCGGCCCTTCGGGGAGTAGGGCGCTGCCGGGCCGGAGGGCATCCGCGGCGATGCGACGGAGCTCGTCGGGGCGGTCGGCCAACCCGGCGAAGATGCGGCATCGTGCTGTCAGGCGTACAGACACTGTGGGAGACCGGATGACGGCGTTCGACTACATCGTGGTGGGGGCCGGTTCGGCGGGGTGCGTGCTCGCCAACCGCCTGTCCGCGGACCCCGGGACGACGGTGCTGCTGATCGAGGCGGGCGGCAGGGACTCCACGCCGCTGATCAAGATGCCCAAGGGATTCGGCAAGCTGCTGGGCGACCCCCGGTACGCCTGGCACTACCCGGTGGAGCCGGTGGGCCCGACCGGGCGGGTCGAGCACTGGGTGCGGGGACGCACGCTCGGGGGATCGAGCTCGGTCAACGGCATGGTCTACAACCGCGGCGACCGGGCCGACTACGACGATCTGGAGCGGCTCGGCAACCCCGGCTGGGGCTGGGACACCATGCTCCCGGTCTTCAAGCGGATCGAGGACAACGCGCTCGGCGCCTCCGAGGTCCGGGGCGCGGGCGGGCCGTTGCACATCTCGACCGCGTCGCGGCCGGAACCGCTCTGCGAGGAGGTGATCGCCGCCGGGACCGGACTCGGCTGGCGCCGCACCGACGACCTCAACGCGAGTGACGACGAACGCATCGGCTACGCCATGGCCACCATCAAGAACGGGCAGCGCTTCAGCGCCGCCCGGGCCTTCCTGCACCCGGTCGCAGACCGGCCCAATCTGACCGTCGCCGTCGACACCCTGGTCACCGCGGTGGTCACCGAGAAAGGCCGGGCCGTCGGCGTACGGACCCGCAGTAAGGGACAGCAGACCGAGGTCCGCGCCCGACGCGAGGTGATCCTCTCCGCCGGCAGCATCGCCACGCCGAAGATCCTGCAGCTCTCGGGCATCGGACCGGCCGAGACGCTCAAGGCGGCCGGCATCGACGTCCTGGCCGACAGCCCGCACATCGGCGGCAGGATGCGCGAGCATCGCTGCTTCGTCGTCCAGTACCGGCTGGGAGACAACCTCGGCTACAACAAGGCGCTGAGCACCCCGCTGCGGCAGGGCCTGTCCGGCGTGAAGTACCTGACCACCCGCCGTGGACCGCTGGCCGCTCCCGCTTTCGACGTCATCGCCTTCTTCAAGAGCCGCCCCGAACTCGACCGCCCGGACGCCCAGTTGCTGATGGCGCCGGTCTCCCTGACCCCGGAGATCCCCGGCAAGGAGCCCGTAGTCGAGCGCGAGCCCGGCGTGATGGGCCTCGCCTACATCCTGCGCCCCACCGCCGAGGGGAGCCTGCACATCACCTCGGCCGACCCCGAGGCACCCCTGACGATCACGGCCAACTACTACGGCTCCGACCACGACCGCACGGTCGGCACCGCCCTGTTCCGCAGGATGCGCGAACTCTTCGAGACCGCGCCGATCGCCGGGCGGATCACGGCCGAGACCCTGCCTGGCCCCGCGGTGCGGGAGGACCAGGAGATCATCGACGCGGGCCTCGAGCACGGCCGCTGCGGCTACCACGCCATCGGCACCTGCGCCATGGGCCCGGCCGAGGACGACGCCGTCGACGCACAGCTGCGCGTGCGCGGAGTCGAGGGCCTGCGGGCCGTCGACTGCTCGGTCATGCCGACGATGGTGTCCGGCAATCTCAACGCACCGATCATGGCGATGGCCTGGCGGGCGGCCGACCTCATCCTCGACGGGAGCTGAGAAGTGATCACCATGGCCGGTTCGAAGAGATCTGGCTGAAACATTGTCGTAGTTTCCCCGAAGTGTTAGCGTCCGGACGGCGAGCATTCAGTTGAATGCGCTAAACCATTCATCGCCTGGACGGTGACCATGAGCGATGGTTTTCTGTACGACTCCTACCGCGGTGTCGACTGGGGGACGGCCACCGCGGACGCCATCGCGGCGGCCCCGCTGCCCCCGCCGGACCAGGGCGGACACTTCCGGCAGTGGACCGACGACATCCGGCATGTGCTCGGTGTCGCCCCGACGACCCACCGGGCCGTGGCGGGCTGGCCGCAGCTCCAGCCCGAAGGGCCGGGTCTGTGGGACCGGACCGCCCTCGACCGCTGCGACCGCGCACTCGACTCCCTGCTCGCGCGCGGCCTGAAGCCCAGCCTCACCCTGCTCCATCTGTCGCTGCCTCCGTGGCTGGACGCCTCCGGCGGCTGGCTCGTACGCGACACCGCGAACCGCTTCGCCGAGTACGCCGCCGAGATGGGCCGCCGCTTCGGCGACCGGGTCGACCGCTGGATCACCTCGACCGACCTGGCGAGCCCCACGCTCGCGGACCATGTGGCCGGAATGTATCCCCCGAGCCGTGGCATCGGCCGGGCGGGACTGCCCGCGGTCCACCACATCCTGCTCGCCAACGGGCTCGCCACCCAGGCGCTGAGGGCGACCGGCACGCACGGCCGGATCGGCACCACGGTCACCCTCGTCGGCGGCTATGCGGCCACCGACGACCCGTACGACCGCCTGGCCGTGGAGCGGCTGGAGAGCTGGACCAACCGCATGTTCCTCGACCCGATGCTGCTCGGCGAGCACATGGTCACCGAGGACGACGTCTCACCGGTCGAGGCCACCGGCTGCGTACGCCCCGGTGACCTGGACACCATCGCCACCGCGCAGGACCTGCTGAGCCTGTCCTGGTACAACCCGTTCCGCGTCACCGCGCCGGAGAACCTGCCCAGGGCGCTCCCGGTGATGAAGTGCCTCGGCGCCCTCAATGAGGTGAACCGGCTGCTCGTCGGCCTCGGTTTCGCCCTGATCCCCTTCGACGACGTGGAGACCACGGCGTACGGCTGGCCGATTCTCCCCGAAGGCCTCGCCGATGCCGTCGCCGCCCTGCACGACCTGTACGGCGACCTCCTGCCGCCCCTGTCCATCGTGGACAACGGCATGGGCGACCTGGACCTCGTCGACCACCGGGGCCGCCGCGACGACGCCCGGCGCCGTGCGCTGCTCGGCGCCCGGCTGTCCTGGCTGGCCCGGGTCGTGTCGCGCGGAGTCGACGTGTGCGGCTACGAGTACTGGTCGGTGCTCGACAACATCGAGGCGAAGCTCCGCTACACCCGCCTGTACGCGATGGGCGTCCCCGACCGCACTTTGCCGCCCCGCCCGCCGATGCCCGCGGACTGGGTCCACGGGGGAGCGTTCGCCCCCGCCCCCATCGGGTCGCCCACCGGACTCCACGCGGTGCCGAGGGCTCAGGGCGCCGGAGCCTCGTAGTCCCTGCCGCGGATCAGCCGTACCGGCGTGTAGACGAGCACCTCCTCGTCGCGCTGGTTGCGGACGGAGATCCGGCTGGTCACCACGCCCCGGCCCGGCTTGCTGGACGGCCGTGAGTCCGTCGTCTCGACGACGGCGTACAGCGTGTCACCGACGTACACCGGACCCTTGACCGTCAACTCCATGTGCAGGAACGCCAGGCCCGTGCCGTGCAGCACGTTCGTCTGCAGCACCAGTCCCTCGGCGATGCAGTACGTGAGTCCGCCCGGCACCAGCCGGCCGGTGTAGCCGCCGTCCGCGGCGTGCGAGGCGTCCCAGAAGAGCGGCTCGGTGAAGCCGCCCCAGGTGACGAAGTTGACCAGGTCGGTCTCGGTGATGGTGCGGCGCGCGGTGCGGAAGGTCTGCCCGACGGGCATCTCCTCGAAGGTCAACCCCCGGACGAGCAGGGGCACTTCAATGGTGGTGGACTCCGATGTCATCGCGGGCTCCTCAGAGGTCGAGCGGGTGCTTGGCGGCCACGCCCTCGAAGTCCGGGGCGCGCTTCTCACGGTGGGCGGCGAGCCCCTCGGTGACCTCGTGCCCGCCGAAGCCGAAGAACTCAAGTCCCAGGGAGGCCTCGAAGAGCGGTCCCGCCGTGCGGTACCAGTGGTTGAGGGAGCGCTTGGTCCAGCTCAGCGCGCTGGCGGGTCCGGCGGCCAGGGCGGTCGCGAGGCGCAGCCCTTCGGTGTGCACCTCCCCGTCGTCGACGCACTTGGAGACCAGGCCGATCCGCTCGGCCTCCTCGCCGGTGAGCGTCTCGCAGGTCAGCAGGTAGTACTTGGCCTTGGCCATGCCGCACAGCAGCGGCCAGCAGATCGCCGCATGGTCGCCGGCCGCCACGCCGAGCCGGGTGTGCCCGTCGACGATCTTCGCCCGGCGTCCGGCCACGGAGATGTCCGCCAGCATGCCGATCACCAGCCCGGCGCCGACGGCGGGACCGTGGATCGCCGACACCACGGGCTTGGAGCAGTTGATCACCCCGTACACCATGTCCCGCGCCTCGCGCATCACCCGCGCACGCACCGTGTAGTCCTCGGTCATGGCCTCGATGGAGTCGAAGGTCCCGCCGGCCGAGAAGGCCTTGCCCGCGCCCTGGACCAGGACCGCGCGCACGTCGTCGTCCCGGTCGACGACCGGCCAGATGTCGGCCAGCTCGCCGTGCATCCGGGGATCGACCGCGTTGAGGTGGGGGGCGTCGAGCACGATCCGGAGCACCCCGGGCGCGGGCCGCTCGAAGGTCAGGCTCGTGAACTGCTCATAGGGATCCGTCACGTCATGCTCCTGGTGTATTCAGTTCGGATACTATAATTATCTAACTGTATCTGGGCGGGCAACACCGAGGACGGGAAGCTCGGGATGGATCTCACCTTCAGCGAGGAGCAGGACGAACTGCGCAAGGTCGTACGCTCGTTCCTCGCCAGACACTCCGACGAGGCCGCCGTACGCCGCCTCGCCGCCGACCCGCGCGGTCTCGACGCGCTGGTCTGGCGGCGCATGGCCACCGAACTCGGCCTGCAAGGACTCGCCATACCGGAGGAGTACGGCGGCTCGGGCTTCGGTTACGTCGATCTCGGCATCGTCTTCGAGGAGGCGGGCCGCGCCCTGCTCTGCGCGCCGTACTTCGCCACCGTGGCCCTGGCCGCCGAGGCGCTCCTGCGCTGCGACGACGAGCAGGCCCGCGCCGACCTCCTGCCCGGCATCGCGTCCGGCGCGACGGTGGCCACGCTGGCGCTGACCGAGGAGAACGGCCGCTGGGACGAGACGGGCATCGGCCTCACGGCCGGGGACGACAACCGGCTCACCGGAGTCAAGACGTACGTCCCCGACGGCCATCTCGCCGACCTCTTCCTGGTCGCCGCCCGTACCGCGTCCGGCATCAGCCTCTTCGCGGTCGAAGCCGACGCCCCGGGCCTGACCCGCAGCCTCCTCCCCACCCTCGACCAGACCCGCAAACAGGCCCGCGTGGAGTTCCAGGACACCCCCGCCCGGCTGCTCGGCACCGAGGGCACCGCCTGGCCGGTGCTGAGCCGCACCCTCGCCACCGCCTCCGTCCTGCTCGCCGCCGAACAGGTCGGGGGAGCCGCCGCGGCCCTGGACACCGCCGTGTCCTACGCGAGGATCCGCGTCCAGTACGGCAGGCCGATCGGCTCCTTCCAGGGCGTCAAGCACATGTGCGCCGACATGCTCACCGAAATCGAGTCGGCGCGCTCGGCGGCGTACGGCGGCCTGTGGGCACTGGACGCCGGGGACGAGACGCAGACCGCGATCGCCGCGGCCCTGGCCCAGGCCTTCTGCTCGGAGGCGTTCACCAAGGTCGCGGGCGACAGCATACAGGTGCACGGCGGAATCGGCTTCACCTGGGAGCACCCCGCCCATCTCTACCTGAAGCGGGCCAAGAGTTCCGAGGTGCTGCTGGGGACGCCCGCCTACCACCGGGAGCTGCTGGCCGCCCGGCTCGGCATCTAGGAGAGCGACATGGAGATCCCGGAGAACGACATGGAGCTGGACTTCGGACCCGCGGTACGCGACTTCCGCGACGAACTGCGCGACTGGCTCGCCGAGCATCTGGTGGGGGAATTCGCCGAGCACAAAGGGGTGGGCGGCCCGACCGACGGCACGGCCTGGGAGGTGCGGCTCGCCTGGGACCGCGAGCTGTCCGCCGGGAACTGGCTGGGCGTGGGCTGGCCGAAGGAGTACGGCGGCCGGGGACTGGGCCTCGTCGAGGAGATCGTCTTCGAGTACGAATACGCGCGGGCCAACGCCCCCTACCGGGCCACCTGCAGCGCCCTCGACCTGCTCGGACCGATGCTGCTCGCGATGGGCAGCGAGGAGCAGAAGAAGCGCTTCCTGCCGCCGATCCTCGCCGTGCAGGAGCTGTGGGGCCAGGGCTTCAGCGAGCCCGGCGCCGGCTCCGACCTGGCGTCCGTCCGCACCCGGGCCCGACTCGACGGCGAGGAGTGGGTGATCGACGGGCAGAAGGTCTGGATGTCCTTCGGCGACCACGCCGACTGGCTCTACGTCCTTGCCCGAACCGACCCGGATTCCCAGCGGCACAAGGGCCTGACCATGCTGCTGGTGCCGACCGACCAGCCCGGCGTCGACATCCGCCCGATCCGCAACCTGGCCGGCCAGGACGAGTTCGCCGAGGTCTTCCTCTCCGCCGCACGCACCCCTGCCGACCTGGTCGTGGGCGAGGTCGGCGGCGGCTGGCGCACGGCGATGACCACGCTCGGCATCGAACGGGGTACGACCCTGCTGCCCCTCCAGCTCAGCTACGAGCGTGAGGCCGACGCCCTGATCGAGCTGGCCCGGGAGCGCGGCGCCCTCGACGACCCCATGCTGCGCCGCCGGATCCTGGACGCCTGGATCTCCGTACGGATCATGCGCACCACCAACATGCGGACCGTCGCCGAACTGATCGCGGGCCGCACGCCCGGCGCCCAGGCGACCACGGCAAAGCTGTACGCCTCCACGCGCCACCAGCAACTCGGCCATCTGGCCATGGAACTGGCGGGCCCCGCGGGGCAGATCGTCGGCGAGGACTACGGCCTGGACACCCGGCAGCGGTCCTTCCTGCTCTCCCTCGCGGAGACGATCTACGGCGGTTCCAGCGAGATCCAGCGCAACATCATCGGCGAGCAGGTGCTCGGACTCCCGAAGGACCCCCGGCCATGAGCAGGCCGGCGGACCGTATCGACCGCATCGAGTCCCAGCTGGCCATCCAGCAACTCCCCATCCGCTACGCCCTCGCGGTCGACGGCCGTGACCTCGACGCCTGGGTCGGCTGCTTCCGGCCCGACGTGGACCTGGGACGCCACGGCAGCGGCCGGGAGGCCCTGCGTGCCTACATCGAGCCTCTCGTCCGCGGCTTCCACCGCTCCATCCACCAGATCTGCGGTCACCGCGTCGAGTTCACCGGCCGCGACACCGCGACGGGCTCGGTGTACTGCCGGGCCGAGCACGAGGTGGGGGAGCGGTGGATCGTCATGGCGATCCGCTATCTCGACGACTACGCGCGCGTGGGCGGCGAGTGGTACTTCTCCCGGCGCCGCGAGCAGCACTGGTACGCGGCCGATGTGACCGAGCGCCCGCAGTCCGTCGGCTTCAACAGTTGGGCGGGGGCCGGTGATCCACCACTGCCGGACGCCTTTCCCACCTGGGCCCCCTTCTGGAAGGAGACGTGAATGCGACTGCACAGGAAGGTCGCGCTGGTCACCGGCGGCGGCCAGGGCGTGGGCCGCGGCATCGCGCTCGCGTTGGCCACCGAGGGGGCCGCCGTGGTGATCACGGGCCGCACCGAGAGCAAGCTGAAGGACACGGCCGCGGAGATCGCCGGGCGCGGGGGCCGGGCACACACCGTCGTGGGGGACGTGTGCGAACGCTCCGACGTCGACCACATGGTGGCGGAGACGGTAGGGGAGTTCGGCGCGCTGGACGTGCTCGTCAACAACGCACAGTCCTCGGTACAGCGGCGGCTTGAGCAGACGTCGTACGACGATCTCGAACTCGCCTATCGCAGCGGGCCGTTGGCGACGTTCCATGCGATGCAGGCCGCGTTCCCCTGGTTGCGGGAGAGCCGGGGCAGCGTCGTCAACCTCGGTTCGTCGACCGCCGTCCAGGGCGATCCGACCTTCGCGTCCTACGCGATGGCCAAGGAGGCGATCCGTGGTCTGACGCGGGTCGCCGCGCGGGAGTGGGGCACGTACGGGATCCGGGTGAACGTCATCTGCCCGGCCGCGCTCAGCCCGGCCGCGGAGCTGTATCTCACCGCCCACCCCGAACACGCCGAACGTCTCGCCGCGGACATTCCGTTGGGCCGGCTCGGTGATCCGGAGGAGGACATCGGGCGCGCGGTGGCGGCGCTGGTGAGCGACGACATGGCGTATCTGACGGGGGCGACGCTGATGCTGGAGGGCGGCCGCACGCTGATCGGTTGAGGGATGCGAATCGCTGACCGCGGGCGGGCCGGTGCGGGCTTGTCGCGCAGTTCCCCGCGCCCCTTTGGGGGCGCGCTGTCGCGCCGGCGATTTCAGGTACGGGCGCGGCAGTCCTCCTCGGGTTCGCTGCTGCCCCCGCGCGTCAGTATCGCGCTCGCGACCACATCGAAGAGGTGATCGGCGCGCGGCGCCAGCGAGGGTTGATCGCCGAGCCAGGCGAGCGCCGCGATCAGCGCGAACAAATCGGTGCCATCGATGTCGCTCCGCGCCATGCCGGCGGCCTGGGCACGGGTGAGGAGCCGCGCGCCCGCCGCGCGCAGGGTGACGCACGAAGCGTGGAGCGCGGATTCGGGGTCATCGATGGCGGCTGCCATCAGCACGGTCACGCCCCGGTACTCGGTGGTCCACGCGACGCAGTCGCGCAGCCACGAAACGAGTGCGGCCTCGGGCGAGCTCGACGTCTCGAACTCGCCTGCCTTTGCCGTCAGTTCGTCGAAGCTCGTGTGGAGCAGGGCTTCGAGCAGCGCCTCGCGCGTCGGGAAGTGCCGCAGCAGCGTCGCGAGCCCGACATCGGCCCTGCGCGCGATGTCGCGCAGTGACACATCGACGCCTTGCTCGGTGATGGCGGCGCCCGCTACTGCGAGCAGGTGGTCGCGGTTCTTCCTGGCGTCGGCCCGCATCTGCCCCTCTTGACTATCCGGATCAGTGGTCCATATATTCGGATCAGTGGTCCACTTATGTGGATCGCTGATCCGAATAAGCCTATCCCGCAGTGCGGGCAGGAGAAAACGATGCCGACACACACGATGAGGGCGGTCCGGCTCCATGAGCACGGCGGCCCTGACGTTCTGCGCTACGAAGAGGTGCCGATTCCCGAGCCGGGTCCGGGCGAGGTGCTCGTTCGCGTGCACGCGGCCGGCATCAATCCCCCCGACTGGTACCTGCGCGACGGGATGTCCAACCTGCCTCCGGAGACGAGGCCGAAGTTCGACTTGCCCGTGATCCCGGGGACGGACCTGTCGGGCGTCGTCGAGGCCGTCGCCGCGGATGTGGACGGCTTCTCCGTCGGCGATGAAGTCTTCGGTCTCCTTCGCTTCCCCAGCTTCGACGGCAGCACATATGCCGAGTACGTGGCCGCGCCCGCGTCGGACCTCGCACTCAAGCCGGCCGGCATCGATCACGTGCACGCCGCCGGGGCCCCCATGGCCGGGCTCACCGCGTGGCAGTTCCTGATCGAGCTCGGACACGATCACCCGTCGCCTTTCCAGGCGGCGAAGCATCGTCCGGTGCCACTCGATGCCGACACGACGGTGCTCATCAACGGCGCCGCAGGCGGTGTGGGGCATTTGGCGCTACAGCTGGCGAAATGGAAGGGCGCACGTGTCATCGCGGTGGCATCGGGCGCGCATGAATCGTTCCTGAGCGAGCTCGGCGCCGACGAGTTCATCGACTACACCAAGAGCCGCCCCGAGGAACTCGTACGCGGCGTCGACCTCGTTCTCGACACCGTCGGCGGCCCTCACAGCAGCCGCTTCCTCCGCACACTCAAGCGCGGCGGTTCCCAGTTCCCCGTGTTCTTCGGCGAATTCGACGAGGAAGAGACCGCGAAGCTGGGCGTCACCGTCACGGCCACCCAGGTCCGCTCGAACGGCGCACAACTCGCTGAACTGGGCCGCCTGCTCGACGCCGGCACGGTCCGCGTCGCGATCGACAGCACGTTTCCACTCGCGGATGCCCGGGCGGCACACGAACGCGCCGCACGAGGGCATATCCAAGGCAAGATCGTGCTCACGGTCGCTTAGTGGCCACACCTCTTCCGTACCGGTCGGTGCAGATGTGCTACGGTCTCGTTCGCATCGTTCAGTACCGATCGGTACGGAAAGTTATGGAGGTCATGGACATGGGGCAGCTCGAAGGCAAGACCGCCGTCATCACCGGTGGCAGCACCGGCATCGGCCTGGCAACCGCCGTTCGGCTGGCAGCCGAGGGTGCGCACGTGTTCATCACCGGCCGGCGCAAGACGGCGCTGGACGCGGCCGTGGAGACCATCGGCCCGTCGGTGGCCACCGCGGTGGCGGGTGATGTCGCCAATCTGGCCGACCTGGACCGCCTGTACGACGCGGTCCGCGCCCGGGGCCGGGGCCTGGACGTGGTCTTCGCGAACGCGGGGAGCGGTGCGCTCGCGACACTGGAGCAGATCACCGAGCAGCACGTGGACCAGATATTCGGTGTCAATGTGCGCGGCACGCTGTTCACCGTGCAGAAGGCGCTGCCTCTGCTCAACGACGGCGCGTCGGTGATCCTGAACTCCTCGGTGCGCGCCGATGACGGGGTCGCGGCGTTCGGCACGTACGCGGCCTCCAAGGCGGCGATCCGCTCCTTCGCACGGACCTGGGCCAACGAGCTCAAGGGGCGGAACGTCCGGGTCAACGCGATCTCCCCGGGCACCATCGACACGCCGGGACTCGACGCCGTGGTCAGCGCGGAGGACGCGGCCGTCACCAAGGCGCAATTCGCCGCAGGCGTCCCGCTCGGCCGGATCGCGGACCCGGCCGAGGTCGCCCATGTGGTCGCTTTCCTCGCTTCCGAGCAGAGCAGCTTCATCCTCGGCGCCAACCTGTACGTCGACGGCGGCGAGAACCAGATCTGACCAGCGCTTTCCCGGCAGGCGCTAGACGACCCCCCGCGCGCGCAGCTCAGCCAGCCGGGTCTGAGTCACCCCCGCCAGCCTGCCCAGGACCTCGGCCGTGTGCTCACCCAGCGCGGGCGGCGGGGTGTAGCCGTCGACGGGGGTGGCGGTCAGGCGGATCGGGTTGGCGAGCAGTGGGAGTCGGCCGGACAGCGGGTCCTCGACCTCGACCAGCATCTCGCGGTGGCGGATCTGGGGGTCGGCGAAGACCTCGGGCAGCTCGTTGAACGGGCCCGCGGGGACGTCGTGTTCGTCCAGGACCGCAAGCCATTCGTCGCGGGTCCGGGTGCGGAGGATCTCCTCCAGCACCGGCAGGATCTGCTCGCGGTGCGCGATCCGGGCGGACGTCGAGGCGAACCGCGGGTCCTGCAACAGATCCGTACGGTCGGCCGCCGTACAGAAGGCGGCGAACTGTTTGTCGTTGCCCGCGACCAGGAAGATCGGCTTGTCCTTGCACTCGAAGGCCTGGGAGGGGATGCCGCCGTAGCCGCCGTTGCCGCGCCGCTGCGGGACTTCCCCCGACACCAGGTAGTTCATCGCGAAGTGGGACAGCGAGGCCAGCCCGCAGTCCAGCAGGGACAGGTCGATGAACTGGCCCTCGCCGGTGGTGTCCCGGTGCCGCAGAGCGGCGAGCACGGCCGTGGCGGCGTACAGGCCGGTGAGGATGTCGACCATGCTGACGCCGACTTTCATCGGCTCCTCGGGGTGACCGGAGACGCTCATCATCCCTGACATCGCCTGGAAGATGCCGTCGTAGCCGGGGCGTTGCGCATACGGCCCGGTCTGGCCGAAGCCGGTCACGGAGAGGTAGACGAGCCGGGGGTTGAGCGCGCGCAGGCTCTCGTGGTCGAGCCCGTACTTCGCCAGCGTCCCCGCGCGGAAGTTCTCCACCAGGACGTCCGACCGGGCGGCCAGCGCACGGATCAGCTCCTGGCCCTCGGTGGTGGCGTGATTGACGGTGACCGACCGCTTGTTGCGGTTGCAGGCGAGGTAGAACGCGGCCGTGTCGGTGCGCTCGCCGTCCGGGCCGGCGGGGAAGGGCGGCCCGTACGTCCTGGAGTCGTCGCCGCTGCCCGGCCGCTCCACCTTGATCACCTCCGCGCCCAGGTCACCCAGCATCTGGGTGGCCAGCGGTGCCGCGAGGATGCGGGACAGGTCGAGGACGCGGACCCCGGCCAGGGCGGTAGACGGCATCGAGCACCCTCCCCTTCTCGGACTTCTTCATTGAGTTACTTCTTAATGAGTTAGATAAATGCTACATCCACTCCTCGCGGATGGCGCTGAATCGTGTAACTATATAGATCTGCACTGCGAGGCAGAGACCGGAAGGTGCGCGGATGACCGTCGCGGCGAGGAGCCTCACCGACCAGGAACAGCGCGAACGCCGCGAGTGGTTCCGGGCCCGCTGGGAGCGCGGGGTCAAGTTCAACCGCGGCTGCGGCATGCGGATCCTGCGCTGGGACCCGGACGGCGTCGAGATGGTCCTGCCCTACGCCGAGTCGCTCTCCGCCCACGAAGGCGTCTTCCACGGCGGAGTGATCTCGGCGCTCATCGACACCGCGGGCGCCGGGGCGGTGATCGCCGGGCACGACTTCGACAAGGGCAGCCTGCTGAGCACCGTGTCGATGTCCGTGCAGTACCTCGCGCCGGCCCGGGGCCGGGAGGCCGTCGCCTCCGCGCGGTGCGTCCGGCGCGGCCGGCGGCTGCACTTCGCCGATGTGGAGGTACGTATGCCGGACGGCCGGGTCTGCGCGCGGGGCCAGGTGGTGGTGACCATCTCCGGGGAACGGGCCGGTGTCGGCGACCCCATCGAACCGCTGACGGAGGAGTGACGACGTGCCCGAGCAAGCCGATCAGGACCTGGTGCTGTACGAGGTCGACGAGGACGGCGTCGCCACGCTCACCCTCAACCGGCCCGAGCGCAAGAACGCGTGGAGCATCCCGATGGAGCGCCGCTTCTTCGCGCTCCTGGAGGAGGCCGCGCACGACCCGTCGGTGAAGGTCGTGATCATCACGGGGTCGGGCCGGGCGTTCTGCCCCGGCATGGATGTCCAGCGGCTGGAGCAGAACTCCCAGCCCGGCCAGTCCCTCAACCTCCAGGTCCGGGTGCCGATGTACAGCAAGCGGGACATGCCGAAGCCCCTCATCGCCGCCGTCAACGGCGCCTGCGCGGGCATCGGTCTGGTCCAGGCCCTCATCTGCGACATCCGCTTCGCCGCCCGAGGCGCCCGCTTCACCACCGCCTTCACCCGCCGGGGCCTCGCGGGCGAGTACAACCTGCCGTACGTCCTGCCCCGCGTCGTCGGCCTGGAGAACGCCCTCGACCTCCTGCTCTCCGGCCGGGTCTTCGACGCCGACGAGGCGAAGCAACTCGGGCTCGTCAGCCGGGTCGTGGAGCCCGAGGACCTGCTCGACGCGGCCCGCGCCTACGCCCGCGACATCGCCCGCAACTGCTCGCCGCGCGCCATGGCCGTCGTACGCCATCAGGTGTACGGCGATCTGGACCGGCCGTTCGAGGAGGCGCTGGCCCGCTCCTACTCGGCCATGGAGTTCTTCGCGGGGTCGCCGGACTTCCGTGAGGGCGTGGCGAGCTTCGTGGAGAAGCGGGAGCCGAAGTTCGAGGGGCTGCCTGCCGACTTCGATCCCGAGGACGCCACCCGCGACGCGTTTCTGCCGTACTGACCGAGGAGACGACGAGAGATGACAGGGCAGCCTTTCCCCGTCGAGGCCGGGCACATCATGATGTTCGCCCGCGCCATCGGCGACGAGAACCCGGCGTACGAGGAGTTCGCGCCGCCGACTTTCGCCATGGCGAGCGCGCACTACGACCCGGAGTACCACCTGCGGCCCAAGCCGGGGCAGGAGTGGTTCGGCTCCGGAGGCGGCCTGGGGACGATGCCCGAGGGCGGCGGAGGACTCCACGCCGAGCAGCACTTCGAGTACCACCGCCCGGTACGGGCGGGGGAGACGCTGTACGCGCACACCGTGCCCGGGCGCAGCTGGGAGAAGCAGGGCCGCACCGGGCTGCTGCTGTTCAGCGAGCGGATCACCGAATACCGGGACGCGAACGGCGAGAAGGTCGTCACCGCCCTGACCGTGGCCGTCGTCCCCGAGGGCCCCGCCACCCGGAAGGACTCGTGATGCACGTCGACGACATCAAGGCCGGCGAGACCCGTGAGAGCGTGCTCGTCGAGGACCTGAAGCGCACCCGGATCGTCCAATACGCGGGTGCGTCCGGGGACTTCAACCCCCTGCACACCGACGAGGTGTTCGCCAAGGAGACCGCGGGCTACCCCGGCGTCTTCGCCCACGGCATGCTCACCATGGGCATGACCGGACGGGTGCTCACCGACTGGGTCGGTATCGAGTCGCTGCTGACCTTCGGCGTGCGCTTCAAGGCCCAGGTGTGGCCCGGTGA
Organism: Streptomyces sp. 4N124; assembly: GCF_052245395.1. Taxonomy (NCBI): domain Bacteria; kingdom Bacillati; phylum Actinomycetota; class Actinomycetes; order Kitasatosporales; family Streptomycetaceae; genus Streptomyces; species Streptomyces sp. 4N124. The sequence goes on from NZ_JBQQBS010000001.1 coordinate 320,694, forward strand.
CACCCTCACCGCCACGGCCACCGTCGAGTCCGTCGAGGACACACCGGCCGGTCCGGTCGCCCGCTTCTCCCTGCGCACGGTCAACCAGGACGGCGGCGAGGTGGTCACCGGCACCGCGACGGCCCGCCTGGAGGCCTGAACCGTGGACCGCCCAGGCGCAGTCGAGCAGGACACCTGGACCGCCATGGTCAACCGCGCCTACGACCACACCCGACCCGCCACCCGGTTCGGCGACCAGAGCTGGACCGGACGCGAACTCCTCGACCGAGCGGGCGGCGCCGCCGACTGGCTCGACACCCTCGGTCTCACCCCCGGCGAACCCGTCCCCGCCCTCATCGCCACCTCCGCCGACGCCCTCGCCCTGGTGATCGGCGGCGCGGGCTCCGGCCACCCACTGGCGCCGCTCGGGGTGCGGATGACGCCGCACGAGATCGCGGCGGTGGTCTCGGCGAGCACTTCCGACGTCATGGTCATACAGGCCGAGTTCGCGCATCTGGGTCACGAAGTCGCCGACCTCGCAGGCCGCAAGTGCGTCGTGATACCCGAACTGCCCTGCACCTCCAGATCACTTACGACCCTCCCGGACGAACTCGCCGCCGTCCTGCACACCTCCGGCACGACGGGAGCGCCCAAGCCCGTCCCCATGACCCAACGCCGACTCGCCGCCCGCGCACGCGTCAACGGCACACTCTGCGCGCTGGACGCCGAGAGCTTCTACGGCGGCAGCGCGCCCTTCCACCACATCGCGGGCCTGGGCAACATCGCCGTCGCGCTCGCCGCCGGAGCGCTGATCACCGGGCTGCCGCGGTTCACCGTCGACGGCTGGGCCCGGCTCCGCGAACTCGGCACCACGCACACCAGCATGGTCCCCGCCATGCTGGAGACGCTGCTGGCCGCCGGACAGGCCCGGCACGAGAGCCTGCGCGTCCTCCAGTACGGCGGTGCGCCCATCCGCCCCACCACGCTGCGGCGGACGTACGAGGCGATGCCCGGGGTCCGGATGCTCAACATGTTCGGGCAGACCGAGGGCTCACCGATCAGCGTGCTCACCCCGGACGACCATCGCGAGGCCGTCGCCGGGCGCACGGAGTTGCTGCGGTCCGTCGGACGGGCGGCGCCCGGCGTCGAGTTGCGGGTGCGGGGCCCCGGGCCGGACGGGATCGGCGAGATCGACGCCCGCGCAGACCATTTGTTCCGGGTGGACGAGGCGGGCTGGCTGCGCAGCGGCGATCTGGGGCGGGTCTCGGCGGACGGCTATCTCTATCTCGCCGGGCGGCGGACCGACATGATCATTCGTGGCGGGGAGAACGTCCATCCGCTGGAGGTGGAGACCGTCCTCGCCGCCCATCCCGATGTCGCCGACGTGGCGGTCACCGGCGTACCGGACGACCGCCTCGGGCAGACGGTCGTCGCCTTCGTCGTCCCCGCCGACCCCACCGCACCGCCCGAACCGGACGCGCTCCGGGCCTACGCCCGCGCCCGGCTGTCAGGCTTCAAGGTCCCCGTCCGTTGGAGCTTCGTCGCCGACCTGCCGCGCAACGCCAACGGGAAGGTGCTGCGCCGCAGCCTGAGCAGGAGAGTGACATGACACGCGAATCTGTGGGCGTCGACCCGCATCGGCTGGATGTGCTGCTGCGCAGGATCAGGCTGGAGGTGGAGCACGGCCCGCTGCCGTCCGCGCAGGTCGCCGTGGCCCACGCGGGGAAGTTGGTGGCTTTCGAGACCTGGGGGGAGGCCGAGCCGGACACCCGCTACATCCTGCAGTCCGTGGGCCGGTCGATCGTCGCGGGCGCGGTGTGGAAGCTGATCGGCGACGGCCTGCTCGATCTCGGGGAGCAAGTCGCCGCGATCATCCCGGAGTTCGCGCCGAACGGGAAGGAGGCGGTGACGGTCGAGCAGGTGCTCACCCACACCGCCGGCTTCCCCTTCGCGCCGCTCGGCCACCCGAAGATGCTCGACCGTGAGCAGCGCCTGGCCGCCTTCGGCCGCTGGCGGCTCGACTACCCGCCGGGCAGCCGCTTCCAGTTCCATCTCACCTCGGCCGCCTGGCTGATCGCGGAGATCGTGGAGCGCCGTACGGGGCTGCCCTTCGCCGACCATCTCCGTGAGCGGATCGTCGGGCCGCTGGGCCTGTCGTCGATCGAGCTGGGCGTACCGGTCGACCGGCAGCCCGGCACGGTCGCCCCGATGACCGCCACCGATCGCACCGGCGACGACCAGAAGTCCGACCCCTGGGGTCCCTGGTATCTGTCCGACCCGGAGGTGCTGGCGGCGGGCGAGCCGAGTCATGCGCTCGTCGCCACCGCCGCCGATGTCGCCCTGTACTTCCAGGCGCTGGAGCACTCGGGCCTGTGGAAGCCGGAGGCGGTGGCCGAGGGCACGCGGATCCGGCTGACCGAGCATCCCTACGGCGACCAGGTCTACGGCGGCGGGGGCAGCCGGCGGACGAGCATGGCGCTGTTCGTCACCGTCGCCGGACCCGACGCGGGCAGCGGACTGCCGTCCACCGGCTCGCCGTCACTCTTCGGGAACGCCGGAGCCGCCTATCAACTGGGCTTCATGGACCCGGAGACCGGGCTGTCCTTCGCGCTGCTGAGCAACGGCTACCCGCTCGCCGGCTACGACCACTCGCGGCGCGGTACGGCCTTCATGACGAACGTCGCCAACCTGGCGGCCGACCTCACGGCTTGAGCGGTGTCAGTCGATCAGTTCGAGGACGGTCTTCGGGCCGGCCGAGTTCACCACGTCGTCGGCGCTGGAGATGTGCCGCTGCCACAGCTTCTCGGCCTCGTCGGCCTTGCCGGACTCGATCAGCCCGACCAGCCGGACATGCGCGCGGTGACCCTTGAGGGCCTGGGCCTTCTGGGTCTCGGTGTCCGTGGCCGCCGCGGTGTACGAGGCGTTCGCCCGGTCGACGATGGTGCGCAGCATGCCGCACAGCAGGATCAGGGTCTGGTTGCCGGTGAGCTCGACCAGCAGGGCGTGGAAGGCGTCCTGGGCGTCCACGAGCGCGAGCGGGTCGTCCAGCACGGACTTCTCGGCGGCCACCGCGTCACGCAGCCGCTTGATGTCGTCCGCCGTGTGCTTGGCGGCGAGCTGGCGGGCGCACGGCGGCTCGATGAGCGCTGCGGCGCGGTAGACGTCGCCGAGGGTGGCGCCGCGGTATTCGAGGATCAGTCCGGCGAAGCGGGCCGCGACCTCGGCGTCCGGCGCGCTCACCCGGGCGCCGCCGTGGGCGCCGCGGCGCACCGTGATCAGCGACTCCGACTCCAGGACGCGGAAGGCCTCACGCAGAGTCGGCCGGGAGATGCCGAACTGCTCCATCAGGCCCGACTCCGGCGGCAGCGCGTCGTCGGGCTTCAGCTCTCCCCGCACGATCTGGCGGCGCAGATGCGCGGCGACCAGCTCGGCCGTCTTCGGTACGCGCACCTGGCGTCCGACGCGCGCGCGGGAGGGGGCGGGCATGGGGGGCGCTTCTGCGCGGGCTGCCTCGGCCACGGCGGAGTCTCCTCGCTGACGATGTGTGCCGTATATAGCAAAATGAATCTGCTTAATGTATCGAGGGTACCAGGTCAAGGGGTCGGTGATCGCGGTCGGGCGGCCCCGGATCTGGCGTCTGTCCACCACTTGGGTATATAGATGATTCATCTATCTATTTTGGAGACGCGATGGTGATCCTCTCCGACCTCACCGACGACGGGGTCATGCTGCTCACCCTCAACCGGCCCGAGCGGCACAACGCCTGGACCCTGGAGATGGAGCTGCTCTACAACGAGCTGTTCGATCGCGCCGAGTCCGATCCCGGCGTACGGGCCGTGGTGCTCACCGGAGCCGGGCGCGGCTTCTGCCCCGGGATGGACATGAGCGTGCTCGACGGGGCGTCCTCCGGGGCCAAGCCGTGGCCGACCGATCAGCTGCCGCCGCGCACCCGGCCGATGACCTTCCCGAAGCCCGTCGTGGCGGCGATCAACGGTGCCTGCGCCGGTATCGGCTTCAACCAGGCGCTGATGTGCGATGTGCGGTTCGCCGTGCCGGGCGCCCGGTTCGCCGCCGCGTTCAGTGCGCGTGGACTGGTCGCGGAGGACGGGGTGTCGTGGATCCTGCCCCGGCTGGTCGGCTATGGGAACGCCAGCGATCTGCTGTTGTCCTCGCGCCGGATCGACGGGCCGGAGGCGCTGGCGATGGGCCTGGTCAACCGTCTCGTCGAGCCGGAGGAACTGCTGCCGACGGCACTCGCGTACGCCACCGAACTCGCCCGCTCCGCCAGCCCGTACGCGATGTCCCTGATCAAGCGGCAGCTCGCCGACGACCAGGCGCGGAGCTTCGTCGCGAGCAGGGACAGCGCGGCCGCCCTGCTGGCCACGGCGAAAGGCGCCCCCGATTACCGGGAGGGCGTGCGCAGCTTCATCGAACGGCGGCAGCCGGAGTTCGCCGCGCTGGGCGAGGCGGCGTCGTGACCCGGGCCGAGTTGCCCCTGCACCGTCGCACTACCACTATCAACGCCTACGAGGAGGAGGGCGGCGCAGAGCTGTCCGTCGAGGCGGAGTTGGCCGACGTACGGCCGGGGGAGGACGCGTCGGCCGCGACGGTTCACCGGATGGTGCTGGGCGTGCGGGTTCGTCTCGCGGACATGGTCATCGTGGCCGCCGACGCGGACATGCGGACGTTTCCTCATGCCGAATGCCCGCGGATTGCCCCGGCGTTCGAGGGTCTGGTCGGGTTGAGCGTGGCCGCTGGGTTCAATCGGGCGATCCAGGGGCGGTTCCGGGGCACGTCCGGCGCCGGAAGTTGAGGTGTTCGAGGGATAGCGCTCCGCGGTGCGGTTTGTCGGCTGCGGGTCGGTGGGGGCTGGTCGCGCAGTTCCCCGCGCCCCTATCGGGGCGCCTGGCCAGCCGTGTGTCACACCCTCGGCTCCCTCGGCAGGCCCAGCACTCTCTCCGCGAGGATGTTCCGCTGCACCTGTGACGTGCCGGCGTAGAGCGTGCCCGAGAGGGCGATGAGGTACGTCGTCGACCAGGATGCTGAGGAGTTCGCGGTGCCGGGGTCGTCCGTGCGGTAGGTGCGCAGGGGTGGGCGGCCGAGCGGGACCTGGGCGTGCAGGCCCATGATGTCCATCGCCAGATTGGTGACCTCGGTGTGGTACTCGCTCCAGTACAGCTTGGCGATCGACGACTCCGGGCCGGGCTCGGCGCCCTTGAGCCAGCCGGTGAGGATGCGGTAGCCGAGGAAGCGCATGATCTCGACCTTGGACCAGCACCAGGCGATGCGCTGCCGTACGACGGGGTCCTGGTCCTTGCCGTACTGCCGGGCGAGTTCGACGAGACGCTCGACCTCGGCCTTGAACAGGATCGGGTTGGTCGCGGCCTCCTCCCCGCGCTCCACGCCCAGCAGGCTCTGGGCGACCGTCCAGCCGTTGTCGACGCCGCCCACGACGAGGTCGGCCCGGGTGCGGGCGCCGGTGAAGAAGACCTCGTTGAAGTGGAGCTGGCCGCTCATCATGCGGAACGGGCGCACCTCGACGCCGGGTTGGTCGAGGGGGACCAGGAGGAAGGAGATGCCGCGGTGCTTGGGGGCGTCGCGGTCCGTGCGGGCCAGGACGAAGATCCAGTCGCAGTGGTGGGCGCCCGAGGTCCACACCTTCTGGCCGTCGATCACCCACTCGTCGCCGTCCCGTACGGCCCGGGTGGTGAGCGAGGCCAGGTCCGAGCCCGCGTCCGGCTCGGAGTAGCCCTGGCACCAGGTGTCCTCGCCGCTGAGGATGCGCGGCAGGAAGTGGCTCTTCTGCTCCTCCGTGCCCCAGCGCAGCAGCGTGTTCGCCAGCATCTTCACGCCGAAGGTGTCCTGCGGCAGCCCGAACGGCACGCCTGCCAGCGCCAGTTCCTCCATCAGGACGACCTGGTGGAGCTTGGTGAGACCGAGGCCGCCGTACTCCTCGGGCCAGGTGAGCGAGAGGTAGCCGCGCTCCGCGAGCCGCTTGCGCCAGTCGCGGGCGAAGGCCCACGCGGCCTCCTCGTCGAGGGCGCCGATACCGCGCCAGTCGGTCGGAAGGGCGTCCGCGAGGAACGCCTTGACCTCGCTCCGGAACGCCAGGGTCTCCGGGGGATAAGTGATGTCCACCTGCGCTGTCTCCTCCCGCGGACCGGGCTCGCCTTATTGATACTTTCAGCGTAATAGGTTATCTATTTAAGTGGAATAGCGTCGAGCTGGGGACGGGCGGATGAGACTGCTGGACGGCCGTAGCGCGGTGATCACCGGTGGCGCACAGGGCATCGGCTTCGAGATCGCCGGTGTGCTCGGCAGCGCGGGCGCGTCGGTGGTCCTTGGCGACATCAACGAGGACGCGGCGGCCGAGGCCGCCGAGCGTCTCACCAAGAACGGCGTCGCCGCCACCTCTCTGCGCTGCGATGTCACGGACGAGGGCGAGGTCGGCGCCCTCGTCGCGCACTGCGCCGACACCTTCGGGCCCGTCGGCGTGATGATCAACAACGCCGGCATCACCCGGGACGCGACCCTGCGCAAGATGCAGATCGCCGACTTCCGCGCCGTCGTCGACGTCCACCTCACCGGCGCCTGGAACGGCACCAGGTTCGCGGCCGAGTCGATGCGCGCGCACGGCGTGGGCGGCAGCATCGTCAACATCTCCTCGATCGCCGGCAAGGTCGGCAACTTCGGCCAGACCAACTACAGCGCCGCCAAGGCAGGCCTCGTCGGCCTCACCAAGGCCTCCGCCAAGGAACTGGCCCGCGCCGGCATCCGCGTCAACGCCGTCCAGCCCGGACTGATCCGCACCGCCATGACCGAGGCCATACCCCAGGCCGCCTGGGACGCCAAGCTCGCCGAGATCCCGATGAACCGCGCGGGCGAACCCGCCGAGGTCGCCCAGGCGGTCCTCTTCCTCGCCTCCGACATGGCGAGCTACATCACCGGAGCCGTCCTTGAGGTGACCGGTGGCCGGTACATGTGACGCCCGCTTCTCCGAGGCCCCATGTGCGGCTCCTCCCCTGACGAAAGGCATGACCGATGCGTGACGCGGTGATCTGCGAACCCGTGCGCACCCCCGTCGGCGGCTACGGAGGTGTCCTGAAGGACGTCACCGCGGCCGAACTCGCGGCCACGGTCGTGCGGGCGGTGCTGGAACGGACCGGCATACCGCCCGGCGCCGTCGACGACGTACTCCTCGGCCAGTGCTACCCCAACGGCGAGGCCCCCGCGATCGGCCGGGTCGCCGCCCTGGACGCGGGCCTGCCCGTCGAGGTGCCGGGCCTCCAGATCGACCGTCGGTGCGGCTCCGGGCTCCAGGCCGTGATCATCGCGGCCATGCAGGTGCAGACCGGTGCGAGCGACCTCGTCCTGGCCGGGGGAGTGGAGTCCATGAGCCAGGCCGAGTTCTACACCACCGACGTACGGTGGGGCGTGCGCGGCGCGGGCACCACCCTGCACGACCGGCTGGCCCGCGGCCGGGTCACCTCCGGCGGCGTCAACCACCCTGTCCCCGGCGGCATGTTGGAGACGGCCGAGAATCTGCGGCGCGAGTACGGCATCCCGCGCGAGGAACAGGACCGACTGGCCCTGCGCTCGCACGAGAAGGCCGTCGCCGCCCAGCGGGAGGGCCGGTTCGCCGACGAGATCGTGCCGGTAACCGTACGCACTCGCAATGGCGAGACCGTCGCGGACACCGACGAACACCCGCGCCCCGACTCGACGTTGGAGAAACTCGCGGCACTGCGCCCCGTCCTCGGCCGCAAGGACCCGGACGCGACCGTCACCGCCGGAAACGCCAGCGGGCAGAACGACGGCGCCTCGCTCTGCATCGTCACCCACCCCGAACGCGCCGCCGAACTCGGCCTGCGTCCGCTGGGCCGCCTGGTCTCCTGGGCCGTCGCGGGAGTACCGCCGGAGACGATGGGCATCGGCCCGGTACCCGCCACAGCCAAGGCCCTGGAACGGGCGGGTCTCAAGCTCGCCGACATCGACCTCATCGAACTCAACGAGGCCTTCGCCGCCCAGGTCCTCGCCTGCACCCGCGAATGGGCCCTGACCGAGGCCGACTTCGAGCGGTTCAACGTCAACGGCTCCGGTATCTCGCTCGGTCACCCCGTCGGCGCCACCGGTGGCCGCATCCTCGCCACCCTGCTGCGCGAACTCGACCGCCGAGGCGCCCGCTACGGCCTGGAGACCATGTGCCTCGGCGGCGGACAGGGCCTGGCCGCGGTCTTCGAGCGGCCGACCGACATCACTGCTCAGGGAGGACGCTGATGGCCGGACTGATCGCATACGGCGCCTACGTGCCGTACCACCGCCTCGCCCGCGCCGATCTCGCCGCCGTACTCGGCACACCGCCCGGCAAGGGCACACGCGCGGTCGCGGGCTACGACGAGGACACCACCTCGATGGCCGTCGAGGCGGCCCGCGGCGCCCTCGTCCCTGACGGGCTGCGCCCCCGCATCGGCCAGCTCTTCCTCGCCACCGCCGCCCCCGCCTACCTCGACAAGACGAACGCCACCGCGGTGCACGCCGCGCTCGGACTCGACGAGCACGTCCTCGCCGCCGACATGGCGGGCTCCGTGCGCTCCGGCCTCGGCGCCCTCGTCACGGCCGCCCGCTCCACCGTCCCGACCCTCACGGTCCTGTCCGACCTGCGCACCGGCCTGCCCGGCGGCAGCGACGAGTCCGCGGGCGGCGACGGCGCGGCGGCGTTCGTGTTCGGCGGACACCGCGACAGCACCCCCGTCATCGCCGAACTCCTCGCGCACGACACGGTGAGCGACGAGATCCTGGACCGCTGGCGCCTGCCCGGCTCGCCCACCTCCCGGGTGTGGGAGGAACGCTTCGCCGAGGAGATCTACGTCGATCTCGCGGGCAAGGCCCTCGGCGCCGCGCTCGACCGGGCGGGGCTCGACATCGCCGCCGTCGACCACCTCATCGTCTCGGGCCTGCACGCGCGCGCGTGCGCGGCGGTACGACGCAAGACCGGCGCCCGCCCCGAGGCCGTCACCGCCGACCTCACCGCGGCGATCGGCAACCCCGGCACCGCCCAGCCCGGCCTGCTCCTCGCCGACGTCCTCGACCGCGCCCGCCCCGGCGAGACCATCGCGCTGGTCGTGCTCGGCGACGGCGCCGGAGTCATACTCCTGCGCACGACGGACGCCCTGCCGGCTCACCGCAGCGCCCGCCCGGTCGCCGCGCAGATCGCGGCGGGCAGCGCGCCGATGCCGTACGCCACCTATCTCACCTGGCGCGGCCTGCTCGACCGGGAACCGCCCCGCCGACCCGACCCCGAACCGCCGTACGCCCCGCCCGCGCACCGCCGCAACGCGTGGAAGTACGGCTTCGTGGCGTCTCGTTGCGAGAAGTGCGGCACCCGCCATCTGCCGCCGGACCGCGTGTGCACGTCCTGCCGCAGCGTCGACGCCATGACCGGTGAACCGATGGCCGACGTACGCGGCACGGTCGCGACGTTCACGGTCGACCGGCTCGCGCACACGCCGAGCCCGCCGATGCTCGTCGTGGTCGTCGACTACGACGGCGGCGGCAGGTTCCGCTGCCAGCTCACCGACGCCACCGAGGCCGACGCCGTCATCGGCGCCCGGGTGGAGATGACCTTCCGGCGCACCGTCACCGCGGCCGGCGTCCACAACTACTTCTGGAAGGCCCGTCCGGTCCGTACGGACGAGGACTGACGAGGGGAACGACATCATGGGCTCGCACGGAATCCGGGACCGCGTCGCCATCGTCGGCATGGGCTGCACGCCCTTCGGCGAACACTGGACCCGCTCGGCCGACGACCTGCTGGTCGACGCGGTCGGCGAAGCGGTCACCTCGGCCGGCATCACCCTCGACGACATCGACGCGTTCTGGCTCGGCACCCAGGCCTCCGGCGTCTCCGGCCTCACCCTCAGCCGCCCGCTCCATCTGCCCTGCAAGCCGGTCACCCGCGTGGAGAACATGTGCGCGACCGGCTCCGAGGCCCTGCGGAACGCCTGTTACGCGGTTGCCTCGGGCGCCTACGACGTGGCCATGGCGGTCGGCGTCGAGAAGCTCAAGGACTCCGGGATGAGCGGGCTTTCGGGTACGACGATGCCGGGCGCCGGTGACGACAGCCGCGGCGAGATCACCGCACCGGCCAACTTCTCCCTCCTCGCCCCCGCCTATGCCGCCAAGTACGGCCTGGACGAAGCCGCGTTGAAGGACGTCATCACCCGTATCGCCTGGAAGAACCACGCCAACGGCGCCCGCAACCCGCGCGCCCAGTTCCGCAAGGAAGTCCCGCTGGAGCGCATCAAGTCCGCGCCCATCGTCGCGGGCATGCTCGGCGTCTTCGACTGCTCCGGCGTCTCCGACGGCTCGGCCGCCGCGATCGTCGTACGCGCCGAGGACGCCTACCGGTACACGGACAAGCCGATCTTCGTGAAGGCCCTGTCGTTCGTCGCGGGACCGGCGGACGGACTCCAGGACCCGGAGTACGACTTCACCACCTTCCCCGAGGTCGTCGCCTCCGCGCAGGAGGCCTACCGCCAGGCCGGTGTCACCGACCCGCGCGCCGAGATCGCCCTCGCCGAGGTCCACGACTGCTTCACGCCCACCGAACTGGTGCTGATGGAGGACCTGGGCTTCTCCGGGCGCGGGCAGGCCTGGAAGGACGTCACCAGCGGCGTGTTCGACCTGGACGGCTCGCTGCCGGTCAATCCGGACGGCGGCCTCAAGGCCTTCGGCCACCCCATCGGCGCGTCGGGCCTGCGCATGATGTTCGAGGCGTGGCTGCAGTTGCGGGGCGAGGCGCCGCCGGAGCGCACCGTGCGTACGCTCGCCGAAGGACGCTCGCTCGCACTTACCCACAACCTGGGCGGCGGACCCGGCGAATGCGTATCGTTCGTGTCATTGGTCGGCAGCGAACTCACCGACTGAGAAAGGGAGTTCGCCATGGGACGACTCGACGAAAAGATCATCGTCGTGACGGGTGCCGCCTCCGGGATCGGCGCCGCCACCGCGTGCCGCGTGGCGGCCGAGGGTGCGCACACGGTGGTCGCCGATCTGAACCTCGACGGCGCCAAGGCCGTCACAGAGGAGATCGGGGCTGCCGGCGGCTCCGCGCTCGCGGTCCAGGTCGACCTCGGGGACATCGAGAGCGTACGGGCCCTGGTGGAGGCGACCGTCCAGGCGTACGGCGGCCTCGACGTCCTGGACAACAACGCCGCCGCCACGCACCTGGCCGCCCGTCAGGACCTCGCGGTCGCGGAGGCCGACGCGGGCGTCTGGGACGACACCATGCGGATCAACCTGCGCGGCACCATGGTCGCGATCCAGGCCGCCGTCCCGCACATGATCGCGCGGGGCGGCGGATCCATCATCAACACCTCGTCCTGTTCAGGCATCGCGGGGGATCTGCGCAACCCGGCCTACGGTGCCTCCAAGGCCGCGATCATCAACCTCACGAAGTACGTCGCCACCCAGTACGGCAAGCAGGGCGTCCGCTGCAACGCGATCGCGCCGGGATTCATCGTCACGCCGGCGAGCGACGACTCGGCGCACGGAGCGATCCGGGAAGCGATGCTGCGCCATCACCTCACCCCGCGGCTGGGGCTGCCGGAGGATGTCGCCTCGGCGGTCGTCTTCCTCGCCTCCGACGAGTCCGTGTTCATCACCGGGCACACGCTGCGCGTGGACGGCGGGCTGCTGGCCCACCAGCCGTATGTGGCGGATCTGCGCGACAGCATGTGAGTCACCGCACCAGCAGGTCGATCACGCCCGTCAGATCCTCCTCACCGCTGCCTTCGGCCAGGCGGCGGCGCATCAACTCGAAGAGCGGGCTGAGCAGTTCCGGGCTGACGCCCTGCTGCTCGGCCGTGCTCAGGAACGTCGGCGTGCCGGCCACCTGCATGGCCAGATTGGACACGACACCCTTGGTGTAGTCGCCGCTCTTCAGCTGACCGGCGGTCGTGTGCACGGCCGGTGCCATCGCGACGAGCCAGTCCGCGAGCAGCGGGGCCAGCGACGCGGGGTCGATGTCCTCCTTGCGGATCAGCGCGAAGGCATGCGCGGCCCCGGCGAACATCCCGTACATGGCGCTCAGCAGGGCCACGTCGTGCAGGGCCGCGAAGCCGGCGTCCGTGCCGACGTAGTGGGTGCCGACCGGGACGCCCAGAGTCTCCTGATGCTGCTCGAACAACTCCCGCGAGCCGCTGTAGAAGACGTAGCCGCCCGCTTCCGGGACGCCGATCATCGGCGGCACCGCCATGATCCCGCCGTCCAGGTAGCGGGCGCCGCGCTCGTGCGCCCACTCGGCGCGGGCGCGGGCCTGGGCCGGAGTGCTGGTGGTCAGGTTGACCAGGTCACGGCCGGCCAGATCGGTGCCGCCCAGTACCTCCTCGACCGAGGCGTCGTCCAACAGGCAGACGACGACCAGCGTGTTCGCCGCGACCGCCGCGGCGGCGCTGTCCGTGCCCCGCGCACCCTCGGCGCCGAGCGCCGCCGCGCGGGCCGGGGTGCGGTTCCAGACGGTGAGCGGGTGCCCGGCGGCCATCCAGGCTCGGGCCAGTGCGGTGCCCATCGCGCCGAGGCCCAGCAGCGTGACGGAGGTCTTCTCAACAGTGTTCCGTGTCATGCCCATCAGGCTGGTCGCAGGCCCGAAGGTGATCAAGTACGCACTTCGGAGTAGGTGGTTACTCTGGGGTGAGCGAGCACGTCAGAGGGGTGGGGCATGACGACGCTGAACCGGCCGGGCACACCAGACGGACACGTCTGCGGCATCGACACCGCGATGGAGGTCATCGGCGGCAAGTGGAAGGTCCTGATCCTCTGGGCCCTCCACGAACACCCCCACCGCCGCTTCGGCGAACTGCGCCGACTCCTTCCAGGGATCACCGAGAAGGTGCTGGCCTCTCACTTGCGCGAGATGGAAGCGGACGGCGTCGTGCACCGCGTATCGTACGACGAGGTGCCGCCGCGTGTGGAGTACTCGCTAACGGAGGACGGCACACGCCTGAACGACGCGTTGGAGCCGTTAGCTGTTTGGGGCCGCGAGCGACAACGCCCCTAAGGGGCGCGGGGAACTGCGCGACCAGCCCCCACCGGCCCGCAGCAGACGAACTGCCCCCAGCGCAGCGCTCACGCAATCACGGGATCCTCTGGCGACAGGTCCCCCAAATAAGCCTCCCGCACCGCAGGATCCCCCCGCACCTCCTCCGGCGTCCCCACACTGATCCGCCGCCCGAAGTCCAGAACAACCACCTGATCACACACGCTCATCACCATGTCGACGTCATGCTCGACCAGCAGAATCCCCATCCCCCACTCCTCGGCGAGCCTCCGCACCAGATGGGCCAGTTCACGCGTCTCGTCCTCCGACAGCCCCGCCGCCGGTTCGTCGAGAAGCAGCACGGAGGGCGACGCGGCCACCGCACGGGCGATGGCGAGCAGCCGCCGCTCGCCGTAGGACAGGTCGCCGACCGGCCGGTTCAGACTGTCCTGGAGGCCGAACTCCCGCACGGCGACCAGCACATGGGCGGGCAGCGGCCGGCTGCCGGGCCGGATCAGGTCCGTGAGGTACGTCCACGGACCGGGCCGATCGCACGCGGCGTACAGATTGTCGAGGACGGTCATGTCCTCGAACAGCTCCAGTGACTGGAAGGACCGGCTCAGCCCGGCGGCGGCACGCCGGTGCACCGGTGTGCGGGTGATGTCCCGCTCACCGAGCCGCACTTGCCCGGATGCGGCCCGGGTGAAGCCGGTGACGGCGTCGATGGCGGACGTCTTGCCCGCACCGTTGGGTCCGATCAGGCCGACGACCTGGCCCGGCTCGATGCCGAAGGAGAGCCCGTCGACGGCGACGACACCGCCGTATCGGACGGTCAGGCCTTCCACGTGGAGGGGCAGAGGTGCCGCCCGGTCCACGGTCTGCTCGGTGGGGCCGTCGACCTCAAGAGGTCTGGTACGGCGGTCAATCCGTGCCGCCTGCTTGGCCAGTTCACGCCCGATGCCGTCCTGGTTGCCCACCAGCGTCAGCACCAGGATGATCCCGCCGATCAGCGGCATCCACTCACTGAGCCCCGGCAGGACCAGGTCCCCGAAGCGGGCGCCGACCGTGCCCGCCGCGAACGTGGCGCCGAACAGCGGGCCGACCAGGAAGCCGACGCCGCCGATCACCGCGAGCCCGAGCACGGTGATGGAGTCGAAGCTCGCGAAGTCGCCCAGCACCACGGACGTCGAGCGGAAGCCGGTCAGCACGCCGGCGAGTGCGGCGATGGCCGAGGACAGCCCGAATGCGTACAGCTTGGCCGCGCGGACGTCGATGCCGAGGGCCGCCGCGGCCCGCTCGTTCGCCCGGACCGCGACCAGCCGGCGCCCGCTGCGGCTGCGCCGGACGTTGGCGACGACGAGCGTGGCCGCGACGAACATCACCAGCACGACGGTGGCGTACCGCTGCGGATGGTCGACCCCGGAGATGCTGATGCCGAAGAGTGACTGCTTGCCCACCGCGATCCCGTCACTGCCCGGGGTCGTGGCGAGATCGGTGTTCTGGAACACCATCGTCTCCAGCGTGGTGCCGAGCCCGAGCGTGATGATCGCGAGGTTGACCCCACGGGTCCGGACTGCCGGGAGCGCGAACAGCAGGCCGATGGGCACCGTGCCCAACACGCCTGCGAGCAGCGCGAGTTCGAAGGGCCAGCCCCAGTCGGCCGCGGCGTGCCCGGCGATGAACGCGCCGGTCCCGGCGAGGGCGTACGCCGCCAGCGACACCTGTCCCGCGTACCCGGTGACCACGATGATCGACAGGATGATCAGGGAGAGGACCAGGGTGGTGGTGATCGCGTCCGCCCACAGCGGCGACGACACGCTCACGAGCAGCAGGCCGACGGCCACGGCGACGGCGAGCGGCGCGGGCCGTACCCGTCCCGTGCCCAGGGTCGGCATCCGGTCCAGGAACGTGCCGCGCAGCGGCAGCGCCTTGCCCCGTGCCACCAGCACCAGGGCGATGAAGAGGAACGGCACCGAGGCGGCGAGCCCGGTGACGTCGGAGCCGAAGCGGGTCAGCTCGGACTGCACGACGCCGATCAACAGACCGCCCGCCAGCGTGACGGGGAACGAGGAGAACCGGCCGACCAGGGCGGCGGCCAGCGCGCTCAGCAGCAGCGTCGTCAGACCGGTCACCGACAGGCCGACCACCGGCACGATCAGGATGCCCGTCAGACCCGCGAGCGCCGAGCCCAGCCCCCAGTTGGCGGCGGCGATCAGATCCGCGGACCAGCCCAGTGAGGCCGCCGCGCTCTGGTTCTCCGCGACCGCCGTGGTGCCCAGGCCGAACAGGGTGCGCCGGTAGAGGACATGGAGGACCGCGGTGACCGCGATGGCGATCCCGAGCAGCCAGACGCGGTCCTCGGACACCTTCGCACCGGCGATCTCCAGCAGCCGGTTCGGCAGCTTGCCCGGCACCAACTGCACGCTGTCGCCGTAGCGCTTGACGGCGACGGCGGTGAGCACGATGAACACCGCGAGCGTGCCGACCAGCCGGGCCAGCGACGACGCCCGGCGCAGCGGGCGGATGACCAGGAGGTGCGTGAGCAGGCCCAGCAGCGCGGACGCGGCCACCCCACAGGCCACGGCCGGCCAGTAGGGCAGGCCCTGCTGCACGGCCAGCTCCCACTGCACATAGGCCCCGGCCATCCCGATCGCGCCGTGCGCGAAGTTCAGGACACCGGAGCCCCGGTAGATCAGCACGATGCCCTGGGCCGTGAGCGCGTACAGCGCACCGAGCCCCAGACCGAGCAGCGCGAAACGCAGGATGTCGTCCACGACAGATACCTCCCAGGGCCCCAGGGCCTACCTCTCAGGGCTTCATGAGTAGCGAACGTCCGAGAGCCCGGCAAGGCTATAACGCACATTCATTTAAATAATTGCTACGAGAGTACTTCTCTAACGAGACATCTCGCTCCATGCTGTCGGCATCTCGACGTCGCCCATCCGGGCCGAGTCCCTCGGAGGGATCATGAACGACTCACGCCGACGCAGAACTGCCGCAGCGAGCTGTCTCGCGGTGACCGGAGTGCTCCTGGCCGCCGGTTGCGGGGGAGAGGCGTCCTCCGGCACCTCGACCACCTCCGAACTCAAGGGCACTCCGGTCAAGGTGATGGTCTGGGCCCCGGAGGACACCCAGGGCAGCGCCCAGCCCGGGGTCCGGCTCACGGCCCAGGCCTATGAGAAGTGGATCAACGACAACGGCGGGATCAAGGGCGGCCCGTTGAAGGTGCTCACCTGCAACGAGAAGAACGAGCCCGACGAGGCCGAGAAGTGCGCCCAGCAGGCCGTCGCCGAGAAGGTGGTCGCGGTCGTCGGCTCGTACAGCCTGGCCGGCGACCGCTACATGCCGATCCTGGAGAAGGCCGGCATCCCCTACATCGGCGGCACCGGCGTCTCGGCCGCCGAGTTCTCCAGCCCGATGTCCTTCCCCGTCAACGGCGGTACGCCGGTCGTGTTCGCCGCGCACGGCAAGCAGCTGGTGGACGAGGGCTGCAAGAAGATCTCCGGCGTACGGTACGACGTGGCCGCCGCCGCGATCGTCTCGAAGTTCCTCACGCTGGGCGTGACCTCGGCCGGAGGCGCGGCGCCCAAGGACCTGAAGGTGCCGGTCACCGCGACCGACCTGGCACCGCAGGTCGCCGCCGCCACCAAGGACGCCGACTGCGTCAGCGTCATCCTGGGCACCCACTCGGACCTGTTCGTGACGTCGTACGTGCAGTCCGGCGCCGACACCCAGCTGGGCAGCGTCGTCGGCAACCTCACCCCGGAGCTGGCCGAGAGCACCGGCGGCGCGAGCAGCCCGCTGGAGGGCGCCGCCATCACCGGCTACTACCCGCCCGTCTCGGACGCCTCCTGGAAGGACTTCGTCGAGGCCGCCGGCGGCAACAAGGACATCGACACCACCAACGGCGCCAACGAAACCGCCTGGGTGGCGTTCAAGGTCTTCACCGAGGCCGCGAAGAAGCTCCCCAGCATCACGGCGAAGGCCCTGGTCGACGAGTTGAACACGACCGACGGCATCGACACCGGCGGCCTCACCCCGAAGCTGACCTGGCAGGAGTCGACGGCTCTCCCCATGGAAGGCATGGGGCGGATCCACAACACCACCGCCACCGAACTGACCATCCGCGACGGCAAGATCGAGTGGGCCGAGTCCGGCTCCACGTTCGTCGACGTCCGGAAGCTCCTGACCGCGAAGGCGTCGGGGTGATGCACCCACCGCAGGCACCACTGATCGAGGCCCGTGCCGTCTGTGCCGGATACGGCACGCGGCCCGTCGTACGCGACCTCGACCTGGAGGTCCGCCCCGGAGAGGTCGTCGCACTGCTGGGGCCCAATGGCGCGGGCAAGTCCACGACCCTCCGGGCGCTGGCAGGCGACCTCGCCGTGATGAGCGGCGAGGTGCGGTGGCTGGGCGACGCACGCCGGGCGCCGCTGCACCGCCGGGCCCGCGAGGGACTGGCGTACGTGGGGGAGCGGGCGGTGTTCACCGGCCTCGACACCGCCGAGAACCTGCGGGTCGGCCGGGTCACCACCGATCGGGCCGTCGCGCTCTTCCCCGAGCTCGGCACCCGCCTGACCACCGGAGCGGGCATGCTCTCCGGCGGCGAGCAGCAGATGCTGTCCCTGGCGCGGGCGCTGTGCCGCTCGCCCCGGCTGCTGCTCGCCGACGAACTCTCCCTCGGCCTCGCCCCACTCGTGGTCGACCGCCTCCTGCGCGCCGTGCGCGAGGCGGCCGACAAAGGCCTCGGCGCACTCCTCGTCGAACAGCACGTACGCAAGGTGCTGGACATCGCCGACCGCGTGTACGTCCTGCGCCGCGGCCGGGTCGTCATGACCGGCACCCCGCAGGAACTGCGCGAGAACCTGAACGCGATCGAGTCGTCGTACCTGGCCGAGGAGCGTTCCCCGCAGAAGACGGATCACTGAACCTCACTACCTGACAAGGGTGAGTTGCTGTGGCAAGCGCACGCGAGCACATCCGGAATCTCGTCGCCTCCGGCGACACCTTCGACCAGCCCGCACAGGAGCTGCGGGAGCTGCAACTCGACGCCGCACGGGAGGCCTTCGCCGCCCATCGCGAACGCATCCCGCTGCTGCGTACCCGGGCCGAGGAGACCGGCGTCCACGAGATCACCGCTCCCGCGGACCTCGTCCCGCTCCTCTTCTCGCACACCAGCTACAAGTCGTACCCCGTCTCCCTGATCACCGCCGGCCGCTGGGACCGGCTGCTGCGCTGGTACACCACCGTGTCCGTGGTCGAACCCGGCGACGTCGACATGGACGGCGTAGCGGACATCGACGAGTGGACCGACCGCATCACGGCCGCCGGACACCGCCCGTACATCACCAGCGGTACGTCGGGAAAGGTCTCCTTCCTCAACTGCGACGGCACCGACCTGCGGTTCCTGCACGACATCCTGGAGAACCTCACCTGCTGGCCCGACCCACTGCCGCCGAAACCCACCCGCCGCGGCTATCTGCTCGCACCCGCGAGCGGCCCGATGCGCTCCATCGACGGCTTCCGCTGGCACGCGGACGTCTTCGCCCGCCCCGAGGAGACACATCTGCTGACCGACGCACCACTGCGGGTGTCGGAGCTGATGAGCAGCGCCCTGCTGCGTCGGCGGATGGCGGAGGGGACGGCGACCCCGCAGGAGATCGGCTCCTTCGAGGCCGCGTCGGAGTCCCGCGAGCGACAACTGGGCGCCGCGATGACCCGGATCGTCGACGACATCGCCGCCCACCGCGACGAGCCACTGCTCATCGCCGGGATGAACAACCAGCAGTTCGCGCTGATCCAGGCCCTGCGCGAGCGCGGCGTATCCGACGGCAGCCTGCACCCGGACACGCTGGTGCTCAGCGGCGGCGGCAACAAGGGCCGGGCGCTGCCCGACGACTACCAGCAGCAGTTCGCCGCCTTCTACCGCGGCGTACGGCGGGTGCGCAGCTACGGCATGACGGAACTCCAGGGCTCCTGCCTCGCCTGCGAGTCGGGCCGCTACCACGTGCCGCCCTGGGTGATCCCGCTGATCCTGGACGAGCCGGGCGAGAGGCTGCTGAACCCCGAACACGGCGTCGTGGAGGGCCGGTTCGCCTTCCTGGACGTCTCCCTGTCGGGTCGCTGGGGCGGACTGATCAGCGGGGACCGCGTGTCCGTCGACTTCTCGCCGTGCGACTGCGGCAGGCCCGGACCGGTCGTCCTGCCGGACATCCGGCGCTACGGCGACCTCGGCGGCGACGACAAGATCACCTGCGCCGCGACACTCGACTCCTATGTGCGGGGGATGATCCACGGATGACCACGACGACAAGGGCGAGTGGCACGACCGTGGTCCATGTCGTCCGCGGCGAAGTAGCCGAAGGCGGCCCGTTCATCGACCACGGACGCGGCCATACGGCCTTCAGCGCGCCGGCCCTCGACCTGAACCGCCTGGTATGGCCCCGCACCGAACCCGGCCCGGCCTTCGGCGTACCCAGCGCCGAGATCGTCGACCTGCTCGTGGAGACCGGCGACGCTCTGAAGACGGACCGGCAGGGCCTGCTCGCCGAGGCCCTGGAGTCGATGGTCCGGGTCAGCCCGCTCCCCGCGGAGGTGCTGGAACGCGCCTACGCCGTCCTGTGGCGCAGCTTCCAACCGCCCTCCCTGCGCGCCCAGATCGACCACGATCTCGGCGGCCCGGACGTGCTCGACGGCTGGCGGGAGGTGCGGTTGCCCGAGGGACGGCTCGCGTCCGTGCGCGCCTTCCCGCCGCGCCTGGTGCACGTCATCGCGGGCAACGCCCCCGGAGTGGCCGCCATGTCCGTCGTACGCGGCGCCCTCACCAAGGGCGTGAACCTGCTGAAGCTGCCCTCGAACGATCTGTTCACCGCGACCGCGATCCTGCGCACGATGGCGAAGGTGGCGCCCGGCCACCCGGTCGTGCGGTCGTTCTCCGCCGTGTACTGGCGGGGCGGCGACGCGACCGTGGAGAGCGTCCTGTTCCGCCCGCAGTTCTTCGACAAGCTCGTCGCCTGGGGCGGCGAGGCAACGATCCGTGGTGCCTTGCAGTACGTCGGCCCGGGCTTCGAGCTGGTCTCCTTCGATCCCAAGACGTCCATCTCGATGATCGGCCGCGAGGCCTTCGCGACCGAGGAGGCCCTGACGGAGGCTGCGGACGCCGCCGCGGCGGACGCCACGTTCTTCAACCAGCAGGCCTGCGTGGCCAGTCGCTTCCAGTTCGTGGAGGGCTCCGTCGAGGACGCCGACCGCTATGCCGCGCTGCTGTGCGAACGGCTCGGCGTCGCCCGGGAGTTCAGCTCGGTCGATGGACCGCGGGTGGCTGCCGAACTCCGTGAGGAGATCGACGTACTGCGGTCGATGGAGCCCGACTACCGGGTGTGGGGCGGCTATGACGGCCGGGGCCTGGTGATCCGCTCGCCCGAGCCGGTGGACTTCCACCCCGACGGCAAGATCGTGAATGTCGTCCCGGTCGCCGCGCTGTCGGATGCCGTCGCGCACGCCGGGGTCGCCACGCAGACCGTCGGTGTGTATCCGGACGCGCGCAAGGCGGAACTGCGGGACGCCCTCGCCTGCGCCGGAGTGCAGCGCGTGGTGTCACTGGGCCGGGCGGGCGGTATGCCGCCGGGGCTGTCGCATGACGGGTTCTATCCGTTGCAGCGGCTGATGCGGTGGGTGAACGACGAGTAGATCAGGCGGGTGTGAGGGCCGCTCATGGGGCCTCGATCTCATGGCGCAGGCGCCGCGTCCACGGATGCTCTTCGCCGAACACACGGAGGAAGACCGGCAGCAGTCGGGTGAGTCCGTCGCCACCGACGGAGGGGCGCATCAGCCGTGTGACGCGGTAGCGGTTCAGCAGGGTGTGCGGATGGTCCGGCCCCAGAGCGGCCGTGCGGTCGTGCAGCAGTTCCCTGAAGAGTCTGAGTGCCTCGCCGGGGTGGCCGGTGGCTTCGGTCCAGTGCGCGATGTTGTGGCGGCGGTCGTCGCCCGGAGCCATGTCGTTCAGACAGTGGTGTGCCGTGAGGACATAGCAGGGCGCGAGCAGGAATCCGGCGCCGAGGGGCGTCGTACCCTGGCTGAGGTCGACGGCGTAGTCCGTGCCGGGCATGCGCGCTCCTCAGGCCCGGTCCACGGTGACTGCTCACGCGCCAGCCTTCGCAGGGCTCGACCTGTGCCAGTGAGTCCTGTGCCATCGCCGACGCCGAGACGATCGCCTCGCACAACTCCGCGCGCCGCTCCTCGAGGGGCACGGTCCGGCGGGACCTGCTCCCGATCTGGCGTGAGCCCTTGGCGTCCAACTCGACCGTTTCGACCCGTACCACCGCGTCCGTCATGGAGCCCACCCCCGGGTTCAGCTCATCGCGCGAACGAGCCAGCGCGTTCCCAGGGTAGCCAGCGTCCCTCGCGCCGCGAAG
Source organism: Streptomyces sp. 4N124 (assembly GCF_052245395.1). Taxonomy (NCBI): domain Bacteria; kingdom Bacillati; phylum Actinomycetota; class Actinomycetes; order Kitasatosporales; family Streptomycetaceae; genus Streptomyces; species Streptomyces sp. 4N124. The sequence continues at coordinate 342,123 of NZ_JBQQBS010000001.1, forward strand.
GTGAACGACCGCAACGGCCTGGTCAGTTGGGCACACGGCCCGGCGCACGGTGTCCACGATGCGGGCGGTCCCCTTGACGCCGGTCCGGGGCGGATCGACACTCCAGTCAGGAATCCTAGTGAATCGGTAGGGAAAGATGGCGTGTGTCGAGTCGGTCACCAGCCCGGTGAGCCGTACACCCGCGCGGTCACCGCTGCTGACCTCCCGCCGCCACATCGATCTGCAGCGCGTGTGCAGCGCGATCGACCCGCTGGGCTGACCCGGGCCGCCGCGCTCGCCCCTGGCTCGCCCTTGTCCGTCCGCTGACGCCTTCCGCCGTACGTCCGTCCGTGCGCCCACCCCCGGGAGACTCATGTCCGTCACACCGCTCGCCGCCGTCCCCTCCGAGTCGTTCGCGCCCGTGTTCCGTGGCCGGATCGGGCGGGACGCGCGCAGTGGGCACTACGCCGTGCCGCGCCGCTATCGCCTCCATCTGTCGCCCGCCTGCCCGAACGGACTGCGGATCGCCGTCGTGCACAGCCTGCTCGGGCTCGACGCCGGCTGTCCGGTGACCTTGCTGACCGCCGTGCCCGACTGTCCCGACGGCGGACACTCCGCGCTGCGTCCGCTGTACGAGGCGAGCGCGCACCGGTATCAGGGCGCGGCCGTCGGGCCGGTGCTCAGCGATGACTGGTCCGGACGGATCGTGAGCACCCACGCCCCCGACATCACACGCGATCTGGCCCGGCACTTCGGCGCGGGCCGCCCCCCGCTGTACCCGCGCGGCGCGGACGCGGAGATCGACGCCGTGGAGCGCCTCTGTGCCCAGCGCATCGACGCCGCCGCCCAGCGCGCCGGACGCGCCGGGGCCGATCCGGTGGAAGGGGCCGCCGCCCTCCGCTCACTGCTGGCGGCCCTGAACTCCCTGGAGCACAGGCTCACCGTCGACCCGTACCTACTCGGGCACCAACTCACCGCCGCCGACGTCGAGTTGTGGGTCACCCTGGTCCAGCTCGACACGGTGCACCGCCACCACCTCGACGCCGCCGCCGTCCACCGCATCGCCGACCATCCCGCCCTGTGGTCCCACGCCCGCCGCCTGACCGGCCACCCGTCCTTCGCCCGCCACCTCGACCTCGACGCCATCACCCACCGCCACCACGCCCACTGCCAAGGCCTGGAAGCGGCCGGCGCAGCCGTACAGATCCTGGACTGGGCCGCCCACGCGGGTCAGGGCTGAACGCCTGCGGCGTCCGACAGTGGCGTGGTGGCGGAACGTCACCCTCCCCCGAAGGTGGCGTTCCGCCACCGCTCCCCCGGTGCCGGACAGTGGTCCGACCGTCCGTGAGGGGCGGTCATGTGCTGTCACCAGCACATGACCGCCGTATCCCCCGACCCCCACGTCGAGTGGAGGCGCACACGGACGAAGTAGCGGCGGCCCTTGACGAGCCGGACCTTGATGGCTGCGGTGTGCGGTGTGCCGCCGTCGTCCTGGCCGGAGAGGTAGCGGGGTTCGCCGTTCCGCTCCTCGAAGACCACGACGACGGTGTCGCTGTCGCCGAAGGTGCCCACGCTGTACTCGCGCGTCTCCGGCGGCTCGACGGTGAAGTCGGCCTGCTCGCCAGGGGCGAGGCGGAGCGGCGCCGAGCGGAAGGGCAGCAGCTCGGGTGGCTGCAGCACCTCGGCCGGCGGGTACCAGCGCAGGACGAACTCCTTGTCGGCGGGGGAGAGGCTGCCGGGCGGGTTCAGGCCCGCGCGGTACTGCTCCGGCTCCAGGATCAGCCCGTCCGGGAAGGGGTACTCCATGATCGACTGTGGATCCCAGACGGAGCCGTTGACCTCGTCCGGGTCGAGCTTGCGCAGGATGTTGAAGAAGGTCCTGTCGCGGCTCCAGAAGTTCGGCGGGCCCGCCAGATCGGCGTAGACGGCCTCGTCGTCCCAGTGGATGCCGGCGAACGGGTTCTGGTGCTCGTGCAGCATGCCGAGCGCGTGCCCGATCTCGTGCAGGGCCGTCCCGCGCTCCCCGGGCGCGGTCAGGTCCCAGCCGAAGTTCATGGTCCGCTCACCACGGCCGACCCGCAGCGCGTCCTTGCCGACGGTCGACCAGGACCCGTCACCGAGCTGGAACCCGATACGCAGCTCGGCCTCCGAGCGGTCCCCGACCTCCACGAAGTGGAGACCGATGCCCAGGTCCCGCCACTCCTGGAAGCACTCCCGCACGACGTCCTGCTGCTCCTTGGGGCCGACCCACGACACCCGGCGGCTCTCCCCGGTCCCCGGTACGGCAATGACGGAGCCGTCGCCGTCTCCGTCGAAGAAGTAGTAGTGCAGCACCGTGCCGTTGACCCACATCTGGCGACCGCTGATGAGCGCACTGAGCCGCTCGGCGGTCAGCCCCGGTGCGAAGACGGGAGCCGACTGCTGCGCGAGGGAGCAGTAGCGTGCGGTCATGCGATCAGGTTGCCGTCGACCGCCCCCGGGCGCCTGAGTCGAGGGCTACTCAAGTCCCCCTGTATCAGGTGTGAGTAACATTGCTCTTGTTCACGTGACGACTTACGAACGGGACGCGAAGACCCTTGAGCTGCCCTGGCCGTTCACCGGTCGGGAGAACGAACTGGAACTGATCCGCCGGTCCTTGGGCGCGAGCCGGCACGGCATCGTGGTGACGGGACCCGCGGGCTGTGGCAAGACCCGGCTCGTCACGGAGGCGGTCCGCGGCACCGACTGCGCCAAGGCGGCCGGCACGCCCGAGGCCCGGCACATCCCCTTCGCCGCGTTCGCACACCTGCTGCCCGAGACGGTCACCCTGCACAAGGCGGTCCAACTGCTCTCCGCCGTACGGACCCTGCTGGTCGACGACGCGCACCTCCTCGACGACGCCTCGGCGGCCCTGGTCCACCAGCTGGCGGTGCAGGGCCGCACCCGGCTGCTGGTCGTGGCCACGGACGACGTACCGGTGCCCGGCGCGGTGTCCCGGCTGTGGACCGGTGAGCTGCTGCCCCGCCTCACCCTGGAGCCGCTGCCGCACGAGGAGACGGACCGGCTGGCCGCCGCGGGCGCCGGCGGGCGACTGGAGCCGCTCACCGTGAACCGGCTGCACCGACTGTGCCGCGGCGACCTCCGGCTGCTGCGCGACCTGTCCGGTGCGCTGCGCGAACAGGGCTTGCTCACCGGGGTCCCGGGCTCGGACGAACGGGCCTGGCGCGGCCCGGTACCCCTGACCGCGACCGTGCGCGAACGCACCGCTCACGTCATCCACCGCAGCGACCCCGATGAGCGCGAGACCCTCGAACTCCTCGCCTTCGCCGACCCCCTGCCGCCGACCGCCGACGACTTCGACCTGCGCCTCCTCGAACGCCTGGAGACCGACGGCCTGATCGACATCGACGACCACGGCGCCGTACGACTCGCCCACCCCCTGCACGCCCCGGTGCTGCGGGCCGCGGCCGGCCGACTACGGGCCTGGCGGCTGGCCCGCACCCCGGACCAGTGCGGCCCGGCCCTCAAGGACGAGGCGGTCGAGCTGGCACGGCAGATCGACGAGGCCGACGTACGGACGCTGTGGGCACCCGTGGGGGAGTGGCTCATCGAGGAGGGGGAGCCGGTCCCCGCCGAGTACGCGGCCGTACGCGCGCGTGCCGTGCGGCTGCGCGGCGAACTGCGCGAGGCTGCGGCCTGGGCACGCGAGGGCCTGCGGGAATCGCCCGAGGATCCCTCCTGCCTCCTCGAACTCGCCCTCGCCGCCGCCCAGTCGGGCGAGGTGACGACAGCGCACGAGGCCCTCACCGAACCTGCGGCGCCGGGTGAGGCGGCGACCTGGCTAGCGGCGGCACGCGGCGACATCGACACCGCAGTCCGGTCGATCGCCGGGGACGACATGCTGGTCCTTTACGACGCGGTACGCCTCGGCGCTCCCGAAAAGGCCGCTTCCCGGCTGCCCACGGACAGCGTGTTCGCCGCCCACGCGGACGCGCTCACCCGCGGCGACGGACCGGCCCTGGACCGGGCCGCCGAACGCCTCCAGGAGCGCGGCCTCCTGCTCTTCGCCGCCGAGGCGCACGCCCAGGCCGCACGCTCCCACCGCGACCCACGCGCCGCCCGCACCTCCCGCACCCGCGCCGTCGCCCTGGCCCGCCGCTGCCAGGGCGCCCGCACCCCGGCCCTGTCCGGCCTCGTCCTCGGCGAACTCACCGCCCGCCAACGCCAGATCGTCACCCTCGCGGCAGCAGGCCTCACCAACCGCCAGATCGCAGACCACCTCACCCTCTCCATCCGCACAGTCGGCAACCACCTCTACAGCGCCTACGCCAGACTGGGCGCGAGCGACAGGGAGTCGTTGCCAAACTTGGTGGACGCTGAACCGGCGTGAGTGCAGCGCCCCATAAGGGTGCGGGGAACTGCGCGACAAGCCCCCACCGACCCGCAGCCAAAGAACAACCCACCAGCGGAGCTAAGCCGCCCCGAACGCCGAGAAAGCCCACCCCGTAGCCTGATGCACAGCATCCCCGGGCAGCGCCCCCCGAGCATCCCGCAGGGCTTCGGCCAGCGTCAGACCGACGCTCAGCCCCTTGTGCAAGGCGACCATAAGAGGCACAACCGCCGCGTCATTGACCGGCGCACTGCTCGCAACAACCCCGGCCGTCCCCAGCGGCAACAGCGCCGTGACCAGACCAAGGAGTTCATCCGCACCGACGGACGCCAGCCGCGCGGTGTCGCAGCTGGACAGGATGATCCGATACGGGCTGCGGTCCAGCCGTTCGAAGTCGTGCACGATGAGCGGCCCGTCGGCCATCCGCAGCGAGGAGAACAGCGGACTGTCCGCACGGAAGGTGCCGTGCGCCGCGATATGGGCCAGCGCCGCCCCGTCCAGTTCCTCCAGGACCCGCGGCACGCGCACGTGGTCGTGCTCCAGGACCGTCGACGTGCCGTACCGGTCGGCCAGTTCCGGCACTTCCGCACCGCCGGTGGCGAGCCCTGGTCCGCGCACCAGGACATGACGGCCACCCGGCGGTGGCTCGGTCTCCCGCGCCCGCAGCCAGCTGCTGGCCGACGGCGACACGCTGAGCACCCGCTCCCGCAGCGACGGCAGCAGCGCCCACGGCACCCGGTGCAGCCGGCCCGGCGGCACCACCACGACCGGGCCGGAGCCCAGATGCGCGGCAGCCGGGCCGAGCAGCAGCTCCTCCAGCCGCCGCCCCGCCGCCTCGACCACTGGCAGCCGGCCCTCCGCCCCCGGATGCGCCAGCCGCCGCAGCCCGGCCTGTACGTGCTCGGCCTCGACGACCGCGTCCGCGAGCAGCCCGGCCTCGTACCGCCTGACCCGCCCCTGTCCGCACAGCAGCACATGGACGCGTCCGTCGAGCACCACGAGTTCGACCAGCCGCACCTCGCCGAGCCGCTCCAGCAGCCGGGCCGGGTCGAAGGAGGACCCGTCGCCGGGCGCGTCGCCGCGGATGTGCAGGGTGCGGGAGCGGATCTCCCGTTCCAGCCGCCGCTGTTCACGCTCCAGAGCCGGAACGGGCCGGGCGTCCATGCGGGCGGCCTCCGCGCGTGCGGCGATCTCCCGGTAGGCGGTGAGGCCGCGTTGCAGCGTCGGGTCGGCGGGTGGCCGGGTGGGTGGCGCCGACAGCACGGTGGACCGCCAGCGTTCGCTCCACACCAGCAGCTGCCGCGGCCCGCCGGCGAGCAGACTCGCCTGCTGGGCGAGCGCGGCCAGCTCGGCGCCCTGCGCGGTGGCGCGGGCCCGCAACTCCGAGGCGCCGAGCGTCATCCGATGGTCGTCGAGTACGTCGAGACCGCGCCGGCACGCCTCCAGCACCCGTCGGCCGGAACCGGCGGCCTGCGCGCGCAGGGCCTGTGCCGCCCAGCCTGTCAGCCGCGCCAGCGGCGGCCCGCTGTGCCGGCTGCGGGCCGCGACGGTCAAGTGCCGTTCCGCGTCGGTCCGCCAGCCCAGCTCAAGGGCGATACGGCCCGCGAGCAGGGATGCCTCGGGCGCGGCCGGCGCGCCGAACGCGGCCAGCCGGTCCGCCACCGCGGCGGCGTCCGCGACGAGACGGCCCGAGGCCCGTCCGGCGGCCACCCGCGCCTCGATCAGCACCAGCCGGGCATGCGTCTCCCACCAGGTGCGCCGCTGCGCCGCGAACAGTCGTACGGCCAGATCCGCGCGGGCGATCGCGGTCTGCGGATCACCCGCGAGCCGTGCCGCGCGGGCGGCGGCCAGCAGCAGCTCCGCCTTCCGCGTGGACTGCCCGCCGATGCCGTCGAGCACCCCTATGGCCGTGTCGGCCTCGGCGAGCGCCTCGGGGGCGAGACCGGCCGCCATCAGGACCTCGCAGCGCCGGATGTTGAGCATGAACGTCGGCGTGCCGAGCTTCGCGTACCGCTCTTCGGCCTCGTCCAGGAGCCGTAGCGCGGCCGGCACGTCCCCCGACCGGAACGCGGCCAGCCCCCGGCTCTCCACCGCGTCCGCCTTGTCGTGCTCCTGGCCGGTGGTGTCCCACAGCGCCTCGGCGGCGGTGAAGTCGGCCTCGGCCCGCTCCACCGCGCCGAGCGCCAGATGCACGGTCGCCCGCAGCGTCAGCGCCCGCGCCGTCCAGATGACATCGTCGGCCTGCCGCAGCACGGGGATGGCCCGGCGTACGTCCTCCAGCGCCTCCCGGTGATGGCCCAGCACCCACCAGACGTAGGCCCGGCGGTACAGCACCCGCGCCCGGGTGAGTCCCGTGCCGCGCGCGACACCCCGCTCGAACGCCTCCAGGCCCTGCCGGGTGCTGCCCGCGTGGACGAGCGCCACGCCGAGGGTGCCCAGGACGTCGGCCTCCCGGTCGGCCGATCCGGCGCGTGCCGCCAGATCGCGGGCGCGCCGCAGATGCCGCAGGGCGATCCGCAGGTCGCCGAAGTCCCGCTGCCACATGCCGATCACATGGTGGGCGACACTGGCGTGCAGCGGTGAGGGATCGTCGGCGAGCACCTGTTCCGCCCGCGCCAGAGCCTCTTTGGGTGAGGCGAACACCATCGGCAGCAGTTCGAGAACCGAGTCGCTTCCCGCTGTCACCCAATGGATGGTAGTGGCCGCGGATACACGCCACACGGGTTTGGCGCTGTATCAAGCGACGGCTCAGTGACTCTGACTGACGACCGACGCCTCTGTGGGAGGGGACACGCGATGGCACCTCAGCGATTCCATGAGCAGTTCGACCAGATCCAGCGCTCCATGCCCGACGTGCCGCTGGCGATGGGGCCGGACGACTCCGCCGAGTTCTTCTACGAGAAGGGCGTCGTCCTCGCCCGCGACGGGGAGGAGGCCCGGGTCGTCGAGGAGACCGTGCGCACGCACTTCACCGAGGCCACCGGCCTCACCTCGGAGCGGGTGCGCCGGGCGGGCCCGGAGACCAACCGGTCCGGTATCACCCGCATCCAGGTCGGCGACCCCGGCCACGGGGACCGCCGCGGTGACCGTGCCGTCGCGGGCGCCCTGCGTGCCCTGCGGGGGGCGGAAGAGCGCACCGGGCGCAAGCTGGTCAGCCGTAACCATGTGGTGTCCACGACGGTCAACGCCTGCAATCCGGCGGAGCCCGTGCCCGCCCTGCTCAGCCAGACGCCCAACCCGTCCGCCGCCGAGGCGTCGTACGACCCGGACACGGCCGTCGGCGTGCTGGTCATCGACACCGGCTTGGTGCACGACTACCGCTCCTACCCGCTCATGGCGCATGTGCAGGGGGACGCCCAGATCAAGGAGTGCGACGAGAACGGAATCCTCCAGCAGTACGTCGGCCACGGCACGTTCATCGCCGGACTCGTCGCGGCCCTGTCGCCCAACACGGACATCGACGTCAGCAACACGCTCAACGACGCGGGCGCCATCCTGGAGTCAGAGTTCGGCGAGAAGCTCTTCGACGCCGTCGACCGGCATGGCTGGCCGGACATCATCAGCCTCTCCGCGGGCACGCCGAACGGCACCGCGACCGGGCTGCTCGGCGTGGAGAACTTCATGCAGGCACTGCGGAACCAGCCCCGCACCCTCCTCGTCGCCGCCGCCGGAAACAACGCCAGCGCCACGCCGTTCTGGCCCGCCGCCTACGCCGACCTGCCCGATTACCAGGACGTCGTGCTGTCGGTCGGCGCGCTGCGCAGCGACGGCGAGTTCGGCGCCTGCTTCACCAACCACGGTTCCTGGGTCAAGGTCTACGCCCCCGGCGAGCAACTGACGAGCCCGCTCATCGGCTTCGACGCTCCCGTGCCGTACGTGTACCAGCACACCACGTACGACGCCTGCCGGTTCGGCTTCTCCTACCTGTGCACCTGCGTGCACCCCCGCCACACCGGTGAACTGACCTCGGGTTCGGCCAAGCCCGACCAGGTGATGTTCGAGGGGTTCGCGCACTGGAGCGGGACCTCGTTCGCCACTCCCGTGGCCGCCGGTCTGGTCGCCGCCCATATGACCGCGCACAAGGAGGCCGACGCCCGCGCCGCCCGACGGCAGCTGCTCGCCGCGAACACCGAGTTCGCCGAGGTGCGCGGGGCGCACGTACCGGCGCTGCGTCCGTCGACCTGGCGCCCGGTTCCGGTCGTCCAGCACCCGGCAGGCGCATGACTGCCGGAACCGCCCCTTCCACGGCGTACCATGACGTGCCGTACACGAGGGGTGGGGCCGTGGACCGTGCAGATGTCGGCGCGCTCGTCCAGTCAGCCGTCGACGGCGACGCGGCGGCCTGGAAGGCGCTGGTGGAAGGGCTGAGCCCGCTGGTGTGGTCCGTCGTGCGCGCGCACCGGCTCTCCGACGCCGACGCGCACGAGGTGTACCAGACCGTGTGGTTCCGCTTCGCCCAGCATCTCGGACGCATCCGAGAGCCCCAGAAGGCAGGGGCGTGGCTGGCCAGCACCGCACGGCACGAGTCGCTGAAGGTGCTCAAGAGCTTGAGGCGGCTGACTCCCACGGACGACGCCCAGCTGCTGGACCGGGTCAGCGAGGACCGCACGCCCGAGCAGTCGGTCATCGACTCGGAGGACGCCGCGGCCCAGACCGAGCGCATCCGGCGGCTGTGGCAGGAGTTCGAGGAACTGGGCGAGCGCTGCAGGCAGTTGCTGCGGATGCTGATGGCCACACCGCCGCCCAGCTACCAGGAGGTGTCCGCCGCACTGGGCATCGCCGTGGGCAGCATCGGGCCGTTGCGCCAGCGCTGTCTGCGACGCCTGAGGGCCCGACTCGAGGGAGCGTTGTGAACGAGACCGACGACGAGCGCTTCGGCGACGAAGAAGGGCTGGAAGAAGGGCTGGACGAGGACCTGGCCGACGGCCTGCTGGACGAACTCCGCCAGGCCGCCGCGATCCTCGACCCCGTCCCGGCGGAACTGCGGTGCAGCGCCGTCGAGGCGTACGCGCTGCGCGACCTCGACGCCCGGCTGGCTGAGTTAACGTTCGACTCGCTGATCGACGCGATCCCGGTCAGAGGGGTCACGGACGCGCCGCGGATGCTGACCTTCCGCTCGGGGGACGTGACCGTCGACGTGGAGGTCACCGGGCAGGGGCTGCTGGGCCAGGTGCTGCCGCCGCAGTCGGCGAGCATCGAGGTGCTCAGCGGCCCGTCGGCCGCTCCGCCCACCACACTCACCTCCGACGACATGGGCCGCTTCACCAGCGACGCACCCCCGACCGGCCCGTTCGCCCTGAGGCTGCGGACCGGCGGCGAGGTCGTCGTCACGGAGTGGCTGCGGGCCTGACGGGGTGGGCGGGCGCGCCTCGGGAGAGTCAGGGAGCCGCCCGGCCGGCCGGGCGCGGGCGGGGTCGGGGCGCGATGCCCGGCACGCTCGGAACCGCCCGACTCACCACGCGCACGGCAGGGTCTGCGGCCCGCGGATCATCGTCTTGCGGCGCCAGACGACCTGGTCGGCGGGGACGGCGAGTCGCAGACCCGGCAGCCGGTCCAGCAGTGTGTCGATGAGCAGTTCGGTCTGCAGGCGGGCGAGGACGGCACCGGTGCAGTAGTGCGAGCCGTTGCCGAAGGCCAGGTGCGGGTTGGGGGCGCGGTCGAGGTCGATCCGGTTCGGCTCGGGGAAGACCTCCGGGTCGCGGTTGGCGGCCAGGTAGGAGACGTAGACGGCATCGCCCGCGGCGATGCGCCGGCCGCGCAACTCGACGTCCTCCAGGGCGATACGGGCCAGGCCGACGGAGCTGCGGTGCGGGATGTACCGCAGCAACTCGTCCAGGGCGGCGTCCCGTACCTCGGGCCTGCTGCGCACCCCCTCCATGAGCTCGGGCCGGGTGAGCAGCAGGTAGAGCATCTGGCCGCAGTTGTGGGTGACGGCCTCGCCGCCGATCTGCAGCGGACCGGCGAGGCCCACCGCCTCCGTCTCGCTGATCTCGCCGCGCCCGACGGCGGTGCCCAGCAGCGAGTACACATCGTCGCCCCCGCTGCCACCGCCGCGGATCGTCTCCGTGATCCAGGAGTACATGCCGTTCTTCGCACGATCGGCGGCCTCCGCGCCACCGGACGTGGAGATGATCTGCCGCGTCCAGGCGTGCACCTGCTCCCGGTCGGCGGCGGGTACGCCCATGACCTCGCTGACCAGGTTGATCGGGAAGGGCTCGAGCACCCGCTCGATGAGATCCGCGGGAGGCCCGTCCTGGACGACGCCGTCCACCAGGCCGTCGAGGATCTCCTGCGCCCGGGGCCGCAGCCGCTTCATCGCACCCACGGTGAACGCACCGGCGACTGCCTTGCGCAGCCGGTTGTGGTCGGGCTGGTCGGCGAAGGCGAGCGAACCCGGCCGGGGCTTGAAGTGCGGGGCCATCCGCGTCACCTGACGTTTCGTCACCTCCGCCCGGCCGAACCGCGGATCGTTGGTGATCATCTTCACGTCGTCGTAGCGAGTGGCCAGCCACGCCCACCCCTCGCCGTGCGGCAGCCGGATGCGGGTCAGCGGGCCCTCGCGCATGAGGTCCGCGAGAAACGGGTCGAACTCCGTCCCGTTCAGGTCGAGCGCGGGCCAGTCCCGTACCGGCGGCGGGGCCTGGTCGGTGAGCGTGGTGGTCGTCTCCTCGGTCATGCCCCCACCCTCACCGCCCCCGCCCCGTCTGTCGCGCGGGAGTGCTCCAGCCGGAGGGCCGAAGGGTCGGAGGGTCAGTGCGGCACGGCGTCGACGAGCCGCGCCAGCGCCGAGGCGAGCCGGGACAGCCCGCTCCCCGCAGGCCCGCCCGGCTCCGTCATGTACGTGTCCCGCCGGATCTCCACCATCAGTGCGCTCACCCGCGGCTCGGCCCGGTGGAACTCCAGCGGCACATACGTACCGCTGAACGGGCTGTCCAGTCCCACCTCCCCGAACGCCTCCCGGGCGGCGGCCACCAGCTCGGGCGGCGTGTGGAAGGAGTCGGTACCGAGACAGACGGGCGGCCGGGGCCCCGATCCGTGCAGCTCGTACGGCAGCGGGGCGCTGGGATAGGAGTGCACATCGATGATCACGGCCCGCCCGGCGGCCTCCAGCCGATCCGCCACGCAGTCCGTCATGGCTTGTGCGTACGGTCGGAAGTACGTGTCGATCAAGGGCTCGGGGTCGGTGCCGTCCGCCCGCAGCACACCCCGCTGAGTGGTCCGCGTATACACGGCACCCATCCCCACGGCGAGCATCTCCTCCCGCTCGTCCGGAAACCGCTCCGGATCGACGACCAGCCGGGAGAGCCGATTGACGAACCGCCAGGGCGTACCGGCGCACAACTCGGCCGCCGCGTCCGCGAGTTCAGCCGTGTACGCGTCGGTGATGCGATCGAGCTCCCGCTCCAGCGCGTCATCGTCCAGCACAATGCCCGAGCGCACGTCAGCCGGTATGTCCCGCGCCCCGTGCGGCACATGGAGGATCACGGGGGAGTCTTCGGCACCGGGCAGCAGCTCGAAGGAGGGCGGTGAGTGGCGGGACATCGGGAGACTCCTCACAAGCTGCGGGCATGCGTGCCGCCTGGGGCGGCACGGGTGGGCGCAGGCGGCACCCCGTCAGCGCCGGGCTGCGCGACCCACCCCGCACCCGGCACCGCGTACGGCTCCGCCCCGGCCGGGACACCGACCGGGGCGGAACGGAACACAAGCGGGCCGTAAAACCCCGCCCCTACGTCAGCTCAGCGACGCGAGCGTCTCGTTCCACGTCACGGACGGCCGCATCACCGCCGCGGCCTTCGCCGGGTCGGGCTGGTAGTAGCCACCGATGTCCGCCGGGTTGCCCTGCACCGCGTTCAGCTCCTCGACGATCTTCTGCTCGCTCGCGGCGAGCGTCTCCGCGAGCGACGCGAACGCCTTCGCCAGATCGGCGTCGTCGGTCTGCTTGGCCAGCTCCTGCGCCCAGTACAGGGACAGGTAGAAGTGGCTGCCGCGGTTGTCGATGCCGCCGACGCGACGGGTCGGGGACTTGTCCTCGTTGAGGAAGGTCGCCGTGGCGCGGTCGAGGGCGTCGGCGAGGACCTTCGCGCGGGAGTTACCGGTGAAGTCGGCGTACTGCTCCAGAGACGGCACCAGCGCGAAGAACTCGCCGAGCGAGTCCCAGCGCAGGTAGTTCTCCTTGACCAGCTGCTGGACGTGCTTCGGCGCGGAGCCGCCGGCGCCCGTCTCGAACAGGCCGCCACCCGCCATCAGCGGCACGACCGACAGCATCTTGGCGCTGGTGCCCAGCTCCAGGATCGGGAACAGGTCGGTGAGGTAGTCACGCAGGACGTTGCCCGTCACCGAGATCGTGTTCTCGCCGCGGCGGATGCGCTCCACCGACAGCTTGGTGGCCTCGACCGGGGCGAGGATGCGGATGTCCAGGCCCTCGGTGTCGTGCTCCGCCAGATACGCGTTGACCTTGGCGATCAGCTGCGCGTCGTGCGCGCGGGTCTCGTCCAGCCAGAACACCGCCGGGGCGCCGGTGGCGCGGGCGCGGGTGACGGCCAGCTTGACCCAGTCGCGGATCGGGGCGTCCTTGGTCTGGCAGGCGCGGAAGATGTCACCGGCGGAGACGGTCTGCTCGATGACGGCGTCGCCGTTCTGGTCGACCAGCCGGACCGTGCCGGTGACCGGGATCTCGAAGGTCTTGTCGTGGCTGCCGTACTCCTCGGCCTTCTGCGCCATGAGGCCGACGTTCGGGACGGAGCCCATGGTCGACGGGTCGTAGGCGCCGTTGGCGCGGCAGTCGTCGAGCACGGCCTGGTAGACACCGGCGTAGGAGGAGTCCGGCAGCACCGCGAGGGTGTCGGCCTCCTGGCCGTCGGGGCCCCACATGTGGCCGGAGGTGCGGATCATGGCCGGCATGGAGGCGTCGACGATGACGTCGGACGGCACGTGCAGGTTGGTGATGCCCTTGTCGGAGTCGACCATCGCCAGCTCCGGGCCCTCGGCGAGCTCGGCGTCGAAGGAGGCCTTGATCTCGGCGCCCTCGGGCAGGGACTCCAGGCCCTTGTAGATGCCGCCCAGACCGTCGTTCGGGGTCAGACCGGCGGCGGCGAGCTTGTCGCCGTACTGCGCGAACGTCTTCGGGAAGAAGGCGCGGACCACGTGGCCGAAGACGATCGGGTCGGAGACCTTCATCATCGTGGCCTTGAGGTGCACGGAGAACAGCACGCCCTCCGCCTTGGCCCGGGCGACCTGCGCGGTCAGGAACTCGCGCAGCGCGGCGACGCGCATCACGGAGGCGTCGACGACCTCGCCCTCGAGGACGGGTACGGACTCACGCAGAACGGTGGTGGAGCCGTCGTCGCCCTTGAGCTCGATACGGAGCGAACCGGCCTCGGAGATCACGACGGACTTCTCGGTGGACCGGAAGTCGTCGACGCCCATCGTCGCCACGTTCGTCTTGGAGTCGGAGCTCCAGGCGCCCATGCGGTGCGGGTGGGTCTTGGCGTAGTTCTTGACCGAGGCGGGGGCGCGGCGGTCGGAGTTGCCCTCACGCAGGACGGGGTTGACCGCGGAGCCCTTGATCTTGTCGTAGCGGGCCTGGATCTCCCGCTCCTCGTCGGTCTTCGGGTCGTCCGGGTAGGCCGGCAGCGCGTAGCCATGCGCCTGCAGCTCGGCGATCGCGGCCTTGAGCTGCGGGATGGACGCCGAGATGTTCGGCAGCTTGATGATGTTGGCCTCGGGCGTCTTGGCCAGCTCGCCCAGCTCGTGCAGGGCGTCCGGGATGCGCTGGTCCTCGGTGAGGTACTCCGGGAACACCGCGAGGATGCGGCCGGCCAGCGAGATGTCCCGCGTCTGAACGGCGACACCCGCCTGCGAGGCGTACGCCTGGACCACCGGCAGGAAGGAATACGTTGCCAGGGCCGGGGCCTCGTCAGTGTGCGTATAGATGATGGTCGAGTCAGTCACCGGGTGCTCCGCTCCACGTCTGCAACATTGCTCGACATCAAGATATCTCGTGGTCGACCTCGGCTCGACAGGGGTCCTCGCACGGTTTCGCGGATTCTGTGCATCTTCTGAGCGATCCCAAGCGTCTGATCTTGTGATCGTGCACCTTGATCGCACTTCGATCGCACTTCATCCGACGGCCGGACCTGACCACCCGGCCGCCCGAGCGAAAGCGGACCATGAGATATCGCAGCAGAGTGACCGCCCCGGCCGCCCTGATCGGCACCGCCGCGGCCCTGTCCGTCGGCGCCCAGGCGCACGCGGCCCCGGCAGCCACGGGCACGCCCGGCCCGGAGACGTTGGGGGACCCCGTCTACCCGAGCCTCGGTAACGACGGCTACCGCGTGTCGGCCTACCACCTCGACCTCGCCTACGACGCCACGACGAAGCTCGTCGACGCCACGGCCACCCTGAAGATCACCACCACCCAGGAGCTGACCCGCTTCTCCCTGGACGCCCTCGGCCTGGACATACGCACCGTCACCGTGGCCGGCCGCACGGCCGCCTTCGAGCAGGCCGACGAGAAGCTGCGGGTCACGCCCGCCCGGTGCCTGCCTGCGGGCAAGAAGGTCGCCGTCGCCGTGACGTACACGGCGGACCCGCGCCGCACCCTCGCGCACACGGCGTGGATCCCCACCCCGGACGGCTTCGCCGTCTGCCCCCAGCCGGACTCGGCACACACCGTCTTCCCGTGCAATGACCACCCCTCGGACAAGGCCGACTTCACCTTCCGCATCACCGTGCCGGACGGGCTGCGCGGCGTCGCCAGCGGCCGGCTCGTCCGCACCGAGAAGTTGGACGGCGGCCGGGCCGCGTACACGTACCGCTCTCGCTCGCCCATCGCCACCGAGGTCGTGCAGGTCACCGTCGGCGACTATCTGATCAAGGAACGCCAGGGGCCGCACGGGCTGCCGCTGCGGGACGTCGTCCCCGTCTCGCGGGCCACCGCGTTGGAACCGGCGCTCGCGCTCACGCCCAACCTGGTCGGCTGGCTCGAGGCCCGACTCGGCGCCTACCCCTTCGAGACGTACGGTCTGCTGCCGGTCAACGCCGACATCTCCGAACTCCCCGGTGGGTTCACCGGCCTGGAGACGCAGACCCTCACGGTGTACCGGCCGGGTTACCTCCTCCAGGAGGAGCCCAGGATCGGCTCGCACATGATGCACGAGCTGGTCCACTCCTACTTCGGCAACCTGGTCTCCCCGGCCACCTGGGCCGACCTGTGGATCAACGAGGGCCACGCCGACTTCTACGGGCTGCTCTACCGCTACGAGCGCGGCTGGCCGGACTCCATCGGCATGACCACGATGGAGGCCCGGATGAAGCACACCTACGCGCAGGGCGACCAGTGGCGCCGCGACTCGGGCCCGGTCGCCGCCCCGAACGCGGCCAACCTCTTCGACTCCCAGCGCTACCTCGGCGGCGTCCTCGTGCTCTACGCCCTGCGCAACGAGATCGGGGAGACCGCGTTCAACGCCGTGGAGCGCGCCTTCCTGGACCGCTTCCGCAACTCCTCGGCGTCCACGGACGACTACATCGCCCTCGCCTCGGAGGTCTCCGGCCGTGACCTGTCCGGCTTCCTGCGGGACTGGCTCTACGGCACGAAGACCCCGCGGATGTCCGGCCACCCCGACTGGACGGTGACCCCGCCGAGCTCGTCACTGCGGCGGCCGGAGAACCGGACGGACGGGCACCACGACAACTCGGCCACCCTGTAAGGAATCAGTCGAGTAAGGAATCAGCCGAGCCGGGCGGAGGGGATTTCGCCCGGCTCGACCACGATCTCCGCGCCGCGCTGCTGCGGAATCGACACCGCGCCCTGCTGCAGGGCCACCGTGCGGGTCGGGGAGGGGATGCGGATGCCCTCCTCGTGGTAGCGCTTGTGCAGGCGCTTGATGAACTCGTGCTTGATCCGGAACTGGTCGCTGAACTCGCCGACGCCCAGGATGATCGTGAACCCGATGCGCGAGTCGCCGAAGGTGTGGAAGCGCACCGCCGGCTCATGGTCCGGCATGGCGCCGGTGATCTCGGTCATCACCTCGGCGATCACCTCCATGGTGACCCGCTCCACGTGCTCCAGGTCGCTGTCGTAGGCGACCCCCGCCCCGAGCAGGATGGTCAGGTCCTGCTCGGGGCGGTTGTAATTGGTCATGTTCGTCCCCGCCAGCTGGCCGTTGGGGATGATGACCAGGTTGTTGGAGAGGTTGCGGACGGTGGTCTGCCGCCAGTTGATGTCGGTGACATAGCCCTCCTCGCCGCTGCTGAGGCGGATGTAGTCACCGGGCTGGACGGTCTTCGAGGCGAGGATGTGGATGCCCGCGAAGAGGTTGGCGAGCGTGTCCTGAAGCGCCAGGGCGACCGCGAGACCACCGACACCGAGGGCGGTGAGCAGCGGGGCTATGGAGATACCCAGCGTCTGCAGCACCACCAGGCAGCCGATCGCCATGACCACGACCCGGGTGATGTTGACGAAGATCGTCGCCGACCCGGCGACCCCGGAGCGGGCCTGGGTGACCGTGCGGATCAGGCCGGCGACCATCCGGGCCGCCGAGATCGTCACGACGAGGATCAGCAGAACGGTCAGGCCCTGGTTGACGTTGCGATGAACCGTCCTGGTGAGCGGCAGCGCCGCCGCCGCGGCCGCCGCGCCGGCCACCACCGCGGCCCACGGGACCACGGTCCGCAGCGCGGCGACGATGACCTCGTCGCCAGTCCAGCGGGTGCGGTCCGCGTGCTTGCCCAGCCAGCGCAGCAGCATCCGCAGCAGGAACGCCGCCAGCAGGCCCGCGGCCATCGCGATACCGGCGATGACCAAGTCGTGCATGGTGAGTTCGCGGTTCACCGGTCACCTCCGGTGAGAAGATCCGCGGGGACATTCCTCGCCGACAGCCGGATGTGAAGTCTCGTCACGTGGTCACCTGCTCGCTTCCGTGATGTGCGCCTCGCGCCGGACAGGTCCTTCGATGTCCGGCGCGAGGGCTCATCCTGCCGTATCGGGCACAGGAGTTCGTACCTGGACCGATGCCCGGATCGCGCAGCTCAGACGATTCCCTCGGCCAGTTCGGCCTGTTCCCGGTCGTCGCCGTAGGCCGCTGTGGTGGGCGTTCCGTACGAACGCCGGGCGACGAACCACCACACCGTGGCGAGGACGAGTACGACAGCGAGGGCGACGGAGGCGTAGTTCATTGTGTCGACCGTCACTGGAGACGACTGGGGCAGGCAGAACAGCACCGTCACACAGGCCACCCACGCCACCGCGGTCCAGCCGATGGGCCTGCTCCACCGGCCCAGGTTCCAGGGTCCGGGCTGGAAGCGGTCGCCCGCGCGCAGCCGCAGGAACACGGGGATGACGTAGGCGGGCGTGATGCCGATGACGTTGATGGCGGTGACCGCGCCGTACGCCGTCGCCGAGTACAGGGACGGCAGGGCGAGGACGCAGGCGACCGCCACCGACAGCCAGACGGCGGCGACCGGGGTCTGGGTGCGGCTGCTGACCTTGCGCCACAGCTGGGAGCCCGGCAGCGCGCGGTCCCGGCTGAACGCGAAGACCATGCGGCTGGCCGCGGCCACTTCCGCGTTGCCGCAGAACAGCTGGGCGACGATCACCACGAGCAGCAGGGCGCTCGCTCCGTCCGTGCCGAGGCCGTCGAGCAGGATCTGCGCGGGCGGCACGCCGGTCTCGCTGGCGCGTGTGGCGTCGTAGTCCTGGATGGCGAAGGTGAGGCCCGCGAGCAGCACGAAGCCCGCGATCCAGGAGACCCAGATGGCGCGCACGATGCCGCGGGCCGCCGACACCGAGGCGTTGGAGGTCTCCTCGGAGAGGTGGGCGGACGCGTCGTAGCCGGAGAAGGTGTACTGCGCGAGCAGCAGGCCGATCGCGGCGACGTAGACGGGGTTGGACCAGCCGGTGTCGTTGACGAACTCGGTGAAGACGAAGGACGGCGACTGGTGGTGGTCGGGGACGATGGCCAGCGCGCCGACGATGACCGCCACACCGGCGAGGTGCCACCACACGCTGATGGAGTTGAGGACACTGACCAGCCGGACGCCGAACAGGTTCAGCGTGGCGTGCAGCAGCAGGATCACCATGAAGATCAGGAACGTCTTCTCCGGCGTCGGCTCGAAGCCCCACTGGAGGTTCATGAACGCGCCGGTGAACAGGGCGGCCCCGTAGTCGATGCCGGCGATCGCGCCCAGCAGACCGAGCAGATTCAGCCAGCCCGTGTACCAGCCCCAGCGCCGGCCACCGAGCCGGTCGGCCATGTAGTACAGGGCGCCCGAGGTCGGGTACGCGCTCGTGACTTCCGCCAGCGCGAGTCCGACACACAGCACGAACAGGCCGACACCGGCCCAGCCCCACAGCATCACGGCGGGACCGCCGGCGCCCATGCCGAAGCCGTACAGGGTCATGCAGCCGGACAGGATCGAGATCACGGAGAAGCTGATGGCGAAGTTGCCGAAGCCGCCCATACGACGGGCGAGCACGGGGCGGTAGCCGAGTTCACGCAGGCGCTGTTCCTCGTCGTGGGGCGGGACGCCGGACGGAGCGGGGGTGCGGGACATGCGGAACCTACCTCCGGGAGAGGACGGGGTCAGGGGTGTGGGCGTAAGTCGTCCGCGGCCGACCGGGTGCGGGCGCGCGCCTGGAGGAAGACCTCCACCGCCTGGCTCCGGTCGCCCCCGTCGGAGGTGCGGTAGGCCCAGGGGACAGGCGTCCAGTACGGGCCCAGCGCGTCGAACACCCGGGCGGCGTCCGGGAACCGGAGCGCGCCCCACAGGGCGTGGGCAAGGTGGTTGAGGTCCAGCAGGGAGCGCTCGGCAGGACGGCTGAGTTCAAACCAGGAGCGGAACGCCTGGCGTGCCTCGCGGGTGGCGTCCTCCGCCACCCAGTGCAGATCGAGCGCGGCGTCCCGCCCACCCGAGCGGCGGTAGCGCTCCACCCGCACATACAGCGGCAGGACATGCAGCGCCGAGCCCGGCGGCGCCGAGTCCGCGGCCCAGTGCGCATACCCGGACGCCTCCGCCAGCCGCCCGTTGGCGCCGCGCCCGTAGAGGAACTGCAGCATCCGGTGGTGGGCCTCGCGGTTGTACGGGTCACGCTTGTCGGCCTCCGCGAGCAGCCCCCACGGGCCCGGCGGCAGCATCGGCTCGGGCGGTTCCCAGCGGTGCTCGGACCAGCGCCGGCCCCGGTCCAGCTGGGCCAGCGCCAGCAGGCACACCCAGGGGACCGGGTCGTGCGGTGCGGTGCGCGTCGCCGTCTCGCACGCCTGCCATGCCTCCTGCCACAGCTCGTGCGTACGGCGGTGCTCCTCCCGGTGTGCCCGCAGGGCGCGTTCCACGGTGACCCGGGCGTGCATCACGACGGCCGGGACGCTGTGCGGCTCCTCGGACAGCCAGGCCCGCACCACGTCGGTGCCGGCCGCCGCGGTCGCGAGGACCTGGGTGCGCTGCGTCCACTGCCACCACTCCCTGGTCTCCAGCAGGAGACCGCGCATCGCCATCCAGCGGCCGGTGCGCAGCTCCTGGAGGGTGGCGCGCAGCGCGGAGTCGTGGCCGGCGGGATCGTAGGCGGGGCGTGCTCCTTCTCTGGCCATCAGTCGCCCGTCCCCGGAAGAGGGCAGGTCGGGACGGCAGACTGGAGTAACAACAGCCCTCCTCCGGGCGGCAGTTGAGGAGTCGCGCGGTTCGGCGGTCACTATAGAGGCGGAGATTCCGCATCGCTGACGGTTTCGTGATCCTCTCGAACTCCATTGCGAGGATGGCCGGTTCACCATGGGTCGGCCCTGCTTGACGGGACGTGCGGAGCGGCGGCAGGCTGGCGCACGGTGATCGCCCAGCGCTTCGACGGGATTCGACGGGAGAGGTGCGATGACAGGTCCGGTCCTCGCCGTCGACCAGGGCACCTCCGGTACCAAGGCCCTGGTGATCTGCCCCGAACGCGGCGTCATCGGCACCGGCTTCGCCGCCGTACGACCCCGCCATCTGCCCGGCGGGCTGGTCGAGGTCGACCCCGGCGAGCTGTACGCCTCCGTCGTCGAGGCCGCGAGCGGCGCCCTGGCCGAGGCACGGGAGCCGGTCACCGCGCTGGGCCTGGCCAACCAGGGCGAGACCGTCCTCGCCTGGGACCCGGACACCGGCCGCCCGCTGACCGACGCGCTGGTCTGGCAGGACCGACGCGCCGAGAGCGTGTGCGCCGAACTCGCCGACCACGACGAGGAGTTGCGGGAGCTGACCGGGCTGCCGCTCGACCCGTACTTCGCCGCGCCCAAGATGGCGTGGATACGACGGCACCGGACCGCCGAGGGAGTCGTCACCACCTCCGACGCCTGGCTGGTGCACCGGCTCACCGGCGCGTACGTCACCGACGCGGCCACCGCGGGCCGCACCCAACTGCTCGACCTCGACCGCACGTCCTGGTCACCGCGCGCCCTCGACCTCTACGGGCTGTCGGACGAACGGCTCCCCGAAGTCGTCGACGTCGCCGGACCGGTGGGCACGACCACCGCCTTCGGCCACGCCATCCCGCTCACCGGCCTCGTCGTCGACCAGCAGGCCGCCCTGCTCGCCCAGCGGATCACCGAGCCCGGCGGCGCCAAGTGCACCTACGGCACCGGGGCGTTCCTGCTCGCCCACACCGGCGACACCCCGCGCCGGGGCACCTCCGGGCTGGTCAGCTGTGTCGCCTGGCGCCTCGGCGGACACACCAGCTACTGCCTCGACGGCCAGGTGTACACGGCCGCGTCCGCCGTACGCTGGCTCACCGACCTGGGCGTCATCAAGGGCGCCGCGGACCTTGATCCGGTGGGCGGTTCGGCGCCTGACAGCGGCGGCGTCACCTTCGTCCCGGCGCTGGCCGGACTCGCCGCCCCATGGTGGCGCGGCGACCTGCGCGGCTCGCTCACCGGACTCGGCCTCGACACCACCGCCGGGCACCTGGTGCGCGCCCTGTGTGAGGGCATCGCCGCGCAGGTCGCGCAACTCGCCGAGGCCGCCGCGCTCGATCTGGGCGAGTCCCTCTCGGTACTCCGCGTCGACGGCGGTCTGACCCGCTCCACCCTCCTCATGCAGACCCAGGCCGACCTGCTGCAACGCCCCGTCGAGGTGTCCGCCCTGCCGGACGCGACCGCGCTCGGCGTGGGCGCGCTGGCCCGGCTGGGCGCCGAACCGGGGCTGACAGTCGCCGAGGCGCTGCCCGACTGGAAACCGTCGGCCGTGTACGAGCCACAGATCAGCGCGGACGAGGCCGCCGAACGGCTCTCCGGGTTCCGCCGGGAAGTCGCGGCGCTGCTCGACCGGGGGCCGACGTGAGCCGATGCGCTCCGCGGGGGGTGGGGCGATGGGCCGTCGAGCGTCTGCGGGCGCGTTGTGGCTGGTCGCGCAGTTCCCCGCGCCCCTTCGGGCGCTGCCTGACGCCGGCGTCAGCGAGCAGAGCGCCCGCATGACCGGGCCGCTGCCCTCGCTGACCTACGACGTCGCGATCGTCGGCGCCGGTGTGGTCGGCTGCGCCATCGCCCGCGCACTAGCCCGCCACCCCCACCTCCGCGTCGCCCTCGTAGAGGCCCGGGACGACGTCGGCGACGCCACCTCGAAGGCCAACACCGCGATCCTGCACACCGGGTTCGACGCGGCGCCCGGCTCCCTCGAAGCCCGGCTCGTACGCGAGGGCTCCCGTCAACTCGCCGCGTACGCAGCCGAGTCCGGCATCCCCGTCGAAACGACCGGCGCCCTCCTCGTCGCCTGGGACCAGGAACAGCTCGCCGCGCTGCCCCGACTCGTCGAGAAGGCCGAACGCAACGACTACCACGCCACCCGCATCCTCGGCCCGACGGACCTCTACGAACGCGAACCGCACCTCGGCCCCGGCGCACTCGCCGCGCTGCACGTGCCCGGCGAGAGCATCATCTGCCCCTGGACGACGACACTCGCCTACGCCACCCAGGCCGTCCGGCACGGAGTAGACCTGCACCTCAACTGCCGTGTGGAGAACCTGAGCCGGCAGAACGACACGCACGTCCTCGGCACCGACCGGGGCACACTGAGCGCCCGTTGGCTGGTCAACGCGGCCGGACTGCACGCCGACACACTCGACCGGCAGCTCGGCCACGACGACTTCACCGTCACCCCGCGCCGCGGCCAGCTCATCGTCTTCGACAAGTTCGCCCGCGGCCTGGTCGGCCACATCCTGCTGCCCGTCCCCACAGCGCTGGGCAAGGGCGTGCTGGTCGCCCCCACCGTCTACGGCAACGTGCTCCTCGGCCCCACCGCCGAAGACTTGGACGACAAGGGAGCCACGCACTCCACCGCGGACGGGCTTCAGCTACTACGCGACAAGGGCCGCCGCATCCTGCCCGAACTGCTCGACGAGGAGATCACCGCCGTCTACGCCGGGCTGCGCGCCGCCACCGAGCACGACGACTACCGCATCCGTGCCTACGCAGGGCAGTCCTACGTCACGGTCGGCGGCATCCGCTCCACCGGCCTCACCGCCTCGCTCGCCATCGCCGCCCATGTCACCAAGTTGCTCACCGACATCGGCCTCGATCCGGGTCCGGCACGGGAGTTGGAGCCGGTGCGCATGCCGAACCTCGGCGAGGCCTTCCCCCGCCCGCACCAGCGGCCCGAACTCATCGCCGCCGACCCGGAGTACGGCACCCTCGTCTGCCACTGCGAGCGCGTCTCCCGAGGCGAGATCCGCGACGCCCTCGCCAGTACGATCCCGCCCCGCAGCATGGACGGACTGCGCCGCCGTACCCGGGCCAGGGCGGGCCGCTGCCAGGGCTTCTACTGCGGTGCGGCCGTACGGGCGCTGTTCGAGGGAGCCGGCGCATGACGTCCGAGCGCTGGATCGATGTCCTGGTCGTCGGCGCGGGCCCCGCCGGACTCGCGGCAGCCGCCCGTCTCACCGCCGCCGGCGTGGGCCACGTCGAGGTGCTGGAGCGCGAGCAGCAGGCGGGAGGCGTACCCCGGCACTGCGCGCACGGCGGCTTCGGCACGCTGCTGCATCCGCTGACCGGGCTGGCGTACGCCCGCCGGCTCACCGACGCCGCGACCAGAGCCGGAGCCGTCGTACGGACCGGAGTGACCGCCCTCGACTGGACCGGCCCGCTCACGCTCACCGCGGTCGGCCCGCACGGACCGGAGACGATCACCGCACGGGCGGTCGTGCTGGCCACCGGTGCCCGCGAACGCCCGCGCACCGCACGGCTGGTGCCCGGCACCCGGCCCGCCGGCGTCTACACCACCGGCGAACTCCAGCAGGCCGTCCACCTGTACCGGCAGCGGATCGGCACCCGGGCAGTCGTGGTCGGCGCGGAGGACGTCTCGTATGCCGCCGCCGACACCGTACGGGCCGCGGGAGCCGACGTCGTCGCCATGGTCGCGGAACTCCCGCGTGCCCAGACGGCCCCCGTCCGCGCCCAGGACGCCAGGCTCCGCCACGGCATCCCGCTCCTCACCGGCACCACGGTCACCGAACTCCTCGGCCACGGGCGCCTGTCCGGCGTCCGGGTACGCCACCGCGACGGCCGTACGGCCGTGCTGCCCGGCGACACGGTCGTGTTCACCGGTGACTTCGTACCCGACCACGAACTCGCCCGCCGCGGGGGAGTGCCGCTCGATCCCGGCACACGCGGGCCCGCCGTGGACGGGGCGCTGCGCACGGAGCGCCCGGGCGTGTTCGCCGTCGGCAGTGTGCTGCACCCCGTGGAGAGCGCGGGTACGGCGGCCCGCGAGGGTGCGCATGCGGCAATCGCCGTCCGGTCATGGCTCGCGGGCGAGGAGTGGGCCGAAGGCGTCCCCCTCGTGGTCGACCCGCCCCTGCGCTGGATCGCCCCGAACCGCGTCACCCCGGCCGACCGCCTCTCATACGTCCTGCGCGCGACGGCCCCGCTCATCCGCCCTACCCTGCACATCACGCAGGACGACCGCATCCTGTACCGAGCGGTCCTCCTGAACCGCCGACTGACCCTCACCGCACGCTGGACCCACCGGATCGACCCGAAGGGCGGCCCGGTGCGCGTGAGAGTCCGGTGAGGGCAGCGCCCCGAAGGGGCGCGGGGCTGTATCTATATGCGGCTCCGCCGCGTGGGCGCGACCAGCCACGACGAGCCCGCAGACGATCAACGACCCGTCATGGCGCTATCTCAGATGACCTTCATCCGCACCAGCGCCCCCAGCGTCAACGCCCCCGGCACGATCGGCACCCAGACGGTGATGATCCGGTACGCGAGCACCACAGCCGTGGCCACGGCGACCGGTCCGCCCGCCGCGACCAGGGCGACGATCAGCGCCGCCTCGACGGAACCGATGCCGCCGGGCGTCGGTATCAGCGCGACCGCGACCGTCGCCGCCAGATACGCGACCACCATGTACGCGGGCGGCACCGGCAGCCCCAACGCCAGCCCCACCGCGACCAGTCCGGCCGCCTGCAGGGCGGGGAAGGCGAGCGAGCCGCCCCACAGGGCCACCGCGCGCCAGGGCCGGGTGTGCACGGCCCTCGCCTCGCCCAGCGCGGTCCGCAGGAAGGTGAAGACGACGGTGCGCAGCTTCCGTACGAGCAGCAGGACCAGCAGCGCGACGGCGGCCACCACGCCGATGCCGATCAGCAACGGGCCCACCGCGCCTTCCGGCAGGAGCGAGCCGAGTTGCAGCGCGTGCGGGAAGGCGATCAGCAGGGCCGCCAGCATGCCCACACGGGCGATCGACTCCGCCAGCAGATAGAGGGCGACCGCGGCCGAGGAGCGGGCCAGCGGAACACCGCACACCGCCATGAACCGCAGATTGACCGCGCTCGCCCCGAGGCCGGTCGGCAGCAGGTGGTTGGCGGCGCCCGCCGCGAACTGCGTGGCCAGCAGCCGCCGTACCGGCAGCCGCTCGACGAGCGCGCCCTGCCGGGCGGCGGACGCGGCGACCCAGGTGCCGCAGGTGGCCGCGCCGGCGGCCAGCAGCCACGGCCACTCGGCATGGCGCAGATGTCCGAAGCCCGCCACGAGCACGGACCAGTGGCGCACGGCGACCCACAGCACGAGCGCGAGCGGGACCAGCATCAGTATCTGCCGGTACGGGAGGCGCTTGAGGCCTCGGGGAAGACGCACGACCATCACATCGTGAGAGGTTCTCCGCGCCAGGACAACGGCAGGTTGCGGGAGTGGGGACGGAGGCTGACACCCCGGGCACGGCCTCGCATCCGTTGTGTGCCCGGACGGTGCCGATAAGGCGTTGACCTCAAGGATGGTTGAGGTCCTACGGTCCCTCTCATGAGTATGGAGATCACAGCCTGGACACAGCTGCAGAGTGTCATGAGCGCCCAGCAGGAGCGCCGTCCCCTCGCCCGTGCGACGCTGCGCCGTATCGGCGCGTTCGCCCGCCCGCACCGTGTGCGCATCGTTCGCTTCGTGGGACTCGGGGTGGTCACGGCCCTGCTCGCCGTCGCCACACCCGTCCTGGCCGGCTACGTCGTGGACGCGATCGTGACGGGCGACGACGAGGGAACCGTCGTACGCCTCGCGCTCCTCATCGCGCTCATCGCGGTCGTCGAGGCGGTACTCGGCATCCTCGGCAGACGGTTGTCGGCGACGCTCGGGGAGGGGCTCATCCTCGATCTGCGGACGGCTGTGTTCGATCATGTGCAGCGCATGCCGGTCGCGTTCTTCACACGCACTCGTACGGGGGCGCTCGTCAGCCGTCTCAACAACGATGTGATCGGCGCGCAGCGGGCGTTCAGCAACACCCTGTCCGGCGTGGTCAGCAACCTGGTCACCCTCGTGCTCACGCTCGCCGTCATGCTCACCCTGTCCTGGCAGATCACGCTGCTCTCGCTCGTCCTGCTCCCGGTGTTCGTCGTCCCCGCTCGGCGGATGGGCAGCCGCATGGCCCGGATGCAGCGGGAGGCCGCGACGCTCAACGCGGCGATGGGCACCCGGATGACCGAGCGGTTCTCGGCGCCGGGTGCCACCCTGGTCAAGCTCTTCGGCCGCCCGGAGGAGGAGTCCGAGGAGTTCGCGGCCCGCGCCCGCCGGGTCCGGGACATCGGCGTACGGACGGCCACGGCGCAGTCGGCGTTCATCACCGCCCTCACCCTGGTGTCGGCCCTCGCACTCGCCCTCGTCTACGGCCTCGGCGGCTGGTTCGCCCTGCGCGGCACGCTGGAGCCGGGCGCCGTCGTCGCGCTGGCGCTGCTGCTGACCCGCCTCTACGCACCGCTGACCGCGCTCGCCGGCGCCCGCGTCGAGGTGATGAGCGCCCTGGTCAGCTTCGAGCGGGTCTTCGAAGTCCTCGACCTGAAGCCGCTGATCGAGGACAGACCGGACGCACGGCAGGTGCCCGACGGCCCGGTCGCCGTCGCCTTCGAGAACGTCCGCTTCGCCTACCCCTCCGCCGACAAGGTCTCCCTGGCCTCCCTGGAAGAAGTGGCATCGCTCGACACCCGCGGCGGCGACGAGGTCCTGCACGGCATTTCCTTCCGCGCCGAACCCGGCCAGACCGTCGCCCTCGTCGGCTCCTCCGGCGCCGGAAAGTCCACGATCGCCCAACTGCTGCCGCGCCTGTACGACGTCGACGAGGGCGCCGTACGCATCGGCGGCGTCGACGTCCGTGACCTGACCGCCGACTCCCTGCGCTCCACCCTCGGCATGGTCACGCAGGACGGCCACCTCTTCCACGACACCGTCCGCGCCAACCTCCTCCTGGCCGCCCCCACGGCGACCGAGGACGACCTGTGGGACGCCCTGCGCCGCGCCCGCCTGGCCGATCTCGTACGATCCCTTCCCGACGGCCTCGACACGGTCGTCGGCGAGCGTGGCTACCGCCTCTCCGGCGGCGAACGCCAGCGCATGACCATCGCGCGGCTCCTCCTGGCCCGCCAGCGCGTCGTCATCCTCGACGAAGCCACCGCCCACCTGGACAACACCTCCGAGGCCGCCGTCCAGGAGGCGTTGACGGAGGCACTGGAGGGCCGAACCGCCGTCGTCATCGCTCACCGGCTGTCCACGGTGCGGGCGGCGGACCTGATCCTGGTCGTCGAGGCGGGTCACATCGTGGAACGCGGCACGCACGAGCAACTGCTGGCTGAGGAGGGACGCTACGCGGAGCTGTACCGGACTCAGTTCGAGTCCGGTGATGTGACGCCCGTAGACGCAACCGATGATGTTGTAATGAGCGTCCAGCTGTAGTGCCACGCTGAGCAGGGGGACGAAACGATCATGGAGAACTTGCGGCCGGGCGATCCCGCGCAGGTCGGGGAGTACCGGTTGCTCCGACGGCTCGGGGCCGGGGGCATGGGACAGGTGTTCCTCGGCCGGTCGCAGCGGGGGCGCACGGTCGCCGTGAAGCTGGTCCATGCGCAGTTGGCGTACGACGCCGAGTTCCGCAGCCGGTTCCGCGCCGAGGTGGCGGCGGCGCGGCGGGTGGGCGGGGAGTGGACGGCTCCGGTCCTGGACGCCGACACCGAGGCGGAGACGCCCTGGGTCGCCACCGGGTATGTCGCCGGCCCCACATTGCACCAGGCGGTGACCGAGATCAGCGGGTCGCTGCCGGAGCGGTCGGTGTGGCACCTGGCCGCCGGTCTGGCGCGTGCGCTGCAGAGCATCCACGGCTGCGGACTGGTGCACCGGGACCTCAAGCCGTCGAACGTCATGCTGACGGTCAACGGACCCCGGGTGATCGACTTCGGTGTCGCCCGCGCGGCGGACGCCAGCGTGCTGACCCGCACCGGTGCGATGGTCGGCTCTCCCGGGTACATGTCGCCCGAGCAGATCCTGGGCGGCGAGATCACCGGGCTGAGCGACGTGTTCAGCCTCGGCCTGGTGCTGGTGTTCGCCGCTACAGGCCGACAGGCATTCGGCGGCCCGGACAGCGGCGCCCACGCGCTCATGCTGCGGGCGACCGAGGACGACCCGGACCTGGAGGGGATGCCCGAGCCGCTGGCCGAGTTGGTGGGACGGTGCCTCGCCAAGCAGCCCGGGGACCGGATCACGCTGGCCGAGATCGTGGCGACGGCAGACGCGGCCACTGCGGATGCCCCCTCGGACGCGTGGCTTCCGGGCGACCTGATCGCGGAACTCGGCCGGCACGCCGCCGGCCTCCTCGACCTCGAGGAGCCGCCGCCGACCCAGGTCGACACCCCGGCCGCGGGTCGGGGCGGGGACAACGTGCACGCCCTGCCGACCATGCAGGGCGGGCGCGTCCCGCCTCCGCCGCCGGGCACTCCGACGCCGGTACCGATGCCTCCGGTACCCACGCCGACCTCGACACCCATGCCGCCGATGCCGGCACCACGGATGACGGCGACCACACCGCAGATGCCGCCAGTACCGGGCGGCTTGCAGCCGGGCGGCCGTCGCAAGAGCCGGGTCGGCCCCGTGCTCATCGTGGCCGCCGTCGCCGTACTCGGCATCGTCCTGGCCGTGAACCTTCCCGGAGGGAACGAGAACTCGGCCAACTCGGGGGCGTCCGGGGCAGGTTCCTCCACGAAGTCCCCGAAGGCGTCCCCGGCCGACTACAAGGGCAAGTGGACCGGGAACGTGCGCGAGGGGGACGGCGGCCTCTACTCGATCAAGGTGAACTACACGGGCGGGAAGCTCAGCGATCAGGTGGCCACCGTCGAATACCCGTCGCTGCAGTGCAGCGGCCGATGGATCCTCACCATGGACACCGGGACCTCGGTACAGGTCCGAGAGGAAATCACCGAGGAGAGCAGCCCGTTGAACTGCGTCGACGAGGTCGACATCGTCCTGACCCCCTCGGAAGACGGCAGCCTGCGCTACAAGGTGACGAGTGTGGAGGACACCGGAACGCTGCAGCGCAGCAAGTGACGTCAGTCCGGCAGAGGCAGTGGAGGAAGCTGCTGGTACTCGGACCGGCCCCGGTTGAGTACGGAGATCGTCGCGGCGGTCAGCCATGGCACGGTCGGCCCGGCCAACCGCATCGGCTCCCACTGCTGGTAGTCGGTGAACAGCGCCCACTGTTCGAGCACGGGAAGAAAGCTGATGATCTCGTGGTGCCGCACCGTCACCCAACGGTTCTCGGCCGCGACATGCAGCAGCATGCGACGGTCGGTGAGAATCGCGCGGCAGGGGGAGAAGTCGCGCCATTGCGCCTGAGCCATCGCCTGCGCCCGGTTGCGGGCGCTGTTGTTGGCGAGCGCGTCGCCGACCAGCCCGGCGGCGACGAACATCGGTGACCCGAAGTAGAAGCCCGAGCGCTGGTTGTAGGTCACATTCGTGCCGTAGAAGCGCGAGTAGTCCGCCGATACGTCGCCGTACGCGATCTCACCCACTTCGAGCAGCACGCCTGGAGTGGGGATCGCGGCCAACTCTCCTCCGCTGCTCAGGTGCCGGTGCAGAGAACACGCGGCCTCCCAGCCCTGCTGGTGAAGGGCGTGCAACTGATCATCACCTGAATTCGGACGTGCCAATGCCCCTCGCCCCCCACTGCGACCCAGAACGGGTGGATCTCCGTTCGCCCTCATAATGCCAGGTGACGACGGATCGGGAGAACGAGCCGTTGTAAGGTGAGAAAACAGCCCTTGACCTGCAAAAGCAGGCAGGGAGCGAACTCAGGGAGTGCTGAATGCTGCGTACTCTGTTCAAATCCAAGATCCACCGGGCCACCGTCACCCAGGCCGACCTGCACTATGTGGGATCGGTGACCATCGACGCCGATCTGCTCGACGCCGCCGACCTGTTGCCCGGCGAGCTCGTCCATATCGTCGACATCACCAACGGCGCCCGGCTGGAGACGTACGTCATCGAGGGGGAGCGCGGCTCCGGGGTCGTCGGCATCAACGGGGCCGCCGCTCATCTCGTGCACCCCGGCGACCTGGTGATCATCATCAGTTACGCTCAGGTCTCCGACGCCGAGGCGCGGGCGCTGCGGCCGCGGGTCGTGCATGTGGACCGCGACAACAGGATCGTGGCCCTGGGCGCCGATCCCTCCGCACCGGTGCCGGGCTCCGACCAGGAGCGCAGCCCGCAGGCCGTACAGGCCTGACCGCGTCGGCCGCACATTTCGGACCAGGAGCGTGCCCATGAGCGAGATCGAGATCCGCGACGACCGGGCGGCGGGCCGCCTGGACGCCCTCGGCGGCGACGGCGAAGTCGTCGGCCACATCGAGTACTTCGTCCTCGAAGCGCCGGGGCGCGCCCTGGTCCCCGTGCACACCATCGTGGAACCGGCCCACGAGGGACAGGGCATCGCGGGCTCCCTGGCGCGCGAGCTGTACGCCATCGCCGAGCGCGAGGGCATCGCCGTGGCCCCGCTCTGCCCGTACGTCGTGAAGTGGGCGGAACGCCACCCCGAGGAGGCCCCGGCGGCCGACCCGGACCTGCTGCGGGCGGCGATGGACTGGCTGGCGGCCCACCCCGACCGATTCTGAGGCCCAGCACCTTGCTCGCACTCCTGCACACCTCACCCGTCCACATCCCCGTCTTCGACGCCCTGCGCGACGAGGACCACCCAGGCCTGGAGCTACGGCACTTCGTCGACGAGTCGCTCCTGGACCGCGCCCGCGCCGAAGGCCCCGAGGCGGTGGTGGACGACGTGCGTGCCGTCCTGCAGCGGGCCGCCGCCGACGGCGCCCGGGCCGTGCTGTGCACCTGCTCGACCCTCGGCGGCGTCGCCGAGTCGGCCGGCGCCGGGATCGGGGTGCCCGTGCTGCGCGGCGACCGTCAGATGGCGGCCGCCGCGGTGGCCACGGGGGCCCGGGTTGTCGTCCTCGGCACGGTGGAGAGCACATTCGGGCCCACCGTTTCGCTGATCGAGGAGGAGGCCCGCCGCGCCGGGCACCCCGTGGACGTACGGACCCGTCTGGTGGCGGACGCCTGGCGGCGCTTCGAAACGGGCGACCTGGACGGATACGCCCGACTGATCGCGACCACGGCCGACGAGGTCACGGACGCCGACGTGATCGTCCTCGCCCAGCCGTCCATGGCTCCGGCCCGGCAGCTGACGACGACCTCGGTCCCGGTCCTGTCCAGCCCCCGACCGGCCCTCGCGGCCGGGGCGGAGGCGGCGGGCCACCTGGCCCCGTCGGTTGACTCCGGCGAGTGAGTGGCCGTACCGCGCCCGGGTACGCGGGGGAGTAGTCCAGAGCCGACGTTTCACCACTGGCCGGAGGACACCATGACCAACCCGAACCCCGACCCCGTCCCCCCGGGCCCGACCCCGGGTCCCACGCCCGGCCCGGACCCTGCCCACCCCGAGCCACCACCGTCCCCGGTCCCGACACCGGAGCCCCCGCCGGTACCCGGCCCCCCTGCACCACCCCCGGGCCCACCACCGGGCCCCAGCCCGGTCCCCGGCCCGGACCCGTCCCCGGTCCCGCCGGGCCCAGAACCGGTACCAAACCCAGAACCGGGCCCACCACTGACGTGAGCAGGACAGACGAAAACGGTGGGCGACGCAAAACGCCGCCCACCGCAACGCCCCGTCAGGGGCGCGGGGAACTGCGCGACCAGCCCCCACGCCCCCGCACCCGCGAGCGAACCGAACCCTCGAACCGACTAGGCGGAAACCTCCGACCGATCCCCACCCCACAACGTGTGGAACGACCCCTCCCGATCGGTCCGCCGATACGTGTGAGCCCCAAAGAAGTCCCGCTGCCCCTGCGTAAGCGCCGCAGGCAACCGCTCAGCCCGCAACGCGTCGTAGTAGGCCAACGCCGCCGCAAACCCCGGCGTAGGCACCCCCTGCCGCGTCGCAGCGATGATCACCTCACGCCAGTCGTCCTGAGCCGCGCCGATCTCCTGCGCGAACGTGTCGTCGGACAGCAGGCTCGGCAGATCGGCTCGAACGTCGTACGCCGCACGAATACGATCCAGGAACGCCGCGCGAATAATGCAGCCACCGCGCCAGATGGAGGCGACGGCACCGAGGTCGATGTCCCAGCCGTACTCGTCGCGGGCCGCGTCGATCTGATGGAAGCCCTGCGTGTACGACACGATCTTCGAGGCGTACAAGGCCTGCTCCACCCGGTCGGCAAAGGCCCCGGCATCCGCCTCGCTCAGCGGCGACGCCTTCGGCCCCGCCAGCCCGCGTGACGCCTCGCGGAGCGCCTCGTGCCCGGACAGCGACCGCGCGAAGACGGCCTCGGCGATACCCGACACCGGGACACCCAGGTCGAGCGCGATCTGCACGGTCCACCGCCCCGTGCCCTTCTGCTCCGCCTGGTCCACCACCACGTCCACGAACGGCTCGCCCGTCGCCGCGTCCACATGCGACAGCACCTCGGCCGTGATCTCGATCAGGTACGAGTCCAGCCGCCCGGTGTTCCAGGTGCGGAAGATCTCCGCGATCTGCGCGGGGGAGTACCCGGCGACATCACGCAGCAGCTGATACGCCTCGCCGATCAGCTGCATGTCGGCGTACTCGATGCCGTTGTGCACCATCTTCACGAAGTGCCCGGCGCCGTCGGGACCGACGTGCGTGACACAGGGAGCCCCGTCGGCGGCCTTCGCGGAGATCTTCTCCAGCATCGGGCCCAGCGAGTCGTACGACTCCTTCGGGCCGCCCGGCATGATGCTCGGTCCGTGCAGCGCGCCCTCCTCGCCGCCGGAGACGCCCATGCCGACGAAGTGGATGCCCTGCTCGCGCAGGTCGCGCTCGCGGCGGCGGGTGTCGGCGAAGTGCGCGTTGCCACCGTCGATGATCATGTCGCCGGGCTCCAGGAGCGGGGCGAACTCCTGGATCACCGCGTCCGTCGGCTCACCGGCCTTCACCATGATGACCAGGCGCCGCGGCCGCTCCAGCGCCGCCACGAACTCCTTCGCGGTCTCGGCCGCGACGAAGTCGCCCTCACTCCCGAACTCCTCGACCAGGGCGTGTGTCCGCGCCGACGTCCTGTTGTGCACCGCGACCGTGTAGCCGTTGCGCGCGAAGTTCCGGGCGAGGTTGCGGCCCATGACCGCGAGACCCGTGACGCCGATCTGGGCTGAATTGCTCATTGCGTTGGCTCCTAGTGACCTCGATAGCAGCGGTGCCGGTCCTGCATGCCCGCCAGTATTGCCCCATCGTCCACCCTGACGTGCCGGTACGCCGACCGCACACCCGGATGCCGCGACGCGGCGATGTCGCGCAGGCACATACGCACAGGACGGTCCACCGCACTCAGCCGTCCCGGATGGTGGATCAACGCGCGCCGATTCCTCGCCACTTGGCGTGACCAAGCGGCTGATTGCTGTCTTGTCATGGCCTGTTCGCGGCGCTTACTTTTGGCCCTCCTGACGCATGTCGAGGGGGCTTTTCATGGCCGTACGCGGCCGGCACCGCCGGTATCAGCCGAACAGGATCAACCGCGCCTCACTGACCGTCACGGCGGGCAGCGCCGGAATGGCGATACCGCTCATCGGCACCGGTGCCGCACACGCCGCGGACGTCGACACCTGGAACAAGGTCGCCGCCTGCGAGTCGACCAACAACTGGAGCATCAACACCGGCAACGGCTACTACGGCGGACTGCAGTTCGCGCAGTCGACCTGGGAGGCCTTCGGCGGCACCCGGTACGCTCCGCGCGCGGATCTGGCCACCAAGGACCAGCAGATAGCCATAGCCGAGAAGGTGCTCGACGGACAGGGGCCCGGCGCCTGGCCGTCCTGCTCGGTCAAGGCCGGGCTGACCCGGGGCGGCGACACACCCGACATCAGCCCGGGCGGCACGACACCGCGCACCACCAAGAGTTCCCTGGCCGACGTGCAGCCGCAGAGCACGCCCCAGTCCCGGGCGGGCACCGCCGAGATGTACACCGTCCTCAGGGGCGACACCCTCTCCGGGATCGCCGACAAGAAGGACGTACGCGGCGGTTGGCGCGGGCTCTACGCCGCCAACCGGCAGACCATCGGCGCGGACCCCGACCTGATCCTGCCCGGCCAGCGGCTCAGCCTGCGCGGCAAGGCGGCCACGAGGACGACGGCCGAGCCGGCACCCAAGGCGCCCCCCTCGGAGAGCAAGGCCCCGGACAGGAAAGCCTCGGAGAACAAGCCCAGGACCGAGACACGCAAGAGCGGCCTCGTCGCGCCGGTGAGTGCCGCGACCGGTACGCCGTACCACAAGGCGGGCTCCGCCTGGTCCTTGGGCTATCACACGGGCGTCGACTTCGCCGTCCCCACCGGGACCTCCGTGAAGGCCGTCGCGGACGGGCGGGTCGTCAGCGCCGGCTGGGACGGCTCCTTCGGCTACCAGGTGGTGATCCGGCACGCCGACGGCCGCTACTCCCAGTACGCGCACCTCTCGGCGATCTCCGTGAAGACCGGGCAGGGCGTGGGCGCCGGACAGCGCATCGGCCGCTCCGGGTCCACGGGCAACAGCACGGGCCCGCATCTGCACTTCGAGGTGCGGACGGGGCCCGGCTTCGGCACGGACATCGACCCGGTGGCGTACCTCCGGGCCGGTGGCGTCAGGATTTGATACGTGTGCGGTGCCGGTCCAGGACCGGCCTCGGGATGTAGGGGCCGATGTAGAGGGGGCCGTACAGCAGCGGGGGCACGTCCGCGTGCGGCTGCTCCTCCTTCTCGAGGTCCGGCGCCGACGCCGGCGTCGGGACCACGGCCTCCGCCGGGAGTTCCGCCGCGGGCCGCTCAAGAAGCTCCTTGACGGCTTCCGGGGAGTCGCCGGAGTGCTCGGCGAGCACCTTCTCGACAGGCGTCGGTTCGGCCGCGGGCACGGATTCCGGCTGCGTCCGCCCGATCCGCTCCGTCGTCAGCAGGATCAGCCCGCCTGCCGCCACGACGCCGCAGCTCAGGGCGAGCGCGGTGCCCGTGGTGCCGTACCGGAAGGTTTCGCCGAACATCGTGATGCCGACCGCTGCCGCCAGCACGGGGTTCACGACCGTCAGGGTGGCCAGCGGGGCCGCGAGTCCGGCGCCGCGGTAGGAGGCCTGGGAGAGCATCAGTCCGGCCGTGGCGAAGACGCCGATGGTGGCCAGGGACGGCAGGTCCGACGCCGAGACGCCGCCGCTCCAGTCGACCGCGACCGTCTTGGTGAACACCGAGGACATGCCGAAGGCTATGCCGGACGCCGTGGCCAGCAGCACGCTGCGCACCGCCGGATGCCGGTGCGCCGCCCGGCCCGCGATCATCAGCGCCACGACCGCACCCGCGGTGACCAGGGCCACGCCCGCCCGCTCGGCGGAATCCAGCGACTGCGTGTCGGCGGTGCCGACCAGAGAGAGAAGACCCGCGAGTCCGACCGTCGCCATGATCGCGCCCCGCCAGGCGGTCGCCCCGGCCTTGCGGCCCACGAACAGCGCCGCCATCGGCAGCGCGAACACGATGGTCAGGGCGCCCAGCGGCTGGACCACGCTCAGCGGTCCGTACGCCAGGGCCACCACGTGCAGCAGACCGCCGAGGCCGTTCAGCGCCACCGCCGCCCACCAGCTCGGCCGGCGCAGCGGCGCGTAGTCGGGGGAGGACTCCGCGACGCGCTCCTGCACGATCGCGCCGCCCGCGTACGCCACAGCGGAGATCAGCGACAGCACCACGGACAACGCGAGGGCACTCATGAGCTGCTCCTCTGCGTGAGGCGGGGGGCCGGGGCCCGACGCGGCGATCGGTCGTCTTCCATAGCCAACACGATGCCGCGAAAAACCCTTCCCGTCGTCGTACCTGAGCACTCATTGAGTCCTACTGCCGATGGAGTACGACCGGACCTCCATCCTCCCTCAGGCGGGTGACACCCCTAGCAGACCCCCTGGTGGCGCCCCCTACGGGCCTTGGTACTACTGCTCTTCGTGGAACTCGACCCCGATCTCGCCGCGCTCCGCCCACTCGGCGGCTTCTTCGTACTACGCACCACAGGAGCGCCTCATCGGCCACTGCCGACACTCGCGGAGGCATACGCCGAAACAGCATCGGATGTCTACCGGGATTCCCTGATTTTCCGCATCCACAAGGTCGCCGACGCCCTGCACGCCCCCGAGCCGCGGATCGCCGCCTCCATCGCCCAGCAGGGGCTCGCGGCCCGGCTGTGGTCGGCGGCGCTCGGCTGCGCGGCCCTGTACGGCCGGGTCCCCGACCTCGATCCGCGGCTGCTGCGCTGGGACCCCGACGGCAGCGCCCCCGACGACCTCTGGCTGACGGAGGTGCGCCCGCTGCCCGCAGACGCGGCGACTCTCGCCGACACCGTGCTCCACGCCCACCTCGAACCGCTGACGGCGGCCCTGCACACCCGTCACCGCGTCGCCACCGGCCTGCTGTGGGGCAACGCCGCCTCCGCGCTGGCGGGAGCCGCCCGGCAACTGGACCTCTGGGCGCGGACCGACGGCCGCCCCGAAGTCGCCGCCCGGGCCCGCACCCTGACCACGGCGCTTCTCGGCCACCCCCGGCTCGCGGGCGCCGGAACCCTCACCGGCACCGCCTTCCGGCGCCGTAGCTGCTGCCTCTACTACCGCGTGCCCGGCGGAGGCGTCTGCGGCGACTGTTGCTTCACACGACCCCCGCGCTCTTCCCCGGGCGCCGCATCTGGGTGACCATGAAGGGGCCGGGCGTTGAGACAGGGGGTTGCGGGTGCGAGTGGGACTGCTGACCCGGGAGTACCCCCCGGACGTGTACGGCGGCGCGGGTGTCCATGTGGAGTTCCTCGCACGGGAGTTGCGCGACCTCGTCGACCTGGACGTGCACTGCTGGGGCGAGGGCCGCGCGGAGGGCGTGCTGCGGCACCGCCCCTGGTCCGGCCTCGACACCGCCAACGACGCGCTGCGCACCTTCTCCGTCGACCTCGCCATGACCGCCGCCCTCGAGGGCCGCGAACTCGTCCACTCCCACACCTGGTACGCCAACCTCGCCGGCCACCTCGGCAAGCTCCTGTATGGCATCCCGCATGTGATGACCGCCCACTCCCTGGAGCCGCTGCGCCCCTGGAAGGCCGAGCAACTCGGCGGCGGATACGCCCTGTCGAGCTGGGCCGAGCGCACCGCGATCGAGGCCGCCGACGCGGTGATCGCCGTATCCGGAGCCATGCGCGAGGACATCCTCGGCTGCTATTCCACGCTGGATCCGGCGAAGGTCCACGTCGTCCACAACGGCATCGACACCACCCTCTACCGCCCCGACCACGGCACCGAGGCCCTCACACGCATCGGCCTCGACCCCGACCGCCCGTATGTGCTGTTCGTCGGCCGTATCACCCGCCAGAAGGGCGTGCCCCATCTGCTGCGGGCGATCCGGCACATCGACCCGGCCGCGCAGGTCGTGCTGTGCGCGGGCGCCCCCGACACCCCGGAGATCGACCGGGAGTTCCGCGACCTGTTCCAGGAGCTCAGCAGCGTGCGGGAGGGCGTGCACTGGATCCCGCAGATGCTGCCGCGCGCCGACGTGATCCAACTCCTCACCCACGCGGCCGTGTTCGTCTGCCCCTCGGTGTACGAACCCCTCGGCATCGTCAACCTTGAGGCGATGGCCTGCGGAACTCCCGTCGTGGCCTCCAGGGTCGGCGGCATTCCGGAGGTCGTGGAGGACGGCAAGACCGGCGTACTGGTCTCCGTGGACGACGACTTCGAGACGGGGCTGGCGCAGGCGCTGGACTCGGTCCTCGGCGACCCGGAGGGGGCGCGGCGGATGGGCGAGGCCGGACGGGAGCGGGCGGTGGGGGAGTTCGGTTGGGACGCCGTCGCCCGCCGGACGGTTCAGCTCTACCGGGAGATCCTCAAACAGGCTTAGTGTCCCCTGATCAAGGGCACATCATGGTCAACCAGGGTGAGGGGAGCGGCCATGCGGCGTGGCGGACCTTCGGTGCTCGGCATCGTACTGGCGGGCGGAGAAGGCAAGCGGCTGATGCCTCTGACCGCGGACCGCGCCAAACCCGCGGTCACCTTCGGCGGCACATACCGCCTCGTCGACTTCGTCCTGTCCAACCTCGTCAACGGTGACATCCTGCGCATCTGCGTCCTGACGCAGTACAAGTCGCACTCGCTGGACCGGCACATCACCACCACCTGGCGCATGTCCAGCCTGCTCGGCAACTACGTCACCCCGGTCCCGGCGCAGCAGCGGCTCGGCCCGCGCTGGTTCCTGGGCAGCGCGGACGCGATCCTCCAGTCGCTGAACCTCATCTACGACGAACGTCCCGAGTACGTGGCCGTGTTCGGCGCCGACCACGTGTACCGCATGGACCCGCGCCAGATGCTGGCCCAGCACATCGAGAACGGCGCGGGCGTGACGGTGGCCGGGATACGCGTCCCGCGCAGCGAGTCGTCGTCCTTCGGCGTGATCAGCTCCGGCTCCGACGGCCGTACCGTGGAGCAGTTCCTGGAGAAGCCCGCCGACCCACCGGGCCTGCCCGACGACCCCGAGTCCGTCTTCGCCTCGATGGGCAACTACATCTTCACCACCAAGGCCCTCATAGAGGCGCTCCAGCGTGACTCCGAGGACCGCAACTCCGTGCACGACATGGGCGGTTCGATCCTGCCGCAGCTCACCGACCGCGGCGAGGCCCAGCTGTACGACTTCAGCGACAACCACGTCCCCGGCGAGACCACCCGCGACCAGGGCTACTGGCGCGACGTCGGCACGCTCGACGCCTACTACGACGCCCACATGGACCTCATCGCCGAGCGCCCCGCCTTCAACCTCTACAACCGCCAGTGGCCCATCTACACCCACTCCGGCCAGCTCTCCCCGGCCCGCTTCAACGCGGGCGGCATCGCGGGGGAGTCCATCATCAGCGCCGGTTGCCTGATCCGCGGGCAGGTCACGCGGTCCGTGCTGTCGCCGGGTGTCGTGGTCGACCCGGGAGCGGTCGTCCAGGGCTCGGTGCTGCACGACAACGTCCACATAGGCCGGGGCGCGGTCGTCCGCGGCGCGGTGCTGGACAAGAACGTCGAGGTGCCGCCGGGCGCGACGATCGGCGTCAACCCGGACCGGGACGCGGAGCTGTACACGGTGTCCAAGGGCGGGGTGATCGCGCTGGGGAAGGGACAGTTGGTGCCGTAGACCGCGGATTCGGTGGAACGGTCCCGGGCGAGCAGGCGTTCGCCCGGGACCGTTGTCATGTCCCTGGACAGGGAAGCGGAAGCCGTGTTGTCATGCCAACTGCCGTTGATTGCAACGATGTAAATCGCAAGAGCCGCCACACGTCCTCAACAAGGAGGATCCGTGCGACACCTCAGATCCCGCTTCGTGTTACTGCTCGCCGCAGCCCTCGCCTTCGCGGGGCTCACCGCCCCGTCGCCCGCCACCGCGGCGGCCGACGACCCGGTCGAGGTCCAGGGCCTGAAGGGCGAGTACTACACCCACTCCGCCCCGGGCACCTTCGACTTCCACGAACTGAAGGCCACCGGCTTCGACCAGAACCTCGACTTCGACAACCTGGAGCCGCGCCTGCGCTTCGCCACCGGTCAGGACAACGATGTCAGTGTCCGCTGGACCGGAAAGATCGTGCCGGAGAAGACCGGCCCCACCACCTTCTCGATCATCGGTGACAACGGCTTCCGGCTCTGGATCGACGGAAAGCCGGTCATCGACCACTGGGTGGACGACTGGGACCGCGAACAGACCGCCGAGCCCGTCGAACTGACGGCAGGGCAGGCCTACGACTTCAAGCTGGAGTACTTCGAGCACTACGGCGGCTCCAACCTCCACCTCCGCTGGACCCCGCCCGGCGGCAGCAAGGCCGCCGTCCCGCAGTCGGCCTTCCGGCTCCCCGACGGCTACGACTACGACGGCGCCATCGCCACCACCGTCCTCAAGGACGGCCGTACGCTCAAACTCGACTTCGCACACGAGCTGTCCGCGCCCCCGGCCTCCGTCACCGACCACATCGAGGCGGTGATCGGCGGCGCCAAGTGGCCCCTGACCACGGCCCGGTTGGACCCGTCCAACCCCAAGTCCCTGCTCGTGGGCCTCAAGGAACCGGTCGTCGGCAACAAGACCGGCACCGCACGCGGCACCGCGGAGGTCCGCTACGACGGCCAGGGCGGACTCACCGCCGACGGCGAGGAGATCGGCTCGTTCTGGAGCAGCGGCCCCAACCGCTCGACGTACGAACTGCGCACCCCCTGGGCCAAGGAGGTCGGCCCGGACAACGCCCTCCCCGAGTACCCGCGCCCGCAGCTGACCCGCGACGCCTGGCGCAACCTCAACGGCCGCTGGCAGTTCGCGGCGGCCGAGGCCGGGGAGCGGCCGCCCGTCGGCAAGAACCTCGCCGAGCGTATCCTCGTCCCGTACCCCGTGGAGTCCCAGCTCTCCGGCATCCAGCGGCACGAGGACCGCATGTGGTACCGCCGCACGTTTACGGTCCCGGCGGACTGGAGCATTGGCTCCGGCCAGCGGCTGCAGCTCAACTTCGGTGCCGTCGACTGGCAGTCCGAGGTGTACGTCAACGGCAAGAAGGTCGCCGCACACAAGGGCGGCTACGACAAGTTCAGCGCCGACATCACCGACGCGCTCAAGCCCGGCCGCACCCAGGAGCTGATCGTCGGCGTCTACGACCCGACCGACGCGGCCGACGGTGAGAACCCGCCCATCGGCAAGCAGCGACTGGACCCCAGCGGCATCTGGTACACGCCGAGTTCGGGCATCTGGCAGACGGTGTGGATGGAGCCGGTCGCCCGCGACCACGTCGACTCGCTCAAGGTCACGCCGGACGTGCCGAACAGCCGCGTCACCGTCGAGGCGAAGGGCGTCCGTGACGGCGTACCGATCACGGCGACGGCGTACGACGGCAAGCGGAAGGTCGCCACGGCGCGCGGCCGGACCGGGCAGCCGCTGACGCTGACCATCGACGACCCGCATCTGTGGTCGCCGGACGACCCGTTCCTCTACGACCTGAAAGTGAGCGTCGGCTCGGACCGCGTCGGCAGCTACTTCGGGATGCGTTCCATCGCCGTGGAGAAGATCAATGGCGTCCCGCGCACGATCCTCAACGGTGAGCCGATCTTCCTGATGGCCACCCTCGACCAGGGCTTCTGGCCCGACGGCCTGCACACCGCACCGACCGACGACGCCCTCGCCTACGACCTGAAGGTGCACAAGCAGCTCGGCTTCAACTCGGTGCGCAAGCACATCAAGGTCGAGCCGGACCGCTGGTTCTACTGGGCCGACAAGCTGGGCCTGATGGTCTGGCAGGACATGCCGGCGATGACCGCCGGGGTGACCCCGAACGCCGCCTCGCGCGCCGAGTACGAGCGCGAGATGAAGGAGATGATCGACGAGCACATCAGCAGCCCGTCGATCGTCATGTGGGTGACCTTCAACGAGGGCTGGGGCCAGTACGACATCGGCCGCATCGCCGAGCAGGCCAAGGCCTGGGACCCGACCCGGCTGGTCAACGGCCAGTCCGGACTGAACCTCGGGGCCGATGGAGGCACCGGCGACATCATGGACGAGCACGGCTATCCCAGCCCTGCCCTGCCACCCCAGCCGGACGGTGAACGCGCCCTGGTCAGCGGCGAGTACGGCGGCCTCGGCCTCGCGGTCCCCGGACACGCCTGGTCCGTGCAGCAGTCGTACGTCGATGTCGACCCGGCGACCTACACCGACGACTACCTCACCAAGCTCGACGAGGTGCGCGCCCTGGCCTGCCGGGGCGGCAACGGCGCCGTCTACACCCAGATCGCCGATGTCGAGGGCGAGCTCAACGGCCTGCTGACCTACGACCGCAAGGTCCTCAAGCCGGACGTGGCCCGCGTGAAGGCCGCGCACGAGGCGCTGATCCGTGACATCTCCCGGCCGGTGCCGGCCGGTTGCCCGTAACCCCTTGGAGGACTCGCAGGATGAGATGGACCCGGCACCTGCGCCTGTGGCTGGCCGGGGCGGTGGCAGCGTCCGCGCTGTGCACCGTCCCGGCCGCCCGGGCCGCCGAGCCGCACGACGGGCACCTCACCGATCTGGTCAACCCGTTCATCGGCACCGAGAACGAAGGCAACACCTACCCCGGCGCCGCCGTGCCGTTCGGCATGGTGCAGCTCTCGCCCGACACCGGCCACAACACCGGCTACGACTACTCTCATGACCGCATCCGCGGCTTCTCCCTGGTCCACCTGTCGGGTGTCGGCTGCGGTCTCGGCGGCGATCTGCCCGTGCTGCCGACGACGGGTGACGTCGCACAGACGGACTACGCGGCCTACGCCGCCGGGTTCAGCCACGAAGACGAGAAGGCGAGCCCCGGCTACTACAAGGTCGGGCTGTCGTCCGGCATCGACGCCGAACTCACCGCGACCGAGCGCACCGGCGTGCAGCGCTACACCTTCCCGGCCACCGGCAAGGCCAACGTCCTGCTCAACGCGGGCCAGTCGCTGCACAAGACGGTCTCCACGAAGGTCGAGATCCTCGACAGCCGTACCGTGCGCACCGCCATCACCGGCAGCGGCTTCTGCCAGG
This sequence comes from Streptomyces sp. 4N124, assembly GCF_052245395.1. Lineage (NCBI taxonomy): Bacteria > Bacillati > Actinomycetota > Actinomycetes > Kitasatosporales > Streptomycetaceae > Streptomyces > Streptomyces sp. 4N124. Next base: position 384,765 of record NZ_JBQQBS010000001.1, read on the forward strand.
ACACCGAGCCGTACACCGTCTACACGATCACCCGCTTCGACCGGCCCTTCACGGCGTACGGCACCTGGGACGGCAGCGCGGTGACCGCGGGCTCGAAGGCCGGACGGGACGGCGCGTACGTCCGCTTCGACACGACGCGGGACCGCACGGTCGAGGCCACCACCGCGCTGTCGTACGTCGACGCACGCGGCGCGGCGGTCAACCTCAGGGCCGAGGGCGGGCGTTCGTTCGACTCCGTGCGTGGCCGAGCCCAGCAGGCATGGGAGGACCGCCTGGACGACGTACGCGTCCAAGGCGGCGGCGACACGCTGCGCCGTACCTTCTACTCCTCGCTGTACCGGTCGTTCCTCGCACCCAACATCGGCAGCGACGCCGACGGCCGCTACACCGGCTGGGACCAGAAGATCCACCGCGCGAAGGGCTTCACGTACTACCAGAACTGGTCCCTGTGGGACACCTACCGCACCCAGTCGCAGCTCCTCTCGCTGCTGGCGCCGCGCGAGGCCCGGGACATGGCGATCTCGGTGATCAAGATCGACGAGGAGAGCGGCTGGCTGCCCAAATGGGGCTACGGCACGGTCGAGACGAACATCATGACCGGCGACCCGGTGACGCCGTTCCTGACCAACGCGTATCAGCAGGGGCTGCTTCACGGGTATGAGGAGCGGGCCTACCGGGCGCTGAAGAAGAACGCCGACGGGGTGCCGCCGGCGGACTCGCCCGCGGTGGGGCGGGAGGCCAACGAGGAGTACCTCGCCGAGGGCTTCGCGCCCTATATCAAGGGCCGTCCGCATGTGAAGCCCGGAGACTCGGACTACGACCACGGGGCCTCGGCCACGCTGGAGTACGCCCTGTCGGACGCGATGCTCGCGCAGATGGCAAGAGAACTGGGCCACTCGGCGGACGCCGCGCGCTATGCCGCCCGCGCCCAGAGCTACCGGAACATCTTCGACTCCTCGACCGGCTTCTTCCGGGCCCGTGACGCGTCCGGCGCCTTCACCGGCCCCGCCGACCCGGCGCAGAGCGAGGGCTTCCACGAGGGCACGTCCTGGCAGTACCAGTGGCTCGTACCGCAGGACCTGCCGGGCATGGTCGACCTGATCGGCGGAACGCGGGCCACCAACGACCGGCTCGACTCCTTCTTCGCCTACGAGCAGCTCCTGGCGGACCCGGCGAAGACCGCGCGCGAGGTGTGGGTGAACGGGCCCTACGACTACTACAACGCCGACAAGTACAACCCGCAGAACGAACCCGACCTCATCGCCCCGTACACCTACCTGTCCACCGGTCAGCCGTGGAAGACCACCGACGTGGTGCACGCCGCGCTGACCCTGTTCACCGACACGCCGACCGGCATGACCGGCAACGACGACCTCGGGACGATGTCCGCCTGGAACGTGCTGTCGTCGATCGGGATCTTCCCGGTCCAGCCCGGCTACGACACCTGGGGCCTGTCCACGCCCGTCTTCGACCGCGTCGACCTCACCCTGGACCGCCGCTACTACCCGAGGGGCGGGCTCACGATCACGGCGCCCGGCACCTCGGACACCGACCGCTACACCCAGTCGGCCCGGACGGACGGGTCGGCCTACGAGCGGACGTATCTGACCACCGCCACTCTGAGGTCTCTTCGGTCGCTCGATTTCACGGTCGGCTCGCGCCCGTCTGAGTGGGGAACGTCGGCGGAGGCGGCGCCACCCGCACTGAAATAACCCCAGACGCCTCATGAGTCCCGCCCCTTTCACGAGGGGCGGGACTTAATCTCTTGTTAACTGTGCGTAGCTTGATCGTACTTGACCGTAATCGGTCGAGGGAGGTTGACTGCTGGCTCACCCTTCGTCGACGCGAGGCAAGCCATTGACTTCTGACCTGCTCGCACCTCTCGACCTGGCGTTCTGGAACATCGAGTCCGACCGGAACCCCATGCACCTGGGCGCGCTCGGCGTCTTCGCCGCGAACTCGCCCACCGCCGGTGCCCACGCGGCCGATCTGCTCGCCGCCCGGGCCGCCGCCGTGCCCGGACTGCGGATGCGGATCCGGGACGTCTGGCAGCCGCTGACGTTCCCGCCGACGTTCACGTCCGCCTTCGGTGGCGCCGCCCGTGTGCCCGCCGCCGACTTCGACCCGCTGGACCACATCCGGCTGCATGCCCCGACCGCGGACTTCCACGAGATGGCGGGGCGGCTCATGGAGCGCCCGCTGGACCGCGCCCGCCCACCGTGGGAGGCGCATGTGCTGCCCGGGGAGGACGGCGTCTCGTTCGCCGTGCTGTTCAAGTTCCACCACGCGCTGGCCGACGGGCTGCGGGCACTGACGCTCGCCGCAGCGGTCCTGGACCCGATCGACCTGCCCGAGCGCCGGCCTCGCCCCGAACCGCCGAGGCGCGGCCTGCTCCCGGACGTGCGCAAGCTGCCGGGGCTGGTGCGGGGCGCCCTGTCCGACGTGGGCCGGGCCCTCGACATCGGCGCCTCCGTCGCCCTGTCCAACCTGGGCGTGAGCTCCTCGCCCGCGCTCACCACCGAGCCCAGCGGCACCCGCAGCACCGCCGGTGCCGTCATCGACATCGACGATGTGCACATCGTCCGCAAGGCCGTCGGCGGAACCGTCAACGACGTGCTGATCGCCGTCGTCGCGGGCGCGCTGCGCCGCTGGCTCGACGAGCGCGGCGACGGCAGCGAGGGCGTCGCGCCGCGCGCCCTGATCCCCGTCTCCAAACGCCGCCCGCGCACCGCCCACCCCCAGGGCAACCGGCTCTCCGGCTACCTGATGAGGCTCCCCGTCGGCGACCCCGACCCGCTCGGCCGGCTCGGTACGGTCCGCGCGGCCATGGACCGCAAGAAGGACGCCGGACCGGGCCGGGGCGCCGGTGCCGTCGCGCTGCTCGCCGACCACGTCCCGGCGCTCGCCCACCGGCTCGGCGGACCCTTGGTCAGCCAGGGCGCGCGCCTCTGGTTCGACATCCTCGTCACCAGCGTCCCCCTGCCCGGCCTCGGCCTGAAGCTCGGCGGACACGCCCTCACGGAGGTCTACCCCTTCGCCCCCCTGGCCCGCGGCCAGTCCCTCGCCGTCGCGATCTCGACGTACCGCGGCCGCGTCCACTACGGCCTGGTCGCCGACGCGGAGGCCGTCCCGGACCTGGACCGCCTCGCCGCCGCCCTCTCCGAGGAGGTGGAGGCATTGATCACGGCTTGCGCGCCGTGAGCGGTGGGGTGGGGTTCACGGCTTGGGTGCTTGGCCGTGGCGGGTGTGGTCGCTGCGCGCGGTGCGTGATTGTGGTCGGTGTGGTCGCTGCGCGCGGTGCGTGGCCGGCGCGGGTGCGATCGCGCCTGGGGGCCGTGACCACCGTAGGTGCGGGTGCTGCCTGCGGTGCGTGACTGTCGTGGATGCAGTCGCTGCGTGCGAGCTGTGGCTGGCGTGGGTGTGATCGGTGCTTGCGGGCCGTGTCACCGTGGGTGTGGATGCTGCCTGCGGTGGGTGGCTGTCGTGGGTGTCGTCGCTCCGCGCGGTTCGTGACCAGCCGGGAGCTTTGCGCCTGCGGGCCGTGGCTCTGACGGACGTGACGGGCCCCTGTGGTCCCCCCCGCAGGGGCGTGTGGACCTCTTCGGTTCGATCACCGTCCGCCGTCCATGATCACCGCAGGTTTGGCGTGTGGCCCGGTGCTCCGTAAAATTCCTCGTTCGAAAGCGGACTCGACCGGAGCGCCGCGCGGTGGATCAGGAAACGGCAGCGGCGATGACGGTGACAGAGGACGGCTCGGCGACCACGGACGAGGTCGTGTACGGGCCCGGCATCGACCCTGAGCGGCTGGCCGTCTGCCTCAGCGTGCTCGAGGAACTCGACAAGCTGGAGGTCGACCACCCCGACGCGATCGCGGTGCGCCGGGCCACGGCCGGCGTCTACCGCACGGTCAAGCAGCGCCGCCGTCAGGAGCGCCGGGCCGCGAAGACCGCGCACGACAAGGCGGTCACGGAGGCCACGGCGACCGGCTCCGCCGAGCGCATCGACGACGAGACCGAGGGCCTGCTGCCCTCCTCGCGCACCGAGGAGGGCAGGATCGCGGGGATACTCCAGCGCCCGCGCTCCTGCTACACCTGCAAGACCCGGTACGTCGAGGTCGACTACTTCTACCACCAGCTCTGCCAGCAGTGCGCCGCCCTCAACCGGGCCCACCGCGACTCCCGCGCCGACCTCACCGGCAGGCGCGCCCTGCTCACCGGAGGCCGGGCCAAGATCGGCATGTACATCGCGCTGCGGCTGCTGCGGGACGGCGCGCACACCACGATCACCACGCGGTTCCCGAAGGACGCCATCCGCCGCTTCAAGGCGATGGACGACTCGGCGGACTGGATCCACCGGCTGGAGGTCGTCGGCATCGACCTGCGCGACCCCGCCCAGGCCGTGGCCCTGGCCGACCAGATCGCCGAGCAGGGTCCGCTGGACATCCTGATCAACAACGCGACGCAGACGGTACGCCGCCTGCCTGCCCTCCGCGTACGCCGCGCTGGTCGAGGGCGAGAGCGCCCCGCTGCCCGCCGGTGAACTGCCCGCCCACCACGTCATCGGCGCCTTCAACTCCGGCGCCGTCGACGGCCTCGCCGCACTCCCCGTCGGCGTCACCGGCCTCGACGCGCAGAAGGTGGCCGATCTCGCCCTGGTCGCCGGCAACGCCAGCGTGGAGCGGCACCGCGACGGCACCGCCATCGACGCGGGCGGCCTGGTCCCCGATGTCGTCGACTCCAACACGTGGGTCCAGTCCATCGAGCAGATCTCCCCGGTGGAACTGCTCGAGACGCAGCTGTGCAACTACACCGCGCCGTTCATCCTGATCAGCAAGTTGCGGTCGGTGATGGCCGAGGCCGCGCGCAAGGCGCCCAGCAAGCGCGCGTACGTCGTCAACGTCTCGGCGATGGAGGGCGTGTTCGGCCGCGGCTACAAGGGCGCGGGCCACCCGAACACCAACGCCGCCAAGGCGGCCATGAACATGGTGACGCGGACCAGCGCCCAGGAGATGTTCCAGACCGACGGCATCCTGATGACCTCCGTCGACACCGGCTGGATCACCGACGAGCGCCCGCACTACGACAAGCTGCGCCTCGCCGACGCCGGCTTCCACGCACCCCTCGACCTGATCGACGGCGCGGCCCGCGTCTACCACCCGATCGTCAGCGGCGAACAGGGCGAGGACCTGTACGGCGTCTTCCTGAAGGACTACGCGCCGGGCAAGTGGTGAGGCCCGGGGGGTGGGGAAGGGGCCGTCAGTCGACGGCCCCGAGCCGCGAGTTGCGGGCGGCCACCAGCTCCAGCACCGTGCGCCAGTCCTCCAGCACCCCGGCGTCGAACCCGGCGCTGCGGCCCTCCTCCTCGGCCTGACGCAGGCTGACCAGGTCGTCGTCCACGGGGGTGCCGAGCCGGGAGTGGCGGCGTATCAGGCGGGCGACCCGTTCACCGAGCAGGCCCCGCACCGCGTCGGCCGTACGGTCGTCGTGCCCGGCCGTGTCACCGGGCCACAGCAGCCGGCCGATGGGCTGCACCAGGCCCGCGACTTGGAGCTCCTTGTCGGCGGGACGGCTGCGGCGCAGCAACGCGGCGGTCCGCAGGGCGTGATCGTGCAGATCGACGCGGTCGCCGGGGCGCTGCCTGCTGTCCCACGTGCCCCTGCACGCGTTCAGTAGATCCATCAGCTCCTCGACGCTGCGCAGCTCCATGCGTCAGTCCTCCCGCGAGACAGCCGTTGTCTGACGGCAGCAGATCATGGCGAGCTTTCGGCTCAGCCAACGGGACTTGAACTGCGCGACGACCGATACGGCTGTCTCGAATACGTCGTCGCCGATGTAGGCCGAACGGGTGATGTTCGCATAGGGCATCTCATAACAAAGCGGCGGATTTCATGACCCACCGAACACGGGCGACTTGTGATGGTTACCCCAAGTTTTCAGCCCCATCGAGCGGACCCCCGCTCATTTGGGTACTCTGGAGGGGACGGACAGCAGCACGGGGTCCTACCCAACACCCAGAGTCCGTCCCGGGGACGAGCCGGATATCACAGCCTGCTCCCACCTGAGTTACCGGCGCCACCGCGTCCGAACAGTTCTCGACCCAGACCCGAGCGGGCGTCAGGCGCTCAGCAGCAGAGTGGCCGGTATGCCCCGAGGGTGACCCGACACATAAGGAGTGCGCGGTGACACCGGAGAAGACGAATCGCGAACAGCGCCCCAAGGAACGCACGGAGCGCGCGGGCCGACGGCCCGGGGAGATCGGCAGCCTCGACGTGTGGGCCCGTTCGGCCCCCATCCGCCTGGCCGGCTACGAGGACGACCTCGCCGAGCCCCACATCCTGCCCAGCGTCGACTGACGCCCTCAGTCAGGCCCCTTCGCGATCGCAGCCGCAGGGGCGTGTGAACGCCCCTGCGGACCAGAGCAGCCGCGGCCGACGACCGGCCGCGGTTTCGGCTTTGCAGGACCTTGGGTGGGCTGAGCCGGTCGGGCGAAGTCCGCTGCGGTTCGGCAGCGCCCTAAGGGGCGCGGGGCACTGCGCGACCAGCCACAATGGCGCCGCAGACGACCGACGGCCCATCGCAGCACTTCCAGGAGGACTTAGTCCAGCGGTGCCGTCCGCTGCCACGGACGCAGTTTCTCCACCTGTTCCGCCAGTTCCAGCAGCACCGCCTCCGACCCCGGCCGCCCCGCGAGTTGTACGGCGCAGGGGGCGCCCGAGGGCAGTGAGCCGAACGGGACGGCCAGTGCGGGCCAGCCGGTCAGGTTCCACGGCGGAGTCAGCGGCGAGTAGTTGGTGTCGGCGAGCACATTGCGCAGCCAGCCCCGCTCGTGCCAGGCCACGGCCTTGGGGGAGCGGCGGGCCAGCGCCGGAGTGAGCACCACGTCGTGCTCGGCGAAGAACGGCTCCAGCCTCCTGCGCAACTGCTCCCTGCTGTCCCCGGAGGTGACCCGGCCCACGAAGCGCCGCCCCACGGCGGCGTGCACCCGAGTGCGCCGGGTCAGCAGACGCGGGTCGTAGTCCCTGGCGTCCACTGCCGTGCCCGCCGTCCAGTGCGCGAGCGAGGTGAAGCTCAGTGACAGCGGATACGGCGGATCGGCGCGCCGGATCTGATGCCCCGCCTTGGCCAGCACCCCGGCCGCCTCCCGGGTCGCCTCCGCATACGGCTTGCTGATGGTGACGCCGGCGAGCGGGCTGCGCAGGGACACGGCGACCTTGCGCGAGGCCGGCTCGTGCGGTCGTACGGCATCGGTGTCGGCGAGGACCGACAGCATCAGGCGGGCGTCCTCGACGGTCGTCGCCAGCGGGCCGTTCTCGGACATGCCGAACCAGTCGCCCTCGCCGATCCCCGCGGGCACGACGCCGTGGCCCGGCTTGATGGTGACGAGGCCGCAGTTGGCCGCCGGGATACGCAGCGAGCCCATGCCGTCGTTGCCGAGGGCGATCGGCACCAGCCCCGCGGCGACCGCCGCCGCGCTGCCGCCCGAGGAGCCGCCCGCCGAGCGGGAGGTGTCCCACGGGTTGCGGGCCATGCCGTGGACGCCCTCGCTGGTACCGAAGACACACAGCTCCGGCACATTCGTCAGACCCACCACCACCGCGCCCGCCGCCCGCAGCCGGGCCACGGTGACATGGTCGTGCTCGGCGAGGGTGTCCGAGGTCGCGGCCGAGCCGATGCGGTTCGACTCGCCCCGCACGGCGAGGTTGTCCTTCACGGCCACCGGCACACCGGCGAGCGGCAGTTCGGCCAGATCCCCGCGCGCCGCCACCTCGTCGGCCTCGGCGAGCGCCGCCTGAGCGCGGACCACACGGAACGCCCCGACGCGGCCGTCGAGCCGCTCGATCCGGGCCAGGTGCTCGGCCACCACCTCCCGGGGTGTGGCCCGCTTCTCCCGTACGGCGGCGGCGATCTCGACGGCGGTCCGGCCGGTCCAGTTGGTCACGTGCGCTCCTTCACAGTGCGTCTACCGGCGAGTATGTAGGGAGAACTGTGCCCGGGACCGCGCGGCACGTCGAGAGGGAGCGTGTCTTGGACATTTGGGCGGCGGTTCTTGGACTTTTCGCGCGGGTGTGCTCAAGAGTCGCCCGCTGAACAGCAGGTCCTCCGATCAATCGCTCAACTCTCCTGCCGTTCCGCCCCATTGACAGGCTCAGAGGCCCGCTCAATCATCGGACATCCGATGAATTGGAGCCGCTCATGAGTACGTATCCAAGACGTCTGGTCCTGGGTGTCGCGGCCGGCGTAGCCGCTTCCGCCGCCCTTCCGCTCACCGTGACCGCCGAGGCGCACGCCGCCGGTCAGTGGGTTCCCGTGCCCGACCCGGTCCCCGTCCCGCTGGACGGGCTGTACGACAACGACGGCATCGACACCGCCTCCGCCCGCGGCGGTGACTTCGACGGCTCGGGCTACACCTTCCCGGGCGAGGAACTGCCCTCCGGCCGAGTCGAGGTCGACGGCATCCCCTTCCTCTTCCCGTCCGCGGACGCCGCGAACAACGTTGTCGCGCTCGGCCAGCGCATCGAACTGCCCAAGGGCCGCTACCTTTCGGCCTTCTTCCTCACCGCCGGCAGCTACGGCAACGCCTCGGGCAAGGCCACCGTCCACTACGCCGACGGTACGACCACGACGGCAGGACTCAGCGGCGCCGACTGGTACGCGGCGGGCGGTTCACTGTCGGCGCCGTACCGCTACGGGCCGGACGGGACGAAGGACGAGCACAGCGTCGGGATCGGCACGTCGGAGGTGTGGCTCGACCCGCGACGGGAGGCGGTCGCCGTCACCCTGCCCGTCACCAACCCGGCGGAGGCGAACAAGGCGTCCCTGCATGTCTTCGCCCTCTCCCTCCAACCCGTCGCGCAGGGCCGGGCGTTGGCCCTCCGAGACGCCCGTTCCACGAACTCCCTGCTGGAGGAGATAGGCGCCCAGAGCGTCGAGGCCACGATCGTCAACGCGGGCACTGTCGCCGTACTCGCGGCAGACGCCGTGTCGGTACGCGTCGACGTACCCGGCGCCCGCACCGTCGAGCCCGCCCGGATCCGCCGTCTCGACCCCGGCGAGCAGGCCAGGGTCCGCATCGGCATCCGCAACCGCGCGGGTACGGCACCCGGCACCGTCCGGGACGGCTCGGTGGCCGTGAACGGGCGAGGGACGCAAGTCGCCTCCAGAACAGGCAAGTTGAACCTCGGGGTGGCCGACTACCAGCCCACCGAGGCCTCCCTCTCCGGGCATCAGGCGCCGTACTGGTTCCACTCCGCCAAGTTCGGCATCTTCATCCACTGGGGCGTCTACTCGGTGCCCGCGTGGTCGCCCGTCGGCAAGCAGTACGCCGAGTGGTACTGGAACCACATGCAGGACCCCGCGAACGCCGTGTACGCCTACCACCGCGAGACCTACGGCGAGGACTTCGCGTACGACGACTTCATCCCGATGTTCACGGCGGAGAGGTTCGACCCGCGCGCGTGGGTCGAGCTGTTCCGGGACGCGGGCGCCCAGTACCACGTCCTCACCTCGAAGCACCATGAGGGCTTCGCGCTGTGGGACACCAAGGTCTGCGACCGCAGCTCGGTGAAGATGGGCCCTCGACGGGACCTGATCAAGGAGCTGTTCGAGGCGTCCCGCCGCTACACGCCCGAACTCCACCGGGGCCTGTACTTCTCCATGCCGGAATGGTTCAACCCGGACAATCCCTGGATGGGCCACGCCCCGCGCGATCCGTACACCCTCGAACCGGTGCCGTACACCGGCTACACGGCCGGCAAGGACTATGTGACGGACTACCAGGCACCGCAGATGCTGGAGCTGATCCACGGCTACGACCCGTCGGTGCTGTGGTGCGACATCGGCGGCGTCAACGACAGCGTCCATGTGCTCGCCGAGTACTTCAACCACGCCAAGAACCGCGCCCGGCCGGTCGAGGTCACCGTCAACAACCGCTCGGGCATCGGCTTCCACGACTTCACGACCCCCGAGTACACGACGTACGAGAACACGGTCGTCGCCAAGTGGGAGGCCAGCCGCGGACTCGACCCGTTCAGCTACGGCTACAACAAGGCGACCCCCGACGACGCCTATATGACGGCCGAGGAGGTCGTACACAGCCTCGTCGACATCGTCTCGAAGAACGGCAACTTCCTCCTCGACATCGGCCCGCGCGCCGACGGCACCATCCCGGAGATCATGCAGACCCGGCTGCGCGAGACGGGCCGTTGGCTGCGCACCAACGGGGAGGCGATCTACGACACCACGTACTGGTCGCGGATGGCACAACTCGGCGAGGACCTCAGGTTCACGGTCCGCCCGAACGAGGCCTTCTACATCCACTCCCTGGCCCGGCCGGGCGCCCGGCTCACCGTCGAGGCGCCGGTCCCGGTCCGCGGTGGCGACAGGGTGACGATGCTCGGCCACGACCGACCCCTGACCTGGACCGTACGGAACGGAGCACTGGTGATCGACGTACCCGAGGCGGCCCGGAAGGCGGGTCGTTACGCGTGGGTGTTCAAGGTGGAGTGGCATGGCTGAGCGCGGGAAGAGACGGTTCGCACTGATCGGGCTCGTCGCAGTGCTGATGCTCTTCGGGGTACCGGCGCAGGCGGCGCCGAAGGAGGAAGTGCCGCCGGTGACCGTGCCCGCGCTGGCCAACTGGATGGCAGAGGCGGGGAGTTATGCCTACGGGAACGGGACTCGTCTGGTCGCCGGCTCCGGGGCCGAGCGCCGGGTCGCCCAGACCCTCGCCGACGATCTGCGGGCCGCGGGACACGGCACGGTTGCTGTCGTACGGGGTGGGGCGCGAGCCGGCGACATCGTGATCGACGTACAGTCCGGGAGGACCTCGCTCGGCAGGGAGGGCTACGAACTCCACGTCGGCAAGCGGCTGTCGGTGACCGGAGCGACCGAGACCGGCGCCTTCCACGGCACCCGGACGGTCCTGCAACTCCTCGCGCAGGGCGACAGGATCCCCGCCGGACGCACGGTCGACGTGCCGCGGTACCGGGAGCGGGGCGTCGGCGTGTGCGCCTGCTACATCCACATTTCCATGCCCTGGCTGGAAAACCTCGTCCGCGAGATGGCGTACCACAAGCTCAACCAGCTGCTCCTCGAACTGAAGGTGAAGAGCGACGCCCACCCCGAGGCCAACACCTGGGGCTACTACACCAAGGACGAGATACGCCGCCTCGTCGCCCTCGGCGCCAAGTACCACGTCGAGATCATCCCTGAGATCAACTCCCCGGGCCACATGGACCCGTGGATAGAGAACCGCCCCGATCTGCAACTCACCGACACCGACGGCAACAAGCAGCCCTCGCGCCTCGACATCACGCGGCCGGAGGCCTTCGCCTACTACACGAGCCTGATCGACGAATACGCGCAGGTCTTCACGTCCACGTCCTGGCACATGGGCGCCGACGAGTACATGCTCGGCTCGGACTTCGCCAAGTACCCGCACATCTTGGAGTACGCGCGGGAGAAGTACGGCGCCGACGCCACACCGCAGGACGCGTTCGTCGACTTCGTCAACCGCGTCCACGCCTACGCGGCAGCCAAGGGCAAGAAGCTGCGCATCTGGAACGACGGGCTCACCGGCGCCAACACCGTGCCCGTGGCGGCGGGCACGACGGTCGAGCACTGGCTGAACGTGGCCGTGAAACCGAGCCAACTCATCGGTCAGGGCTACCCGTTGATGAATGCCGCCTACGCCCTGTACCTCGTCCGCGGCGGCTTCCACTCCGACACCCAGGGCTTGTACGAGCAGCGCTGGGATCCGCGCAGCTTCGAAGGCGAGAAGCTCGCCTCGGCCAACGGCATCACCGGCGCGAAGATCAGTCTCTGGCCCGACAACGGCCGCGGGGAGACGGAGAACGAGGTCGCCGAGTGGCTGTGGCCCGCGCTGCGCCATATCGCCCAGGCCACCTGGGGCGATCCCCACCCCGACGCCACGTACGGCGAGTTCACCGCGCGCGGTGCGGCCGTGGGGCACGCGCCCGGGTGGCGGGACCTGACTCGGACGCCGGTGGCGGACGGGACGTACACCTTCCGGACGGACGGGCTGCCGTTCACGGCTCAGGTGAAGCGCACGGCCGACGGCTATCTGACCTTGAGGACCGCGGACGGCTGTCTGGAGGTGCGCGGCGGCAAGCTGACGCTCAACGTGCCGCTCCAGCCGGGCGTCGAAGCGACCGCGCAGGTCTGCGATGCCACGAACACCCTGCAGCGCTGGGAGTTGGAGCCGGTCGCCGGCGGCTACCGGCTCGTCAACGCCATCACGCGGATGACCCTGAGCCCGGACGACGGCCGGCTCGCGCAGTACCCGCCCGACCGACTTCCCTCCGCCGTCTGGCACTTGAGCTGAGGAGTCTCACCGATGACTGTCTCCAGACGCCTCTTCGTCACCGGAGCAACCGCCGTCACAGCGCTCGCCGTGACCGGAATCCCCGCGGTGGCCGCACCCGCCGAGGCCGAAGACCCCTTCTACCGCATCCCCGTCTCCCCGGACGACACCGAGGCTGACCTCGTCCGCAAGGCATCCCAAGTCCGGCCCACCGCACGGCAGATCGCCTGGCAACAGCTGGAACGGACCGCGTTCCTGCACTTCGGCGTGAACACCTTCACCGGGCTGGAGTGGGGCACCGGCGACGAGGACCCCGATGTGTTCCAGCCGACCGGCCTCGACACCGACCAATGGGCCAGAGCCCTGCGCGACGGCGGCTTCAAGCTCGCCATCCTCACCGTCAAGCACCACGACGGCTTCGTGCTCCACCCCTCCCGCTACACCGACCACACCGTGGCCTCCAGCAGCTGGCAGAACGGGCAGGGCGACGTGCTGCGCTCCTTCGCCGACTCCATGCGCCGCCACGGCCTCAAGGTCGGCGTCTACATCTCGCCCGCCGACGAGAACCAGTACCTCCACGGCGTCTACGCCAACGGCAGCGCCCGCACCACGCGCACCATCCCCACGCTCGTCGAGGGCGACGACCGCACACCGCGGGAGTCGTACAGCCTCCCGGCCACCGACTACGGCGCCCACATGCTCAACCACCTCTACGAAGTGCTCACCGAGTACGGCCCGATCGACGAGGTCTGGTTCGACGGAGCCCAGGGGCGCATCCCGCCGGACAAGGTCGAGAAGTACGACTGGGACAGCTGGTACACCCTGGTGCGGTCACTCGCCCCGGACGCGGTGATCGCGGTCTCCGGCCCGGACGTGCGATGGGTCGGCAACGAGGGCGGGCTGGCCCGCGAGGACGAGTGGAGCGTCGTACCGGTCCAGGAGAAGGACTACGGACGGACCGACTACGCCCTCGCCTATGACGCCCCCGACATGGGCAGCCGGGACGCGCTCGTCGCGGCGCTGCCGACGGCGGACCATCTGCAGTGGTGGCCGGCCGAGTGCGATGTGTCCATCCGAGACGGCTGGTTCTACCATGCCGACCAACAACCCAAAAGCGTGGGGCAGTTGACGGACATCTACTTCCGGTCCGTCGGACGCAACTCGGTTCTGCTGCTCAACATCCCGCCGGACACCGACGGGTTGCTGCCCGCCGCCGACGTGGTCCGGTTGCGGGAGTTCCGCGAGCGCGTCGACCGGGAGCTGCCCGAGGATCTGGCGCGGGGAGCCCGTGTCACGTCTTCACCGGGGCGGGTCACCGTCGACCTGGGAAGGGAGCGGGAAGTGGACCGTGTTCGGCTGGCGGAGGACATCCGGCACGGGCAGCAGGTGGAGAGCTTCGTCGTCGAGGCCCACGTGGACGGAGCCTGGACGGAGGTGACCGGGGCGGGGACGGTCGGCGCGAGCCGGATCATGCTGCTGGCGGCCCCGGTGCGGGCCCGGCGGTGGCGGCTGCGAGTGACCGGCGCCCGGAGTGCCGTACGGATCACGGAGTTCGGGCTGTACCGGTCCCGGGTCTGAGGGAGCAGGTGGCCACCAGGGCGTCGGCGACCTGGTGGCCACCGTTCAGCGCAGCTGCTGCTCGAAGAAGTTCATGGTGGTCTCCATCGAGCGCGGCCACTGCCCGTAGAAGGTGTGGCCCTCGCCGCGGTAGGTGCGCAGCTGGACATCCTTGCCCGCCTTCTCGAACGCGGCCACGGTGTCCCGGGTCCAGGCGATGGGGCAGGTGTCGTCGACGGTGCCGTGATGGATCAGGAGAGGCTCGGTGACCCGGTCGAGGTAAGTGAGCGGGGACACCTCGCGCCAGAACTTCGGGTTCTCCTCGGGCGTGCCGTGCTCGGCCTCGATCTCGCCGACGAGCGGGTCCCTTTCGGGGCGCTGGAACTGGTCGATGTTCTCCTCCGGGTGCCCGCTGACCGGAGCGAAGGCGACGGCGGCGTCGAACAGGCCCGGAGCCACCACCAGGGTGTTGTAGACGACACCCCCGCCCATCGACCGCCCCAGTAGCCCGATCCGGTCGCCGTCGATCTCCGGCCGTCCGGACGACCGCAGTGCCTTCGCCGCGCCGATGACGTCCTCGGTGTAACCGAGCCGGAGGTTGACGTCGTTGTCGGCATCCTTGTCCGACCTCGCGTGGTTGCGGTAGTCGGTGTGCAGGACGACATAGCCGTTACGGGCGAGGAGATCCTGCTCGCGGGAGAGCCCCCGGCCGGTGGTGTAAATGTCCGGGTCGATATAGCCGTGCGCCAGCACCAGCGCCGGGAACGGCCCCTTGCCCTCGGGGATGTTCATGAGCCCCGAGATCGTCAGCCCGTTCGCCTCGTACGTCACCTCGTAGCTGGTGTAGGCGGCGGTGCGGGCCAGCACGGTGCCCAACTTCAGCCCGGAACCGGTGTGCTCGCGCTCGATCAGACCGGGGATGGACACCGGGTTGACCGGGGTGGGGGAGGGCGTGGGGCTCTGCGTGGTGGCGCGGGCCGACGCCGATGGACTAGGGCGCGCCTGGTCGTCATTGCCGCCGTCACTCGCCGTGCAGCCCACGGCGGCCGACAGCACCAGAGCGAGCAGGACACGCGCCGTTCCTCTGAACCGCATACGGCCATTGTCCCTGACGAAATCGGCTACGGTCCGGCATCGCCCCAAAGGGGCGCGGGGAACTGCGCGACCAGCCCCTACGGCGCCGCAGACGACGCACGACCGATCCCCGCACTACCCGCGGAGCGCCCCGTACTGTCCCGCACAATCAACCGCGGCACCGGCACCCGTACCGTGCGGGCAGGACCCCCGTCCAGCAGAGCGGTCAGCTCCCTCGCCGCCGTACGCCCGAACTCGACGCTGTCCCGGGACAGAGCAGACAACCACGGCTTGACCATGCGGCACAGGGCCGAGTCCTCCCAAGCCACCACAGACACATCGGCCGGCACGGAGAAGCCCAGCTCGGTGGCGGCGGCGACCCCGGCGAGGGCCATCACGTCGTTGTCGTAGATCAGCGCGGTCGGAGGAGCGGGGGCATCGAGCACGCGGCGGGTCACGGCCGCTCCCTCCGCGTCCGAGTAGTCGGTGGTCACCGAGTCCACCCCGGTCAGCCCGCGCCGCCCGGCCTCCGCGCGCAGGGTGCGGACCCGGCGCTCGGTGTGCGCGAGCCCCGGCAGCCCCGCGATGTGCATGATCCGCCGGTGCCCGAGCGCGTACAGCTCGTCGACGACCGCGGCCATCGCACCGGCGTCGTCCGCCCACACCGTCGACAAGCCCGGATGCCGCTCGTCCGGGGCGCCGCCGATCACCACGGCCGGCAGCCCCAGCTCGTCGAGCAGGTCAGGCCGGGGGTCGTCGGTGCGCGGGTCCACCACGAGCACGCCGTCCACGCGGTGCTCCGCCCACCAGCGCCGGTACACCGCGCACTCGTCGTCGATGTCCTCCACCACCTGGAACAGCAGGCCGAGATGACGCTCCGCCAGCACCTCCTGGATGCCCGAGACGAGTTGCAGGAAGAACGAGTCCACACCCAGCGTCTCGGCTGGCCGGGCGAGGACGAAGCCGACCGTCGCCGCGCCCTCCCCGGACAGCGCGCGGGCCGCCGTACTGGGCCGCCAGCCCAGGTCCTCGGCGACCTGCCGCACCCGGTCGCGGGTGTCCTCGGAGACCCCGGGCCGGCCGTTCAGCGCGAAGGACACGGCGCTCTGGGAGACACCGGCATGCCGCGCGATGTCCTTCATCGTCGGTCTGCGGGCCGGTGACCGCTTGCCTGACATGGTGATTCCTCATTCCCCGAAGCATTACCGGGCCAGTATGCACTAATGCGGTTCAGCTCGGTGATCCTAATACGCATTAGTCACTAATGAAATTAGCTCCGCGAGAGCCATTGACGGGCCGGTGGAGCGGCGTGCAAGGTCTCCGTCGTTGGCCAACTCCGCCGCAAAGGAGGCCGTTCACGGTGCCCATTTCCCGCAGAGCCCTAGCCGCCGCTTTCGCCGTCTGTGTCCTGCTGCCCCTGAGCGCCTGCGGATCGGGCGACGACGGCGGCTCGACCGACGCCTCGGGCAAGGTCGAGGGCGACATCACCTTCCAGACCTGGAATCTCCGCGCCAACTTCAAGGACTACTTCGAGGGCCTGATCGCCGACTTCGAGAAGAAGTACCCCGGCACCGACGTCAAGTGGGTCGACCAGCCCGCCGAGGGCTACGCCGACAAGATCAGCGCGGACGCCGCCGGCGGCACCCTCCCTGACGTCGTCAACGTCTCGCCCGACCTGGTCGCCCCGCTCGCCAAGGCGGGCCTCGCGCTCGACCTCGACAAGGCCGCCGCCCAGTACAAGAAGGAGTACCTGGACGGCGCCTGGGCCAGCCATCAGATACCGGGCATGACCGGCACGTACGCCTTCCCCTGGTACCTGAACACCGGCCCGCTGTTCTACAACAAGTCCCTGTTCAAGGAAGCCGGACTCGACGCCGACCAGCCGCCGACGACGTACGACGAACTCTTCGCCGACGCCCTGCAGATCGCGCAGAAGACCGACGGCAAGGTCGCCACGCTCGCCAACGTCCCCACCGTCGAGGACTTCGGCCGCTACGGCGTCCCGCTCATGAACAAGGAGGGCACCGCCTTCACCTTCAACGACGCGAAGGGCGTCGAACTCCTCACCAAGTACAAGGAGTTGTACGACGCCAAGGCCCTCGACCCGCAGGCGCTGACCGCCACCCCGGAGTCGTCCGGCAAGAAGTTCCTCACCGAGGCCGTCGCCATGAACCCCGGCAGCGCGCTGGACCTCGGCAACTTCAAGAAGCAGGCGCCGAACCTGTACAAGAACATCGGCATCACCGACCAGATCACCAGCACCGGCCACGTCAACATGTATGTGATGGGCGTGATGGTGAACGCGCAG
Source organism: Streptomyces sp. 4N124 (assembly GCF_052245395.1). Lineage (NCBI taxonomy): Bacteria > Bacillati > Actinomycetota > Actinomycetes > Kitasatosporales > Streptomycetaceae > Streptomyces > Streptomyces sp. 4N124. The sequence goes on from NZ_JBQQBS010000001.1 coordinate 402,025, forward strand.
ACCAAGCAGAAGCCCGCCGCGGTCGCCTTCGCGCACTACGTCACCGACGCCGCGCACCAGATGTCGTTCGCGAAGAAGGTCGCGATCTTCCCGAGCACCGCCGGCTCGCTCGACGACCCGTACTTCACCAAGGAGGACGGGACGGACGAGACGAGGGTGCGGGTGGCCGCCGCCAAGTCGCTGAAGACCGCCGTCAATTACACGCCCGTGCTGTTCAGCGAGCAGATGAAGACGGAGCTGCGCAACGAGGTCGCCAAGGCGTTGCAGGGCAAGGAGAGCCCCAAGGAAGCCCTTGACAACGCTGTCGAGGCCTGCGACCGGCTCCTTCAGCAGCAGGGGTAGTGATGTCCACCGTGTCCCGGGTGCGGCGCCAACTACCGGTGAGTCCCTGGCTGTTCGCCGCTCCCGGCCTGCTGGTCATCGGCGCGTTCATCCTCTACCCGTTCGTCTCCACGCTGGTCAACGCCTTCACCGACCGCCGCACCCTGATCCCCGGCGAGTTCGTGGGCCTCGCCAACTTCCGCGAGCTGCTGCACGACGACATGTTCTGGATCGGGCTGCGCAACAGCACGCTCTACGTCGTCGGAGTCGTCCCCGCGCTGGTGATCCTTCCCCTGCTCCTTGCGCTGCTGGTGCAGAAGAACATCCCTGGCATCACCTTCTTCCGCTCCGCCTTCTACACCCCGGTCGTCGCGTCGATCGTGGTGGTCGGGCTGATCTGGGTGTGGCTGCTCGACGAACGCGGCCTGGTGAACTCGCTGTTGGAGACGGTCGGCGTCGGCCGGATCGGCTTCCTCAGTGACCAGTGGCTGCTGCTGTTCAGCGCGATGGCGGTCACGGTCTGGAAGGGCCTCGGCTACTACATGATCATTTACCTGGCCGCGCTCGCCAATGTGCCGCGCGAACTGCACGAGGCCGCGTCCGTCGACGGCGCGGGCGCCGTGCGCCGCTTCCTCACGGTCACCGTGCCCGCCGTCCGCTCCACCATGGTGCTGGTCGGGGCGCTGTCCTCGGTCGCCGCGTTCAAGGTGTTCTCCGAGGTGTATCTGATGGCGGGGCCGAGCGGTGGACCGGCGGGCGAGGACACCACCCTCGTCATGCTCGTCCAGCGCACCGGCACCGGCCTGACCGGCCGCGTCGGTTACGCCTCCGCCATCTCGGTCGTCGTCTTCGTCGTCACCGTGGCGCTGATGCTGCTGGTGCTGCGGGCCGATCGGAGGGAGGACGGGTGAGCGTGATCGAGAAGGCACGACCGGTCGAGCGGTCGGCCGCCGTACGGGAGCCCCGGGTCACGGACGAACACGGCCGCCGTGTCCGCGGCTGGGAACTCGCCCTGCGTTACGCCCTGTTGCTGGCCGTCCTCGCCCTGACCGTCGGCCCGTTCCTCTGGCAGCTCTCCACGTCGCTGAAGGGCCCGACCGAGGACATCTACACCTCCCCGCCGAAGTTCCTGCCGAGCGACCCGACGTTCCACAACTACGAGCGTGTCTCCGAGACCATCCCGGTCTGGGACTACGCCCTGAACTCGCTCAAGGTCGCCACGGCCAACGTCGTCACCAACTGCGTCGGCGCGGCACTCGCGGGCTACGCCCTCGCCCGGCTCCGCTACCGGGGCCGCCGGGCCGCCACGCTCGCCTTCATCCTGGCGATGCTCGTGCCGGTGGAGGGCATCATCATCGCCCAGTTCACGACCATGCGGGAGCTGGGCCTCAACAACACCCTGGTCGGCGTGGTCCTGCCGGGCTGTATCGGCGCGATGAACGTGCTGCTGATGCGCAACGCCTTCCTCAACCTGCCGTACGAGATCGAGGAGGCGGCCTTCGTCGACGGCGCCAACGTGTGGCAGCGGTTCGTGCGGATCGCCCTGCCGTCCGTGAAGGGCACCCTCGCCGTCGTCGCCATCTTCGCCTTCATGGGCGCCTGGGACGACTTCCTGTGGCCGCTCATCGTGCTGAGCGACCCGTCCAAGTTCACCCTGACCATCGGCCTCAACTATCTGCACGGCACCTTCGCCAACGACGAACGGCTCGTCGCCGCGGGCACGGTCATCGCCGTGGCACCGCTGATCGTCCTCTTCGCCTGTCTCCAGCGGTACTTCTTCCGCGGGGTCGGCGAGGGAGCGGTGAAGGGCTGACACCCCCTCTCGTGTCTGACAAGGACCCCGCATGCCTGCTGCCGTGCGCTTCGGCGTCAACTACACCCCCAGCGAAGGGTGGTTCCACCACTGGCTCGACTTCGACCTGGACTCCGTACGCGCCGACCTCGACTCGATCGCCGCACTGGGCCTGGACCACATCCGGGTCTTCCCGCTGTGGCCCTACTTCCAGCCCAACCGCACCCTCATCCGCCCACGGGCCGTCGAGCAGCTGCTCCAACTCGTCGACGCCGCCGCCGAACGCGGGCTCGACGTCAACGTGGACGGCCTGCAAGGGCACTTGAGCAGCTTCGACTTCCTGCCGTCCTGGACGCAGACCTGGCACCGCCGCAACCTCTTCACCGACCCGGACGTCATCGAGGGCCAGGCGACCTTCCTGCGCACCCTCGCCGCCGCGCTCGCCGACCGGCCCAACTTCCTCGGCATGACCCTGGGCAACGAGGTCAACCAGTTCTCGGCCGGTCCGCATCCCGACCCCGACCGGGCCACTGCCGCGCAGATCGACGCCTGGCTGGAGCGGATGCTCGCCGCGTGCGAGGAGGGCGCCCCCGGCAAGCTCCATCTGCACGCCGAGTACGACGCGACCTGGTACCAGGACGACCAGCCGTTCACCCCGGCCCAGGCAGCCCGGCGCGGCGCGCTGACGGCCGTGCACTCCTGGGTCTTCAACGGCACCGCCCAGCGACACGGCCGTACGTCCGTGCCCACCGAGCACCACGCCGCCTATCTGATCGAACTGAGCAAGGCGTGGGCCGACGATCCACACCGGTCCGTGTGGCTCCAGGAGGTCGGCGCCCCCGCGCCGCTGATCCCCGCCGAGCATGCCGCCGCGTTCACCGAGGCAACGGTCACGCATGCGCTGGACTGTCCGGACCTGTGGGGCATCACCTGGTGGTGCTCCCACGACGTGTCCCGGGAACTGGCCGACTTTCCCGAACTCGAGTACGGGCTCGGGCTGTTGACCAACGACCGGCGGCCCAAGGAGGCGGCACTCGTGCTGGCGCGCGCGGCCCGGGAGCACACCTACGCCCCCAAGCCCCGGACCACCGCACTCGTCGTACCCGACGACCCCGCAGCCCGCTCGGTGTGTGCCCCGGGCGGACCCGTCTTCGAGGCGTTCTTCCGGCTCACCGCCGACGGCGCCCGCCCCACCACCGTTCTCGACGTGCGCGCCGACGACAAGGAACACCTCGCCGCGCGCGGCATCACCGACGTCGTACGTCCCGACCAGGTACTCCCCACCCCACAAGGAGGCACCCGCTCGTGAACCCCACCAGACGCACCGTCCTGCTCGCCGGAGCCGGCACAGCCGCCGCGCTGCTGCCCTCATGGCCGGCGGTGGCCGCTCCGAAGGCCGCCGCCTCCGCGTCGTACGCCTCGTACTGGTACCCGGACTCGCTGCCCTCCGGCTCCCCGGGCGCCGGCATCACGTGGCGCAGCCTCAAGGCGTGGCGCGCGGCCGATGACGCCGATCTCGCCTTCAACGCGGCGTCCGTTCCCCTCGCCGCGCGCTTCACGCCTACCCCGGCGAACCCGACCGCCCGTGCCGGTCAGGCGCGCATCCAGTCGCTGGTGTCCTTCGGACCGACGGCGAGCAACCCCTCGCAGGGGTCGGCGACCGCGGACTACTACGCGCTCACGCACTGGGCGTACATCGACGAGCTGGTGTTCTGGGGCGGCTCGTCGGGCGAAGGGCTGATCCTCGCGCCCAACGCGCCGATCGTCGATGCCGCGCATCGCCACGGAGTGCCCGTGCTGGGCAACATCTTCCTGCCGCCGGTCGCTTACGGCGGGCAGTTGCAGTGGACGCGGGATCTGGTGCAGAAGGACTCCGCCGGGCGCTTTCCGCTTGCCGCGCAGCTTGTCGCGGTCGCGGAGGCGTACGGGTTCGACGGGTGGTTCGTGAACGCCGAGACCGGGGGCGGGAATGCCGCCCTCGGTGCGGACATGCTCGGGTTCATGCGGGAGCTGAAGTCGCTCGCCAAGGCCAAGGGGCAGCGGGTGACCTGGTACGACTCGATGACCGTGAACGGGTCGGTGAGCTGGCAGGGAGCGCTCAACTCGCAGAACCAGCCCTTCTTCGAGGCCGCCGACGACATGTTCGTGGACTTCCGCTGGACGGCGAGCAGCCTGGCTTCCTCGGGGCAGCGGGCGGATCAACTGGGCCGTAGCCGCTATGAGTTGTGGGCGGGGGTGGACGTCGAGGCGAGCGGCTGGAACAAGTCCGTGAACTGGGACGCCATGGTGCCGACGGGTAGCGCGCATGTCGTGTCCGTCGGTTTCTACCGGCCCGAGTGGACACGCAACCATCTGCCCGAGGGCCGTACGCCCGGCGACTTCCACGCCGCCGACGACCGCTTCTGGACGGGACGGTCACTGGATCCCTCGAAGCCGGACGGTGCGGACAGCTGGCGGGCGCCGGCGGTGTCCGTCGCGGATCGGTCCACGGTGACTGCCGTGCCGTTCGCGAGTGTGTTCAACACCGGGCACGGGCTGCGGTGGTACGAGGACGGGAAGGTCACGTCGGAGACGCCCTGGAACCATCTCGGGCTCCAGGACCGGTTGCCGTCCCGGCGGTGGGTGGTCCGCACGGAGGGGGAACGGCCGTCCGTCACCTTCGACTTCGCGGACGCCTGGCGGGGCGGCAGCAGTGTGCTGGTCGACGGTGCGCTGGACGAGCCCGCGACCGTGGATCTGTACGCGACGCGGCTGCCGATCACCGGCGACATGGTTGTCGAGCTGACCCATCGGGTCGACGCTGGAGCTGTGAGCATCGAGCTGGCCGTCGCGACCGCCGAGCCGAGCACGCCGGGCGGGACACCGCCGTACACCTACTTCCCGGTGCACTCGGCGGGCGGCTGGCAGACCGTGACCGTCCCGCTCACCGGCCTGACCGGGACCGTCCGCTCCCTCGGCGTCCGGCTCACCGCCACCGACGGCCCCGTCCGCTGGCGGCTCGGCGCTCTCGCCGTACGCGGCGGTCAGTCATCGGCCCCGGCCGCCCCCGCCGGCCTCCGTATCACCGGCGCGACCGGCGGCGACCTGCGCTTCTCCTGGAACCCCGCACCCGGCGACGTACGCCACTACACCCTCCACCGCCTCCTGCCCGACGGCTCCCGGCGCTTCCTCGGCGGCACCTGCCAGCGGGCCTACTTTGTCGGCGGCCTGCAGCCCGAGCAGGGCGAGCGGGCCGCGCGGTTCGAAGTGCGTGCCGTGGGGGAGCTGTACACCTCGTCGGCACCTGTGACCGTCAGCCACACCTGGTAAGCACCCGCACCGAGCCACTACGGAGCACCCCGCATGCATGACGACCGCAGCCTGGTCGAAGCCCGCCTCAAGCGCGTCCTCGACGAACGTGTCCGCCCCGCCGTGTATCCCGAGTCCGTACCGCTGGAAGTGGCGGTGTGGCATGCGCCCGGCGAGCCCGTGCCGGTCGAGGAAGGGCTCGCGGCCGTACCCGAGCCGATCGAGGTGGGCGCCCGCTGGGGTGCTCCGTGGGGCACCAGCTGGTTCCGGGTCACCGGGACCGTCCCCGAAGCCTGGGCGGGGAGGACCGTCGAGGCGCTCCTCGACCTCGGCTTCGACGAGAACATGCCCGGCTTCCAGTGCGAGGGCCTGGTCTACCGGCCCGACGGCACCCCGGTGAAGGGACTGAACCCGCGCAACCAGTGGGTGCGGATCGGCGCGCCCGTCGAGGGCGGCGAGGAGGTCCGGCTGCACATCGAGGCCGCGTCCAACCCCGTCATCCTCGACTACCACCCCTTCCTGCCCACCCAACTGGGCGACAAGGAGACCGCGGGCAGCGAGCCGCAATACACGCTCACCCGCATGGACCTCGCCGTCTTCGACGAGACGGTGTGGCAGCTCGTCCTCGACCTGGAGGTGCTCGGCGAGCTGATGGCCGAGCTGCCGGTCGACTCGGCGCGGCGCTGGGACATCCTGCGGGCCGTGGACAAGGCCCTGGACGCCATCGACCTTCAGGACGTCAACGGCACGGCGGCGCGGGCGCGTTCACAGCTCACCGATGTCCTCGCCACCCCCGCCGCCCCGTCCGCGCACCGCGTCAGCGCCGTCGGGCATGCGCACATCGACTCGGCGTGGCTGTGGCCGCTGCGTGAGACCGTGCGCAAGGTGGCCCGTACGACGTCGAACATGACCGCGCTGATCGAGGACGAGCCCGAGTTCGTCTTCGCCATGTCGCAGGCCCAGCAGTGGGCGTGGGTGAAGGAGCACCGGCCCGAGGTGTGGGCGCGGGTGAAGAAGGCCGTGGCGGACGGGCGGTTCGTGCCGGCCGGCGGCATGTGGGTGGAGTCGGACACCAACATGCCGGGCTCGGAGGCGATGGCCCGGCAGTTCGTGCACGGAAAGCGGTTCTTCCTCGACGAGTTCGGCATCGAGAACGACGAGGCCTGGCTGCCCGACACCTTCGGCTTCGCCGCGGGACTGCCGCAGATCATCAAGGCGGCCGGCTCCAAGTGGCTGCTGACGCAGAAGATCTCCTGGTCGCAGACCAACAAGTTCCCGCACCACACCTTCCAGTGGGAAGGCATCGACGGCACCCGGATCTTCACCCACTTCCCGCCCGTCGACACCTACAACTGCTCCATGAAGGGCAGCGAGATCGCGCACGCCGCCCGCAACTTCAAGGACAAGGGACGGGCCCGGCACTCTCTCGCGCCCACCGGCTGGGGCGACGGGGGCGGCGGCACCACACGCGAGATGGTCGCCAAGGCGGCTCGTCTGCGTGACCTGGAAGGTTCGGCGACCGTGGTGTGGGAGACTCCGGCCGCGTTCTTCGAGAAGGCCGAGGCCGAGTACCCGAATCCGCCCGTCTGGGTGGGCGAGCTCTACCTCGAACTCCACCGCGCCACCCTCACCAGCCAGGCCAGGACCAAGCAGGGCAACCGCCGCAGCGAACACCTCCTGCGCGAGGCCGAACTCTGGGCGGCCACCGCGGCCGTACGCACCGGATTCCCTTATCCGTACGAGGAGTTGGACCGCATCTGGAAGACGGTCCTGCTGCACCAGTTCCACGACATCCTGCCCGGCTCGTCCATCGCCTGGGTGCACCGCGAGGCACGCGCGACGTACGAGCGACTCGCCGGCGAGCTGAACGGGATCATCGACGCGGCCCAGCGCGCGCTGGCGGGGGAAGGCTCGACTCCGCTCGTCTTCAACGCGGCCCCGCACGCGCGCGAGGGCGTCCCGGCCGGCGGCGCGCAAGCCCCCGCCACCGAAGGGCGGACCACGCTCGCCCCGCGCACCGACGGCAGCCACGTCCTCGACAACGGCCTGCTGCGCATCGAGATCGACAACCGGGGTCTCGTCGTCTCTGCCTACGACATCGAAGCCGACCGCGAGACGATCGCCCCCGGACGGGCCGCGGGCCTCCTCCAACTCCACCCCGACTTCCCGAACATGTGGGACGCCTGGGACGTCGACGAGTTCTACCGCAACACCGTCACCGACCTCACCGACGCCGATGAGGTCACCGCGGGTGACGACGGCGTGTCGGTCCGGATCGTACGGTCCTTCGGCGCGTCGCGTGTCACGCAGCTGCTGTCGCTCGCGCCGGGGGAGCGGCGGCTGGTGCTGGACACCGAGGTCGACTGGCACGAGACCGAGAAGTTCCTCAAGCTCGCCTTCCCGCTCGACGTGCACGCCGAACGCTATGCGTCCGAGACCCAGTTCGGGCACTTCCACCGGCCCACGCACACCAACACCAGTTGGGAGGCGGCCAAGTTCGAGGCCTGCAACCACCGGTTCGTGCATCTGGAGGAGCCGGGCTGGGGTGTGGCGATCGTCAACGACTCGACGTACGGGCATGACGTGACCCGTGCCGTCCGCACGGACGCCGACGGTGGTACGACCACGACGGTGCGGGTGTCCTTGTTGCGTGCCCCGCGCTTCCCTGATCCCGAGACCGACCAGGGCGTCCACCGGTTCCGGCACGCCCTGGTGCCCGGCGCGGCTATCGGCGACGCCGTCCGCGAGGGCTGGCGGATCAACCAGCCCGAGCGGCGGACCACGGGCGCGTCCGACGTGGCGCCGCTGGTGAGCGTCGATCAGGACGCGGTCGTCGTCACCGCGGTCAAGCTTGCCGACGACGGCAGCGGGGACGTGGTGGTGCGCCTCCACGAGGCCCACGGCGGCCGGGTGCGGGCCACTTTGACCGCGGGCTTCGAGGTCGCGGACGTCACGACGACAGACCTGCTGGAGCGCCCGCTGGCCGAGTCCCCGGCGTACGACGGCGCGCGCGTCGCGCTGCGGCTGCGCCCCTTCGAGCTGGTCACGCTGCGGCTGCGCCGGTCGTAGGTGAGGGGCGCCCCGCGCCCCGGCGGTCAGCACGCCCGTGTCGTACGCGGGCGTGCTGACCGTGGAGAAGGCGTGAAGCCGTAGAGCGGGCGAGGGCGTCAGTCGAAAGGAGCCCGAAGTTCCCGCTGGACAGAGCGCCCTCGGCGCGCCCGCCGGACAGCTCGTCGAGGGTGGCCAGGGCCTGGGCGACCAGGGTGGATTCGCGGAGCGTGACCGGGGAGACGCTCGGCCCCAATCGGATCTGCCGGGTCTGTCCGGCGGCTGCGGCGAAGAGCAGCCACATGTCCTTGTGCCAGGTCTCGTCGGCGGCGTAGCAGGCATGGAAGCCGAGTTCGTCGGCGAGCCGGATCGCGGCCAGGGACTCCGGGAGGGGGTAGTCGGGGAGCATGGCGTAGCTGAACTTCACCGGGGCCACCTTCCGTTGCGGACTGGGCCGTTCTGCGGACGGGTCTTTCTCCTTCCCTCCGAGAGTGGGAAAGCGGCCCGCAGCTGTCCAGTTCCTGTTTGAGTCCCGTGCGGCCCTATCGCATCCCGTACGGCCCTTACTGCGGCCCGAGTTGGGAGCGCAGCCACTCCTCCACCTCGCCCACATGCGCGGCCGCCGCCGCCCGTGCCGCCTCCGGGTCGCGGGCGGCGAGGGCGCGGTGGATCGCGGCGTGTTCGCGGCGGGTGCGGGCGAAGGCGCCTTCTTCCTGGTAGCCGCGCCAGACGCGGGCGCGGAAGGTGCGGGAGGAGAGGCCCTCCAGGATGGCGGCCATGGTGTCGTTGCCGGCGGCGACGGCGATCTCGCGGTGGAAGGCGAGGTCGTGGGCGAGGATCTCGTCGGGGTCGTCGGTGGCGTTCATCGCCGTGAGGTGCTTCTCCACCTCGGCGAGCTGGTCCGGGGTGATGCGCGCGGCGGCCAGCGCGGTCGCGGTGGACTCCAGGATGCGGCGGACCTCCAGCAACTCCACCAGGCGCGGGCCGCGGGAGAGGTCGGCGACGACCCCGAACGTCTCCAGCAGGTCACCGGCCTGGAGCTGGGTGACGTAGATACCGGAGCCGTGCCGCGCCTCCAGGACGCCGAGCACGGTGAGCGCGCGGATCGCCTCGCGCATCGAGCTGCGGGAGATGCCCAGCTGGACCGCGAGATCGCGCTCGGTCGGCAGCCGCTGGCCAGGCTCCAGCCGGCCCTCTCCGATCATCGCCGTGATCTGCTCGATGGCGCGCTGTGTCACCGTGCCCTTCTGCGGGGCGGTCTCGTCCACGCCAGTCCTCCTGTCGCCGGTGCGCCCGCAGTCTAATCTGCGATGTGGTCGGACCACTATGGCCGGAAACCGCGAATATTTGCTGCGCGAGGGTGTTGTCAGGCCGAAGTGGTCTGATAAATATGCGGGCAACTGCTCGATCACGCTCGATGAGGAGCTGGCAGATGGCCGACGGATCTGTGCGTAACGGACGGTGGCGGGTATCCCCGCGGATGGTGCGCGCGGCGGCGGTGGCCGTCTGCGGCGCCCTCGCGCTCACGGCATGCGGCAGCACCAAGGACACCGGGTCCGCGAGTGCCGGAGCCGGCGGCACCGGCAAGGTCGGGGTGATCCTGCCCCTGCTGACCTCGCCGTTCTGGCAGTCGTACAACGACTACGTACCGAAGATGGCCAAGTCCGAAGGGGTGGAGGCGCTGAAGACGGTCAACTCCAACAGCGACCCCTCCCAGCAGATCACCGACATCAACAACCAGCTCAACCAGGGCGTGAAGGGCGTGGTCGTGGCCCCGCTGGACAGCGCCGCCATCGAGGCCGGGCTCGACCAGGCCGAGCGCAAGGGCGTGCCCGTGGTCGCCGTCGATGTGGCGCCCGAGAAGGGCAAGGTCGCCATGGTCGTACGCGCCAACAACGTCGCGTACGGCGAGAAGGCCTGCGAGTACCTCGGCAAGCAGATCCCGTCCGGCAAGGTCGTGCAGATCATGGGCGACCTCGCCTCGGTCAACGGCCGTGACCGCTCGGAGGCGTTCCGCGACTGCGTCAAGAAGAACTACCCGAAGCTGAAGGTCCTGGAGATACCGGCCAAGTGGGAGTCCGACACGGCCGCCTCCAAGCTGGACACGCTGCTGAACGCCAACCCCGACATCAAGGGCATCTACATGCAGGCGGGCGGCGTCTACCTCGCGCCCACGCTCCAGACCCTGAAGTCCAAGGGCATGCTGAAGAAGACGGGCCAGGCGGGCCACATCACGATCGTCTCGAACGATGGCATCCCGCAGGAGTACGACGCCATCCGCAAGGGCGAGATCGACGCCACCGTCTCCCAGCCCGCCGACCTGTACGCCAAGTACGGCATGTACTACATCAAGGCGGCGATGGAGGGGAAGACCTTCAAGCCGGGCCCGACGGACCACGGTTCCGAGATCGTCAAGCTGCCCAGCGGCATCCTCGAGGACCAGCTGCCCGCGCCGCTGGTCACCAAGGACAACGTCGACGACCCCGAGCTGTGGGGCAACACGGTCGGATGAGCACCCCACTTGTCGAGGCGCGTGGCATCACCAAGCGATACGGCCCCACCACCGCCCTCCACGAAGGCCAACTCACCGTGTTCCCCGGCGAGTCCCACGCCCTCGTCGGCCGCAACGGCGCCGGAAAGTCCACCCTGGTGAACATCCTCACCGGCCTCCAGCCCGCCGACGAGGGCACGGTCCGCTTCGACGGCGAGCCCGCACCCCCGCTCGCCGACCGGGACGCCTGGCGCCGCAAGGTGGCCTGCGTCTATCAGAAGCCCACGGTCGTTCCCGAGCTGACCGTCGCCGAGAACCTGTTCATCAACCGGCAGCCGCTGCAGCGCGGTTTCATCAGCTGGCGCACGCTGAGGTCCGAGGCCGCCGCGCTCCTCGACACCTGGGACGTGCACGTCGACCCCGAGGCCCGCACCGCCGACCTCAAGGTCGAGGACCGCCAAATGGTGGAGATCGCCCGCGCGTTGAGCTTCGGCGCCCGGTTCATCGTCCTCGACGAACCCACCGCCCAGCTCGACAAGCGCGAGATCGAGCGGCTCTTCACCCGCATGCGCGCGCTCCAGGACTCCGGCGTCACCTTCCTGTTCATCTCGCACCACCTCCAGGAGGTCTACGAGGTCTGCCAGACCGTCACCGTGCTGCGCGACGCCCGCTGGATCACCACGGCCCCGGTCACCGAACTCCCGCGGCAGGCCCTGGTGGAGGCGATGGCGGGGGAGTCCATCGAGACCATCGCCGAACAGGCCGTGGACCCCAGGGACGTCGACCACGACGCGCCCGTCCTCCTCGAAGCCCGCGGGCTCACCTCCCCGTCGTACCAGGACATCGACCTCACCGTCCGCCGCGGCGAGGTCGTCGGACTGGCCGGCATCAGCGGCAGCGGCAAGATCGAACTCGCCGAGTCCTTCGCCGGACTGCACACCCCGACGAGCGGGAGTGCCCAACTGGACGGTGAGCGGCTCCCGTTCGGCGATGTGCAAGCCGCCCTCAAGGCGGGCGTCGGCTGTGTGCCCCGGGACCGGCACGAGCAGGGCCTGGTCCCCGGCATGACCATCGGCGACAACGCCACCATGAGCGTCCTGAACCGGCTCGGCCGGTACGGCTTCGTCGGCACCGACCGCAAGCGCGGCTTCGCCACCGCCCTCATCGACCGCCTCGACATTCACACCGAGGGCCCCGACCAGCCCGTCTCCGACCTGTCCGGCGGCAACGCGCAGAAGGTCGTCATGGCCCGCGCCCTCGCCTCCGACCCCAAACTCCTGGTCCTCATCAACCCCACCGCGGGCGTCGACGTGAAGTCCAAGGAGTCCCTGCTGGCCCGGATGGACAGCGCCCGCGAGGACGGCACCGCCGTGCTGGTCGTCTCCGACGAACTCGACGACCTGCGGCGCTGCGACCGCGTCCTCGTCCTCTTCCACGGCCGTGTCGTCGCCGAGCACCCGGCGGGCTGGCGCGACCACGAGCTGATCGCCTCCATCGAAGGAGTGGACCATGGCTGACACCAAGGCTCCGCCGGTGAAGCAACTGCGGGTGCCCGAGGCCCGGGCGGCCCGCACGGTGCTGCTGCGTCGCGCCCGTGAACTGGCCCTCGTACCGGCCCTGTTGTTGCTCATGGTGCTCGGCGCGGTGGTCAACGACTCGTTCCTCACCGAGCGCAACCTGATCTCGATCCTCGGCGCCTCGGCCGCGCTCGCGATGGTGGTGCTGGCCGAGTCGCTGGTGCTGATCACCGGCAAGTTCGACCTGTCGCTGGAATCGGTCGTCGGTATCGCGCCCGCCGTCGGAGCGCTGCTCGTGCTGCCCGTCGCCCAGTCCGGCTGGGGCACCGAATTCCCGGCCGCGCTCTCCCTGCTGGCGGTCCTGGTGGTCGGTGCGGCGATCGGCGCGTTCAACGGGATCCTGGTCGTGAAGTTCCGGCTGAACGCGTTCATCGTGACGCTGGCGATGCTGATCGTGCTGCGTGGTCTGCTGGTCGGCGCGACCAAGGGCAAGACGCTGTTCGGGATGCCCGACAGCTTCTACTCCCTCGCGACGACGACCTTCCTCAACGTCCCGATGTCGGTGTGGCTGGCGGCCATTGCCTTCGCGGTCGCCGGGTTCGTGCTGAAGTACCACCGCATCGGGCGGGCGCTGTATGCCATCGGCGGCAACGCGGACGCGGCACGGGCGGCCGGTATCCGGGTCGAGCGTGTGATGCTCGGCGTGTTCGTCGTCGCGGGTGTGCTGGCGGCGGTCGGCGGGATCATGCAGACCGGGTACGTCGGTGCGATCAGCGCCAACCAGGGCAACAACATGATCTTCACCGTGTTCGCGGCGGCGGTGATCGGCGGCATCAGCCTCGACGGCGGCAAGGGCACCATGTTCGGCGCCCTGACCGGCGTACTGCTCCTGGGTGTCGTGCAGAACCTGCTCACCCTCGCCCAGGTGCCGTCGTTCTGGATCCAGGCCATCTACGGCGGAATCATCCTCGTCGCCCTCATGATCGCCCGCGTCACGACGGGCCGCGCCCAGGACTGACCCCCGTTGTTCCCCGCCAGCGACCGAAAGGCCCTCTGTGTCCCAGACGCCCGGCCCCTCTGCCCGTATCTCCGCGCTCGACACCCATGACATCCGTTTCCCCACCTCGCGGGAGCTCGACGGCTCCGACGCGATGAACCCGGACCCCGACTACTCGGCCGCGTACGTCGTGCTGCGTACGGACGCCGAGGGTGGTCCGGAGGGGCACGGTTTCACCTTCACCATCGGGCGGGGCAACGAGGTCCAGGTCGCCGCGATCCACGCACTGCGCCACCACGTGGTCGGACGGTCCGTCGACGAGCTGTGCGCCGACCCCGGAGTGCTGTTCCGGGATCTGATCGGCGACAGCCAACTGCGCTGGCTAGGGCCCGAGAAGGGCGTGATGCACATGGCGATCGGCGCGGTGACCAACGCCGTGTGGGACCTCGCCGCCAAGCGGGCGAACAAGCCGCTGTGGCAGTTCCTCGCCGACGCCGACCCCGAGTGGCTGGTCGGCCAGATCGACTTCCGCTACCTCACCGACGCGCTCACCCCCGAGGAGGCGCTGACCCTCCTCCGACATGGCCGGGACGGCGCCGAGGACCGCAGGGCGCGGCTCCTGGAGCGCGGCTACCCCGCCTACACCACCTCCGCCGGCTGGCTCGGCTACGACGACGAGAAGCTCACCCGGCTCGCCGCCGAGGCGGTCGCCGACGGCTTCCGGCAGATCAAGCTGAAGGTCGGCGCCGATCTGGAGGACGACATCCGGCGCTGCCGGGTCGCCCGGTCCGTGATCGGTCCGGACGTCCGCATGGCGATCGACGCCAACCAGCGCTGGGACGTCGACGAGGCGATCCGCTGGACCAAGGCCCTCGCCGAGTTCGACCCGTACTGGATCGAGGAGCCCACCAGCCCCGACGACATCCTCGGGCACGCCGCGATCCGCAAGGCCGTGACCCCGGTGAAGGTCGCCACCGGCGAGCACGTCCAGAACCGGGTCGTCTTCAAGCAGCTGCTCCAGGCCGGCGCGATCGACGTCGTCCAGATCGACGCGGCCCGCGTCGCCGGCGTCAACGAGAACCTCGCGATCCTGCTGCTCGCCGCCAAGTTCGGCGTGCCGGTGTGCCCGCACGCGGGCGGCGTCGGCCTGTGCGAACTCGTCCAGCACCTCTCGATGTTCGACTACGTCGCCGTCTCCGGCACCACCGACGACCGCGTCATCGAGTACGTCGACCATCTGCACGACCACTTCCTCGCCCCGGTGGTGATCCGCGACGGTCACTACACGGCACCCACCGCGCCGGGCTTCTCCGCGGACATGCGGCCCGAGTCCATCGCGCGGTACACGTTCCCCGGCGGCGCCTTCTGGGCCGCCGACCTCCAGACGCAGCAGAAGGGGCAGGCGGCATGAACGACTTCGAGGGGTTGAGGGCCCTGGTGACGGGCGGCGCCTCCGGCATCGGCCGGGCCACCGCGGAACTCCTGGCCGCGCGCGGCGCCCAGGTCGCCGTCCTCGACCTGGACCCGTCCTCCGTGGAGAAGCCGCTGCTCGCCCACCGCGCCGACGTCACCGACGACGCCTCCGTCCGCGAGGCCGTCGCCGCCGCCGTCGCCGAGCTCGGCGGACTCGACATCCTGATCAACAACGCGGGCATCGGCGCCCAGGGCACCGTCGAGGACAACGACGACGCCGAATGGCACCGCGTGATGGACGTCAACGTCGTCGGCATGGTCCGCGCCGCCCGCGCCGCCCTCCCGCACCTGCGCGAGTCCTCCCACGCCGCGATCGTCAACACCTGCTCCATCGCCGCGACCGCGGGCCTCCCGCAACGCGCCCTGTACAGCGCGACCAAGGGCGCCGTGTACTCCCTCACCCTCGCCATGGCCGCCGACCACGTCCGCGAGGGCATCCGCGTCAACTGCGTCAACCCCGGCACCGTGGACACCCCGTGGGTCGGCCGCCTCCTCGGCGCCGCCGCCGACCCGGCCGCCGAACGCGCCGCCCTGGAGGCCCGCCAGCCCACCGGCCGCCTGGTCACCGCGGCCGAAGTCGCGGGCGCCATCGCCTACTTGGCGAGCCCTCTCTCCGGCGCCACCACCGGCACGGCACTGGCCGTCGACGGCGGCATGCAGGGTCTGCGCCTGCGCCCGGCGGCCCAGTGAGCACCCCGCCTGCGCCCGGCGGCCGGCCGGTGAACACCCTCGGCAGGAGCGGCGTCGAGGTCACCCCGCTCGCCCTCGGTGCCGCCCCGATCGGCAACCTCTTCGCCGAGGTCACGCAAGAGCAGGCGGAGGAAACCATCGCCGCCGCCTGGCAGCGGGGCATCCGCTATTTCGACACCGCCCCGCACTACGGCCTCGGCCTGTCCGAACGCCGCCTGGGCGCCGCCCTGCGCGAGCACCCTCGGGAGGCGTACACGATCTCGACGAAGGTCGGCCGCCGCCTGGAACCGGTCGACACCCCGGGCGACGACCTCGCGCACGGCTTCGCCGTACCCGCTTCCCACCGCCGCGTCTGGGACTTCAGCGCCGACGGCATACGACGCACCCTGGACGCCAGCCTGGAACGGCTCGGCCTCGACCGCGTCGACGTCGTCTACCTCCACGACCCCGACGACCACGCCGAACAGGCCTTCCACGAGGCCTATCCGACGCTGGAGAAGCTGCGCTCGGAAGGCGTCGTCGGCGCCATCGGCGCGGGCATGAACCAGGCCGGGATGCTGACCCGTTTCGTCCGCGACACGGACGTCGACGTAGTGCTGTGCGCCGGCCGCTACACGCTGCTCGACCAGAGCGCGCTCACCGAACTCCTGCCCGCCGCCGTCGACCGCGGCACGTCCGTCGTCATCGGCGGCGCCTTCAACTCCGGCCTGCTGGCGGATCCGAGGCCGGAATCGACGTACAACTACGACCGGGCACCACAGGAGATGCTGGACCGCGCCCTGCGCATGCGGTCCGTCGCCGACCGCCACGGCATCACCCTGCGGGCCGCCGCCCTCGCCTACTGCGCGGCGCACCCGGCCGTCGCGAGCGTCCTCGTCGGCGCCCGGTCGGCGGCCGAAGTCCGGGACTGCGCCGAGCAGTTCGCGTCCGCGGTGCCCGAGGCGTTCTGGCGGGAGCTGAGAGAGACCGGCCTGCTGTCCGACGAGGAGCCGTCATGAGAGTCGCCCTGCACACCAAGGTCCGCGCAGACCGGGTCGCGGAGTACGAGGCCGCGCACCGCGAGGTCCCGAAGGAGCTGACGGACGCCATCCGCGCCGCCGGCGCCACCTCCTGGACGATCTGGCGCAGCGGCACCGACCTCTTCCACGTCCTGGAGTGCGCGGACTACGCCCGGCTCCTCGCCGAGCTGGAGCAGCTGCCGGTCAACGTCGCCTGGCAGGCGCGGATGGCGGAACTCCTCGACGTGGTGCACGACTACAGCGACGAGGGAGCCGACGCGGGCCTGCCCGTCGTATGGGAGCTGCCGTGACCGTCGACGCCCACCACCATGTCTGGGACCTCTCGGTACGCGACCAGGACTGGATCACCGGAGACGAACTCCGGCCGATCCGGCGGAACTTCGGCGTCGCCGACCTGGAACCAGAGGCACGGGCCGCTGGAGTGGACCGTACCGTCCTCGTCCAGACCGTCACCGTGCCGGACGAGACCCCGGAGTTCCTCGCCCTCGCCGCCGCGCACGACCTGATCGCCGCGGTCGTCGGCTGGACCGACCTCACCCGCCCGGACGTCGCCGACGAGCTGGCCCGGCTGCGTGAACTCCCCGGCGGCGACCACCTGAAGGGCATCCGCCACCAGGTCCAGGGCGAACCCGACCCGGAGTGGCTGCTGCGTCCCGACGTCCGCCGGGGACTCGCCGCCGTCGCCGACGCGGGCCTCGTCTACGACCTCGTCGTCCTGCCCCACCAGCTGCCCGCCTGCGCCAAGGCCGCCGCGGACCACCCGGATCTCACCTTCGTCCTGGACCACCTCGGCAAACCTCCCATCGCCTCCGGCCGACAGGAACCCTGGGCGAGCGCCGTCCGCACCCTCGCCGCACTGCCCAACACGGTCTGCAAGCTCTCCGGCATGGTCACCGAGGCCGACCCGAGGTCCTGGACGGTCGACGACCTGCGCCCGTACGCCGACACCGTCCTCGATGCCTTCGGCCCGGACCGCCTGATGTTCGGCTCGGACTGGCCGGTGTGCACACTGGCGGCGACCTACGGTGAAGTGCTGTCGTCAGCACGGGAGTTGACGGACCCGAGCGACCGCTCCCGTATCTTCGAGACCACCGCCACCCGCGTCTACGACCTCTGAGCCACCCCCGCCAGCCGCGTCGGCGGCAGATACTCCCGCACATACGTCCGCTCCCAGCACGCGCCCGTCTCCCGTAGCTCACGCCAGGTCGTGTAGCGGTAACGGAAGAGACGGGCGCGGACGAACCGCGGGGGCTCGTCGGGCGGGAAGGGCGAGCGGCGCAGCAGCTTCAGCGTGGCGCGGTCGTTCTCCAGGAGCCGCTCCACCAGGGCGCCGAACCAGGAGCCGGCATACGCGGGCGACAGCGCGGCGAACCACATCATCCAGTCGAGCCGCAGATGGTACGGCGCGAACTGGCGCGGCCAGTGCCGGGGATCACCCGGCTTGCCCTTGAACTCGTACTCCCGCCAGTCCGAGTCCTCGCGCGGCACCGGATCGGTCGTGCCCTCGACGACCACCTCGTAGCGGATCCGGCTGACGCTGCCGAACGCCCCGTAGGTGTTGACCAGGTGGAGCGGGTCGAAGGAGCGGTTCATCACCTGGCGGCGGGAGATCATGTTGCGGACCGGCTGGTAGCTCAGGCCCATGAGCAGCGCGGCGACGGCGAGGACGACGATCTCGTACCAGAGCGGGGCGTCGGCGACGGACGGCGGCGTGGTGGGGAACTCGATCGCGGAGAGGGCCAGCACGATCGTGATCCAGTTCAGCCAGGAGAAGTTGCCCGACAGGACCAGCCACAGCTGGGTGACGATCATCAAGGACGCCGCCGCGGTCGCGATCGGCTGCGGGGTGAACAGCAGGACGGGCACGACGAGTTGGGTGACATGGTTCGCGGCCACCTCCGCGCGGTGCAGAGGCCGGGGGAGATGGTGGAAGAACCAGCTCAGCGGGCCCGGCATCGGCTGGGTCTCGTGGTGGTGGTACAGGCACGTCAGGTTCCGCCAGCAGGCGTCACCGCGCATCTTGATCAGCCCGGCGCCGAACTCCACCCGGAACAGGATCCAGCGCAGCAGGAACAGGACCACGATCGGCGGGGCCACTTCGTCATTGCCGAGGAAGACCGCGAGGAAGCCGACCTCCAGGAGCAGCGACTCCCAGCCGAAGCCGTACCAGGTCTGGCCGACGTTGACGATCGACAGATACAGCACCCACGGCACCAGCCACAGCAGCATGCCGCCCCACAGCGGCAGCAGCGAGTCCAGCCCCGCCAGCAGCGCCGCCGACACCGCGCAGCCCGCCCAGGCGGACGCTGCGAAGAACCGGTCCGAGTAGTGCAGTTGGAACAGGCTCGGGGCCCGTTTGAAAGGCACCCGTGCGACGAACCGCGGGATCGGCAGCATGCCGCGCTCGCCCAGCAGGGCGCGGAACTGCAGCGCAGCCGTGAGGAACGCGACCAGATACACAGCGGCCAGAGCCCGCTGGAAGACCAGCCGGCTCAGCCAGTAGTCGGGTGCGGTGAACCACTCCACGGCCATGCGCCCCTTTTGCGGCTGAACCGCCGCCGCTCTCGCGGACCTGGTTGATCGCCGTCGTGGTCGCTCAATTGATGGTTGCGGTAGTCGTCGCCTACATTTTGGCTTCTTCCCGGATCGCGTACCAAACGGGCCGCTCACGGGTCGAAGAATCAGTCGAATCCTGGCAAGGTAGGCCCATGGTTGATCGGGGAGCGAGCGCCCTGTCACTCCCGGACGACTGGCCCGCCCACCCGGATCCGATCCTGGCGCTCAATCGCATGGGCAGCTTCGACTGGGACCTGGACACCGGCCTCTTCCACATGGACGCCCAGGCCCACGAGGTCTTCGACCTGCGCCCCGACGAATACGACGGCCACCCCGAAACCCTCGCCGTCCGGGTCCCGCGCCCGGAGGCCTACCGGCTCGACGGCCTGGTCGCCCAGGCCATGAAGGACGGCAGCGAGAACTACGGCGCCTACTTCCGCATCCGCCGCCGCGACGGCAGCCTCCGCTGGACCCACACCCAGGGCTACATCCGCCGCGACGAGACCGGCCGGCCGCGCCGCATCATCGGCATCGTCCGGGACGCCACCCAGGAATTCGAAGAGATCGAGGCCCGCCAGGACCAGGCAGCCCAGGACGAGGCGCGCCGCCGGCAGACCAACGTCGTCCAGCTCACCACCGCCGCCCTCGCGCACGCCCGTACCGTCCAGGACGTCATCGACGTCCTCAAGGACACCCACGGCCTCACCCATCTCGGCGCCACCAGCCTGGTCATGGGCCTGGTCGAGGCCGGCCGGATCCGGCTGATCGCCGAGGGCCCGGCGGGCAGCTTCGTGCCCGGCACCCTCGTCACCCGCATCGACGAGCCCTACCCCATGGGCGAGGTCGTCCGCACCCTCGCCCCGCGGTTCATCGAGTCGCCGGAGGAGTTCGCCGAGAGCTATCCGATCCTGTGGCCGCACATCACCGACCTGAACATCACGTCGGCCGCCTATCTGCCGCTGATCGTCCAGGCGAAACCCATCGGCGCGATGGGCCTGCTCTACAGCGACCGGCGCGGCTTCACCCCCGACGAACGCAACGTCCTGGTGGCCCTCGGCTCCAGCATCGCGCAGAGCCTGCAGCGGGCCATGTTCTACGAACAGGAGAAGGACCTCGCCACCGGCCTCCAGCAGGCCATGCTGCCGCGCACCATCCCCAGCGTGCCCGGCGCCGACGTCGCCGTCCGCTACCGCGCCGGTTCTGCCGCGGGCTCCCTGGGCCGGGACATCGGCGGCGACTGGTACGACCTGATCCCGCTGCCGGGCGGCCGGGTCGGCGCCGTCATCGGCGACGTCCAGGGCCACGACACACACGCCGCCGCCGTCATGGGACAGCTGCGTATCGTCCTGCGCGCCTACGCCGCCGAGGGCCACACCCCCGCCACCGTGATGGCCCGCGCCTCCGTCTTCCTGCACGAACTCGACACCGACCGCTTCGCGACCTGCCTGTACGCGGAGGCCGACCTGTCCACCGGAGTCGTGCAGGTGGTCCGGGCCGGCCATATCGACCCGCTGATCCGGCAGACCGACGGGACCTGCCGCCGGATAGCCGTGGAGGGCGGGCTGCCGCTCGGTCTGTCCGCCGAGTTCGGCCGCCTCGAATACCCGGTCGGCATCATCGAGCTCGACCCCGGCCACACCCTGCTGCTGTGCACCGACGGCCTGATCGAACAGCCCGGCGCCGACCTCGACGACGGCATGCAGACCCTCGCGGCCATGGTCAAGACCGGCCCGGACGACGTACGCGACCTCGCCGAACGGCTCATCGACGTGGCCGAGGAACGCGGCGGCGACGACGACGTGGCCCTGCTTCTGCTGCGCCGCCGCAGCCTGGACACCCCCAAGTCCGGCGGCCGGCTCCAGCAGCACGTGGCACCCGGCGACCCCGAGGCCCTCACCCAGGCCCGGCACATGATCCGCGCCGCCGTCCTCGCCTGGGACGCCCGCGAGCGCGCCGACGAGATCGAACTCGTCGCCGACGAGCTGATCACCAACGCCCTGATGCACACCGAGGGCTCCGCCGTCGTCACCCTGCGGGTACTGACCGCCACCGACCGGCGGCTGCGCGTCGACGTCGAGGACTCCTCCAGCGCCCTGCCCCGCCGCCGCGACGCGGGCGAGGCGGGCGTCTCCGGGCGCGGACTGCTCCTCGTCGACCTGCTCACGGATGTGTGGGGCGTGGAGGCGCGGGGCGGCGGGAAATGTGTGTGGTGCGAGTTCGTGGTGGGGCAAGGGAGCTGAGTCTGTCGGTCCCGGATGGCACTCTGGACGTATGCCGGAACTGCCCGAGGTGGAAGCGCTCAAGGACTTCCTGACCGAGAACCTGGTCGGCCACGAGATCGTCCGGGTGCTGCCCGTCGCGATCAGCGTGCTGAAGACGTACGACCCTCCGCTCACGGCCGTCGAGGGCCACGCGGTCACCGCCGTGCACCGGCACGGCAAGTTCCTCGACCTCGAGACCGACGGCGGCCCGCACTTCGTCACCCACCTCGCCCGCGCCGGCTGGCTGCACTGGAAGGACAAGCTCCCCGACGGTCCGCCCAAGCCCGGCAAGGGCCCCCTCGCGCTGCGGGTCGCCCTGGAGACCGGCGAGGGCTTCGACCTGACGGAGGCCGGCACCCAGAAGCGGCTCGCGGTGTATGTCGTCCACGACCCCCAGGACGTCCCGGGCGTCGCCCGCCTCGGCCCCGATCCGCTCGCCGACGACTTCGACGAACCGCGGTTCGCGGCCCTGCTCAAGGACGAGCGACGGCAGCTCAAGGGGGCCCTGCGCGACCAGAGCCTGATCGCCGGCGTGGGCAACGCGTACAGCGACGAGATCCTGCACGTCGCGAAGATGTCCCCCTTCAAGCTGGCCGCGTCCCTGACCCCCGAGGAGATCACCCGTCTGTACAAGGCGCTGCGCAGCACCCTCACCGAGGCCGTCGAGCGCTCCCGCGGAGTCGCCGCCGGACGCCTCAAGGCCGAGAAGAAGAGCGGCCTGCGCGTGCACGGCAAGACGGGCGAGCCCTGCCCGGTGTGCGGCGACACGATCCGCGAGGTGTCCTTCAGCGATTCCTCACTGCAGTACTGCGCGACCTGCCAGACGGGCGGCAAGCCCCTGGCCGACCGGAGGCTGTCCCGGCTGCTGAAGTGAGGTGCGAGGTCACCGCGCGGGCGGCCACCACTCGAACATCACGATCGTCGCGTCGTCCCGCAGCCGCCCCGGCTGAGCCTCCAGGATCGAATGGATCAGCCGCCGCAGGGTCTCCGGCGCCAGCTCGCCCGCGGCGGTGGCCCGGATGATGTAGTCGGTGAACCGGGCGAGCCCGAACAGGCCGCCGTCGCGGGCCCGCGCCTCGGTGACCCCGTCGGTGTACAGCAGCACCCGGTCGCCCGGCTCGAGGGAGATCTCGTGCGTCCGTCGCGTGCCCTCGGCGAGCAGGGACGGCAGCCCCATCGGCGGATCGGCCTCCCGTTCCATCGCGCCGTCGAGGAGCCGCCGGTCCCGGATGAGAAGTGGTGCGGGGTGCCCGCAGTTGATCCACCGCAGCACGCCACTGGCCAGATCCAGCTGGGCGAGGATGCCGGTGCAGAACTGGTCGGGCAGCCACTGCGCCAGTGCGTCGTCCACGCTCGTGACCAGCTCCGGCAGATCGGCCCCGGTCCGCCGGGCGTTGCGGCAGGCGGACAGCGACACCGCGGTGGTCAACCCCGAGGCCAGGTTGTGCCCCATCGCGTCGAGGACCGCGGCGTGCAGGGTGGTCTCGGTGAGGGAGTGGTCGAAGGCGTCGCCGCCCAGCTCATAGGCGGGCTCCAGCACGGCCGTGGACACCACGTGTCCGGTGCCGATCGTGCGGGGCGGCAGAAAGGCGCGCAGCATCTCGGCGGGCAACTGCATCGGTTCGGTCCGGGTCCGCCGTACGAAGGAGTCCTTGTACGCCCGCTTGGACGTGATCATCATGGCCAGCAGGGCGGCCAGGGTCCTGCTGCGGCGCAGCGAGACCGGGGTCAGCGCCGGGCAGTGCACCGCGAGCACGCCGAGCCGCTCCGCGCCGTCCACCAAGGGAAGCCAGGCCGTCATGCCGCCGGTCTCGGACTCCTCCACCCGCAGGGACTGGGTGCGGTAGGTCCAGCCGGCGAGCGAGTCATCGACGGGCAGCGCCGAGGCAACGTCGGTGAGCGGGACGAGCTGGAGCTGCTGGAGGTCCGCGAGATAGACCACGGAGTGCTGCAGTCCCAGCGCCTTGGAGCAGCGGGCCACCGCGGTGGACAGGTCGAGTGCGGCGTTGTCCGGATCGGCGAGGAATTCCTCCAGCAGGCCGTCACCGGTCTCCGTCGTCGCCACCTCGTCTCCCCTCGTCGGACCGTGGACGCGGCCGGGGTGCCTCGCCAGCAGTCTCACACCGGGGACGCGGGACCGCCCGGTGGCCGGGGCGGGACGGATGACAGGGGTGTGGGGGAGTGGTGTCGTGCTACTTCGCGTCGAGTGTCACCAGATGCTCGCCGTCCGTCGTGCGAACCTCATACCGGTCGATCTGGTCGGTGTGCATCGACGAACTGCCGTGCATGGTGTTCGGGCGGGCGTCGTGGCGGGGCGTCATCCAGTGGGTGACCGTCTCCTCCGAGCCGTCCTGGCCCATGACGACCAGGCGGCAGGGGCGCGGCCCGGCCCCGTCCTTCACCCTCAGCTCGATCTGACTGCCCGAGGCCGCGTTCTCCGCCGTGACCTGCGCCCATACGCCCGACCGCTCGTCGGTCGCGGTGATGCGCACGGAGCCGTCACCGCGGCCCGCCGTGATCGCGACCGCCGGTGCGGCCACAGCGATCGCGACCGAGGCCGCCACGGCGTACAGCACCCGCCTGCGCCCGACCCGTCGCCGTGCCGTCACCTCGCCGAGGAGCCGGTCCAGCAGCCGGTTTCCGGGCTGGGTCAGGGGGTTCACAAAGCGCGGCGTGGCCCGTCGGTACAACATCAACTGCCGGGTCACCGGCCCGAATTCGGTCACGTGTGCCGCACAGCTGGGGCACTCCATGAGGTGATCCTCGAAGCGGAAGGCGTCCGCCTCGTCCAGCACGCCGAGCGCGTACGCGGCGACGTCGCGATGCCTCTCCAGGGACCTCATGCCGAATCCTCGTGCCGTTGGGTGCGGGTGGGGTTACTCCTTGCTCCCACCGGTACGCACCAATCCGAAGAATCACTCAAGCCACTTACCGAATCGCAACCAAAGGATTCGGAGCGGCTCGGGCCGAGGATTGGTCGGATCGGCGCCGAATCTCAAAAAAGATGGATGGCGAGATGTCCCAGCGGCAGCCCCAGCTGCCAGGCCGGCGTCCACACCTTCGGCCCCTCGTCCTCACCGGCCGTCGCGGCACCGCCGGGCACCGCGTTCAGGTCGGGCGCGAGCAGCTCGGTCTCCTCCAGCCAGCGCCAGGCCGCCTCCGCCAGCTCCAGGTCGGGTGCGGGGTCCCCCGACTCGATCGCCTCGGCGGCGAGTCTCGCCAGGTGCTCGCGCACCCAGTCCTGCCACGGCTGGTCGTACGCCGTCAGCGAAAGCCAGGTCTCCAGCTGGGAGACGACCCGGATGCCGGACAGCTCGCCGTCGGTGTCGGACAGGAAGATGGTCAGCGCCAGCGCATCCCGTCCGGCGCGGAACTCGAAGGACGTCGGCGGCATCAGATCGCCGGTCCGCAGCAGCTCGTCGGCAATGTACTCGGCGTACAACCACGCCATGGGGACGGTCAGTTCACCGCCGCCGGTGCCGTCCGTGCTCTCTTGACCTCTGTGCAGCATCCCTTCCTGCCTTCCTCCGGTGCGTGCGCGTCGCCCGACCCCGGGCCCCAGTCCGGAACACGGATGAAGACAGCTGATTGCTCAACAGGGGTCTTCAGCAAGGCGCTTTACGGAGGTTTGACTCATCCATTGGTTTCACCGCAGGTCGGCCGCGTATCCCGGAAGCACCCTGCGCAGGGCGCGCAGCGCGTAGTACGCGCGGGACTTCACCGTACCGGGCGGAATTCCGAGCGCCGCCGCGGCCTCCGCCACACTCGCCCCGTGGAAATACACGAGCACCAGGACTTCACGGTGCTCCGGAGTGAGTGTCTTCACAGCCTCGCGCACATCGAGTGCCGCGGCCGCCCGCTCGGCGTGGTCGGCTATCACGCGCGCGTTCTCCAGAACCGCGTCCCCGACCTCGGCGGGCCGTGCCTGCCGGGCCCGCCGGGCGTCTATGGCGAGCCGCCGTCCCACGGTCAGCAGCCACGGCCGTACGGAGTCGAAGTCATCGGCGCGTAGCGCCTCGGGATGCTGCCAGGCGCGTACCAGTGTCTCCTGCACGAGGTCCTCGGCGCGCTGCCGGTCACCGTCGCAGAGCCGGAGCAGCAGCGCGAAAAGAGGCCGGCCGTGCTCCCGCTGCAGTGCGGCGAGCTCGTGCTCGGCGGTCGTCGTCCCATTCGAGAGGGTGGTTCCGGCCGTCATGGCCGTATGGCATCGCAGGGTGTGCCTTTCGGACAGAGAGCGCACACGGATCTGCGGCGGACGGTCGATCGCGTCGACGAACGGTACGACGAACGGTCCCTTCCGCTGCCGGTGAGCGCCGGACGGGCTAATGAAACCAGTCAGGTTGTTTGCGGAAGCGTGCAGACTCATACCTATTTGTCTGGAAATGTGATCGCGACGGGGTGAGCGATGATTGCACGCAGACAGCAGGTTGCCCTGGCCCTCACGGCCGTTCTCGCCGCAGGCGCCGCCTGCCAGGCCGAGGCCCGCGACGACACCGACCCGTCGGGGCGTCCGGCCCCCGCCGGTGCCGGCGGATTCACGCTCGTCGCCTCCGGCGACGTCCTCCCGCACAGCTCGATCATCGACCGGGCACGCTTCGACGCGGGCGGCACCGGCTACGACTTCCGCCCGATGCTCTCCGAAGTCGAACCCGTCGTCTCCCGCGCCGATCTGGCGCTGTGCCACATGGAGACGGTGTACGGAGAGAACGGCGAGTACACCGGCTACCCCACCTTCAAGTCCCCGCCCGAGGTCGCCACCGGCCTCGCCGCCACCGGCTACGACGGCTGCTCCACCGCCTCCAACCACAGCCTGGACGACGGCGCGGACGGCATTCGCCGCACGCTGGACGCCCTCGACCGCGCGGGCGTACGGCACGCCGGATCGGCGCGCAGCGACGCCGAGGCGCGCACCGCCACCGTCCTGCCCGCGGGAAAGGCGAAGGTCGCCCACCTCGCCTACACCTACGGCACGAACGGCTTCCCGCCGCCGCCGGGACAGCCCTGGGCCGTCAACCTGATCGACGAGCACAAGATCATCGCGGACGCCCGCGCGGCGCGGCAGGCCGGCGCCGATGTGGTCGTGGTGTCCATGCACTGGGGCACGGAATGGCAGGAAGCGCCCGACCGGCGCCAGCAGTCCCTGGCCCAGACCCTCACCGCCTCCCGCACCGGGGACCGCCCGGACATCGACCTGATCCTCGGCACCCACGCCCATGTCCCGCAGGCATACGAGAAGGTCAACGGCACCTGGGTGGTCTACGGGATGGGCGACCAGATCGCCGGCGCCATGTTCAACCACCAGGGCGTACAGGACCCACGGGGCAACCAGTCCACCCTCGGCCGCTTCACCTTCGCCCCGCCCGCCAGGCCCGGCGGCCGGTGGGAGGTGACGAAAGCCGAGTTCGTCCCACAACTGTTCGACATCGACGCCGGCCGACTGGTGAACCTCAACAAGGCACTGACGAAGGGCGCCGAGGTACAGGGCGTACGCGACCGAATCCGAGACGTGGTGTTCAGTCGCGGCGCGGCGAAAGACGGCCTGGTGATGGGCGCCCCGTAGGGGCGCGGGGAACTGCGCGACCAGCCAAGACGGCGCGGCAGACACCCGACGGCATAACCCGGCACTCCCAGCGGAGCGTCACGGCACCACCGTCACCGGCCACCGCCCCGCCTTCACCAGCCGAATCGCGACCGACCCGATGATCCGGTGGCCCGCCTGCTCCGACGCACCCACCACCACGGCGTCCGCCTTGAGCTCGTCGGCCGCCTTGACCAGGCCGCTGTAGGGGTCGCCGCGGAACGTGTGGAACTCCCAGCGGACGTCGAATATCCCCTTCATGCGCTCCGTCGCGTCCCTGATCTCCGCGACGATGTCCTCGGCGATCGCGTCCGTCGTCTCCGCGACCGGCGCCCCGAGCGCCGCGCCGGCGCTCATCACGGGCTGCACGTACACGATCGCGAGGAGCGCGCGCTGCCGCCGGGCCAGTCCACCGGCGTAGGCCGCGGCCCGCAGTGAGGAGTCGGAGCCGTCCACGCCGACAACGATGACCTTCGGCCCGTCCGTGCCCCGTTCGAACCCTTGCGAGGGCGAGTGCTGCTGTTCCGTCACGCCTGTGAGGCTATCGGAACCCGCAGGTCCCGCTGTCGTTGCCGGCCTTCTCATCGAATCGCCCACCAGGGAGACACCCGCCGTTTCCCTGACGAACCGTCATACGCCGCCCGGGTGGAATCATGCCGCCGCTGAGGTGCCGGCGTGGTGCGTCGGTGCCCCGAGGGGCGACTGATGAGTCATGAAGAAGGATCAGTTGCTCACCCGGCGCCGGGCGTTGGCCGTCGGCGCCGCCACGGTCGGGGCGGCCGGCACGGCCGGACTGCTCACGGTGCGCGCGGGCGACCAGCCGGTCCGGCCGCCCGCCGCCGGGGCCGCGGGCCCGCAGGCGCGCCGCGCCCTCAAGCCCTCCGCCTACCGGCTGCAGCCCCTCACCGGCCACGGTCCGCCGCGGGCCGCGGCACGGCGGCTCCTCGTACGGCGCGAACCCTTTCTGCGTGTCTCCGGCCGCGGCCGGACCATGGTGCTGACCTTCGACGACGGCCCGGACCCCCGCTACACCCCGGACATCCTGGACACGCTGGGGGCGTACGACGTCCGCGCGATGTTCTTCGTCTGCGGCGAGATGGCCGCCGAGAACCCGGACCTGGTGGAGCGCATGGCCGACGAGGGGCATGTCGTCGGCAACCACACCTGGTCCCACCCGCTGCTCACCCGCCTCACCCGGAAGCGGATCCGCTCCGAGATGAAACGTACCTGCGAGGTCATCGAGGACGCGTCCGGCGAGTGGCCCCGCTGGTTCCGCGCCCCCTACGGCGCCTGGAACCGCGCGGCCTTCCAGCTCGGCGCCGAACTGGGCATGGAGCCGCTGGCGTGGACGGTCGACACCCTCGACTGGACCGAGCCCCGCGCCCGCACCATCGTCGACCGGGTCGAGAACGGCGCCGCCCCCGGCGTCGTGGTGCTCTCGCACGACGCCGGGGGCGACCGCTCGGAGAGCGTCCGGGCCCTGCGCGACTATCTGCCCCAACTGCTGGACGACGGCTACCACATCACCGTCCCGCGCCGGCGGCACGTCTGACGGGCCGCCGCCCGCCCGGCCGGGACGCTCAGCGCACCTCGACCAGGCGGGCGAAGACGACGACGTTCCCGTCGTAGCCGTTCTGCTTGGAGAAACCGCCGCCGCAGGTGATCACCCGCAATTCGGGGCTGCCCTTGGAAGCGTAGACACGGTCACCGGGGAAGTTGTTCTTCTCGAAGACCTCGATGCCGTAGATCTCGAATACGGCCGTCTTCGCGTCCTTGCGCGCGACCTCGACGCGATATCCCTTCTTGAGGGCCCCGAGTCCGTAGAACACGGCCGGGCCCTGAGTGTTGTCGACATGGCCGACGATCACGGCGGTGCCCTTTTCGCCGGGGGAGACGGCGCCGGTGAACCAACCAGCCAGATTCGGGTCCTCCGGCGGTGGCGCGTCGACCCAGCCGGCCGCGTCCAGGCCGACCGGCATCATGGGCGCGTCGACCTGGATCGCCGGGATCCTGACCCGGTCAGGCACGGAGTACGGCAGCGCGCCCGGAGCCCGCAGGAAGGCGCCCTGCGGTGTCCGGGCCTCCGCGGCGGCTGCCGAGGCGGGCTGCGGGGGCCCCTCGTCGAACTCCCCCGAACCATTCCGAATGAGCGCGAGGCCGGTCAGCAGAACAAGCGCTATCACGCCCCAAGGAGCGCGCTTCTTCCGCTGCTCCTCCTCTTCGGCCACCTCGTACCCAGACATTCGACTTCCCCTCTCGACGCGGCCGTCGCCACGTCAATGGCGCATAGGAGAAAGCTAAGTCCCGCGGGCACCGCCAGCGACGGGGCAGAAGCGAACGGGTGGCCCGAACGCCACCGTGGTGCGCCATCCGAGTCGCCGCGAACAGGAATTTTCTGACGGTGCGTGACCTGCGGCAATATCCGATTGTGTGGTTTTCCTTCGGCGTGTCTTCTCACCAGGACGGACCATTCCCGAAATGCGGGCGCGCGCAGGGCATCTGAGGGTCTTTCTTGGAGGCGCTTTCTCGCCGATCGACCGGGGACGGGTCCCGGGGCGTCTTCCGCGGAGGATCACATGCGTACTACTCGTTCCCTGGCGGTCTCGGCCGCCGCGGTCGCCGTCCTCGGGCTCGCCGCTCCCGCGGCCGTCGCCTGGGACGGCATGAACGACGCCGACGGCAGCGGCGGCTACGGCGGTGGGTTCGGTGGCAACGGCGGCGACCACGGTGGCTTCGGCGGAAATGGCGGCTTTGGCGGCGACGGCTTCGGCGGCGATGGCTTCGGTGGCAACGGTGGTGGGTTCGGTGGCAACGGCGGTGACCACGGTGGCTTCGGCGGAAATGGCGGCGGCCACGGCGGGCACCACGGCGGCAACGGCCGGTTCTTCCCGAGCAATATCGTCGTGCTGCCCAGGGTCATCGCCCGAGGCGGTCAGCTGACCGTCATGGTCGACGGTTGCCCCAACGGCGGCACCATGACCTCCCGTGCCTTCCCACGCTCCAGGCTGTTCCCGGTCAGAGGCGCCAACCAGACATCGAGAGGCACCGCCACCGTCCACACCAACGCCAGGCCCGGCCCGTACGACGTCACCGTCCACTGCTCCGGCTCCACCCTGACCCGGCCGAACGCCTTCACCGTCATCGGCGGTGTCCGCGGCGGCATCGGCGGCAGCAGCTCCACCGGGGCGACCCCGACCGACATGGTCATCGGCGGCGGTCTCGTGGCCGCGGCCGTCGTCGGCGGCGGAGTGTTCTGGATGCGGCGCCGGTCCGAGAAGCGGATCTGACCCCCGTCGATCCCCGGAGCCGATTCGCCCCGGACCCTTCGAAGGGTCCGGGGCGAAGGTCTGTGCGGGTGGTCTGTGCGGACAGGGGAGGGGGCCGGTCAGGCGCCGTCCTCGTCCGTGCGGCGCCGTGAGAAGTGGTACGCCGCTCCGACCGAGCCGGTGATGAGCGCGAGCCCGAGCCCGATCTCCTGTAGGTTGAAACCGCCGGCGCTGCCGCCCTCACCGGCGTGCACGCCCCGCGGCGGGACCCGGTGGTGGCCCGGACGACCCTCGGCGATGGTGAGGTCCACCTCCTGCCAGAAGGTGCCGCAGCTGAACTTCACCGAGTACACCGCGCCCTCGCGCGCGTCCCGGTCGACCACCGCCGTGGCCGAGTACTGGCCCCTGCGGATCGTCACCGTGTCGAAGATTCCCGAGGAGACGTACACATCCTGGTCGCAGCCGGTGACGCGCAGGGACACCTGCCCGCCGGCCTCGATGGTCGTGGGCAGCACACTGGCCCGGAAGCCGGTGTGCTCGTCACCGCGTGCGTGAGCGGCGGGAGAGGCCAGCGCCAGGGCGGTGACGCCCAGCAGTGCGGCCGAGGCGACGCGTATCGCGCGCATGGTGGATCCTCCGGTCCCCGAGGAGCAGCTGCGGACCTCTTCCGCTTGCGCCAGAAATGCACCTCGGTGATCGAAACGCTAGAAAGGTGCATGCGGCCGCGCGATCGCAGTAGCGCGAACGGGTCAACCGTGTGGGCCGTACAGGGGACGTCGGTGCCGCGATCGGGGGACAGCCGCGGTGTGGCGGCCGTCCCCCGAGGATTTCCCGGCGCGGCCCGTCAGCCGCCGAGGTGGGGGAAGAGGTCCAGGAACGGGTCGGCCGAGGCGGTGACACCCCGGCTGTAGGGCGCGTCGAAGTCCCAGATGAGGAAGAGCAGGAAGGCGATCAGCGCCGAGAACAGCCCGGCGAGGATCAGCTCCCGTGCCGTACGCCGGATCTGCAGGGCGAAGATCATCCCGATCGTGACCACGGCCCCGGCGATCAGCCCGAACCACACCACCCCCGGCATCGTCTCCCCGGTCGCGCCGGCGCGGGCACTGCGTGCCTGGTCCGCCGCGGTGACCTGGTCGACGAGCGGCTGGTAGGCCTGCGCCTCGAAGTCGGTCCGCGGCTCGTAGTCGGTGACGTCCTCGCGGATGCGGTCGAGGAGTTCGGTGCCGCGCTCGGTGACCTTGCCGTCGTCGGACATCACCTTCCACTCCGTGTTCACGACGTGTCCGACATAGGTGTTGACATCGTCGCGAATGCGGTCACGGACGTCGGTGGGATAGACCCGGACCCGTTCCGAGATCTCGTGCAGGGCGACCGCCTCGGCCTGGACGTGATCCTGCGCGGCGCTGCGGCCCTCCCAGACACCGGCGATGGCCAGGCCCAGGACGATGGCGTACACCACTCCGATCCACATCGTCATGTACTCGATGACGTCGGGCGTCTCGTCGGGATCCTCGTCGTCCGCCGCCGTCCGATGGCGAACGACGGTGATGATGACCACCACGACGCAGACAGCCAGCATCGCGAGGATGAGAACAAGCCATTCCGGCAAGAGATGCCTCCAGAAATCAGCGCGGACGCAGCGCGGCGATTGCGGCCACCGCGGGCACGGTGATGAGCAGGACGAAGGTGAGCGGCGACGTAGCGCTCCGTGTCGCCCGCTTGCGCGGTGCGGGGTGGTACGCCGGATAGCTCACCGGGGTCACGGACGGACGCGGGGTCGGCTCGGCCGACGGTGTCGGTGTGGGGCTGGGCGGGGGTGTGGGTGCCGGCCGCGGGGCCGCGGGCTGCGGAGCCGGTGGGGCGGGTGCGGGCGGCGGCTCGGGGGGCGGCGTGGGCCGTGGCTTGGGCGGCGGTTTCGGCGTGGGCGTCGGGTCCGGGGTGGGGGTGGGCTTCGGCGGATCAGGAGTCGGTGTCGGCGTCGGCGTGGGAGTCGGTGTCGGTGTGGGCGCCGGGCATGAGGGGTGGGTGGGCCAGGTCGCGGGAGTGGGCCAGGTGGCGCTCCCGACGACCGCCACCGCCTCCGTGCCGCCGGG